>NZ_VHKL01000005.1:0-300000 GCF_007474605.1 Rhodoligotrophos appendicifer | reverse complement strand
CGGCTTCCTGCGCCAGGTCGACCGGCCGGGGCGTCCCGATCGTCAACTGTCCCAAACGAACTCCCACGGCGGAAAACGCAATGAGAAAAAAGAGGATGATCAGGCGCGCACGCTTGTGCCCCTTCAGCTGCATGCCGAAGGTTGCCTGCGACATCTTTCGACTGGCGATCTGTTGAATGGGCGCGTAACCGCCGCCTTCCTCACTCACACGCATCATTATTCCAATCCATCGAGCAGGTTGGCGATCGGATCGCCATCAACATCGGGCTTACGGAACCGATCATATTCGGGGATCGCCGTCGCTAGATCCTGAGCCGCGATGATCTGCGGCGGCTGCAGCGGCGCCATGGTCAGGTGCTTGGCGGCGAGTTCCTGAATCCGTTGCGGTCGCGTGAGATGCGCCCATTCGCCGCGCAGGAGCCTGATCGCCTCATACTCGCCGGTGATCTGTCGCTTCAGGGTCGAGATCTGGTTCTCGGCCACACGGGCATCGTATTCGAGGCGGTAGAGCCAGAAGGCCAGTCCCATGAGGGCAACCACCAGGATGCCGTTCAGAATTCTCAGCATGACAGGGCCTCGCGATCGATGGCCTTCATGCCCAGCCGCTCGGCATCGAGCGGAATGGCATCGGCAGATGTGCGGCATCCGGCCCGAAGCTTTGCGGAGCGGGCGCGAGGATTATCGCGCGCTTCGGCCTCTGAGGCGGAGATCACACCTCTGCCAATCGCCTCGAAGCTCGGCGCGACATGATCCTCCTCGGGCGCATGACGGGAGGTGCGCGGAGAGCGGCCCGTGCGGTCGGCGAAAAAACGCTTCACGATCCGATCCTCAAGGGAGTGGAAGGAGACCACGGCGAGACGTCCGCCCGGACGCAAAAGTCGTTCAGCTGCCCCCAAGCCGCGGGCAAGCTCACCGAGCTCGTCATTGACGAAGATTCTCAAAGCCTGGAAGGTGCGGGTCGCCGGATGGATCCGATCCTGAGGCCGGCGTCCCCCCAAGGCGCGCTCCACGATTTCGGCCAACTGGACCGTGCGGGCGATCGGCTCGATCGAACGCGCCTTGACGATGGCCCGCGCTATAGGCCGAGACTTGCGTTCTTCACCGTAGGTAAAGATCACATTCGCCAGTGCCGTCTCGGAGAACTCGGCCACCACATCCGCGGCGCTCATGCCCTCGCCGCCCATGCGCATGTCGAGGGGGCCATCCTGCATGAAGGAAAACCCCCGCTCGGCTTGGTCGAGCTGCATGGAGGACACGCCGACATCGAGAGTGACGCCATCGACCGAGGACACTCCCAGAGCGGAGACCAGCTCCGCCATTTCTGCAAAGCGCCCGGGAAGGAGAGACAACCGTCCCGGATATTTCTCCAGCAGAGGCTGACCAGCCGCGATGGCCGTGGGATCGCGGTCTATGGCAATGACCGTGGTGCCCTCCACTTCCAGCAAAGCGCGACTGTAGCCGCCAGCGCCGAAGGTCCCGTCGATGAAGATTTCCGAAGCTTTCGGCGCAAGCGCTGCCATCACCTCGGCGAGGAGGACCGGCACATGGCCGCTCGGCATCTGCTCCTTATGAAAGGCAGGCATTCAAGCTACTCGACACCACGTCAGATACGCCACCGCGAAAGGCCATGGGAGGGCCCATTAATCGATGGTTAGCACTGTGCGCAGAACAGGCTTAACAATCGGTTGCGATGGTGGGGGGCAGCGAGCGACTTCGGGCAAACAGGATCGGTGTGGCATCCTTGCCGCAGCGGATCAGGATAGGGCGGTGCGAGCGAAGAGCAGTCTCCGCTCGCCGGCTTGTGGTCTACTTGTTCTCGATGGTCTTGCAGTCGCCGAACCCCGTCAGCACGGCGTGGTGGGAGGCCACGGTAAAGGTCATGGAAGGGTCTTTGCGGGAGGCGTGGATCATCCAGCCGACCTGCCCGTCGATCCCTTGAACCGTCATGTAATACTCGGTCTGGCTGTAGAGCTGGATGTCCGAGACATGCGGCAGGCCGTCAGTATTCACGCCCGCGATGAGACGGTGCTCTGGATCCACCAGCACCTTTGCCGGCAGGGGCACGTCGCCAAAGGACTGGGCGTCCTTGCAGCCACTTTCGACCTTGCAGGACATGACCTTGGTGACGGTGCAATTCAGAGGCTTCAACGCCTCCAGGGTCTCAGGCGACATGCCGGGCATGCCGGGCATGCCCTGCTGGGCCGGTGGCATTGGAGGCGTGGGGGGCGTTGCCGTCTGCGCCAAGGCCGCGCCCGTGCAGAGTCCCGTGACGAGGCCCGCCGCCAAGATCGTCTTCACTCTCATTTGTCCATATTCCCTCTTGAGTTCCAGACGCTTGCGCCAGGAACATGAATCAGAATCACAGCCGGTCATCGGCCGATGACGAACCCTCAATAGCGCGGCGGGTAATAGACGGGGCCGCAAGGCGGGTAAGGATAGTAACCGCAGGCGGGGCCGTAATAGGCGCGGGGTGCAACATAGACCCGCGGCGTCGTGGCCGCGACGGCTGCTCCGGCGACGACGGCGCCTGCCACCATGCCCCCGACGAAAGCGGCTCCATTATGCCAATGGGCCTGCGCTGCAGGCGGAGCGGCGACACCCGCTGCGATGGCTGCACCCAATGCCGCGACGACGGCTAATTTCTTGATGATCATGGCTCCTGCCTCGAATCAGATTGACACCCCAATGTCTCAGGAGAGCGCCTGAGGCCGCCGGGTGGTAGCGAAGCGCTAGTGTACATCAGCAGCGTGTCGGCGGACCAGCCGTGATCAGATAAAACGCCAGTCGGCCTGTAAGCCGGGTTCTGTCCACAAGGCGAAGCTTGCTGGATGACCATTCATCTGGGATGTGCGTCGCCGCACACCTCGCGCGACCTACCCGGGCGACGGTCTGAAGACACGACCTGGCCGGATCGCGAGATCCGTCCGCGCCGCCCCTATTCGGTCTTGCTCCCGGTGGGGTTTACCATGCCGCTGCCGTTGCCGGCCGCGCGGTGCGCTCTTACCGCACCCTTTCACCCTTACCTCGGTTGCCCGAGGCGGTTTGCTTTCTGTGGCACTGTCCCTGGGGTCACCCCCGCCGGGCGTTACCCGGCACCGCGTCTCTCTGGAGCCCGGACTTTCCTCCCCTACCCGACTTTCGCCATTGGGCAAGGGCGGCCATCCGGCCAACTGGCGTCGGCAGCAGGTATAGGGCGGCATCCCCCGCCGTCAAGGGCCGTGCGTGCGGCGAGCGGCGAGCAGCCTGTGCACGGTGTCGATCGTCGAGGCGTCCGCAAGACCATCGACACGCTCCGGGCGAAAGTGCCGCTGGAAGGCCGTGACGATGAGAGTGGTGCGCAGATCATACTGGCCTGTCACTTCAATGCCATAGCCGTACTCGCTCAGAGCCTGCTGCAGGTCGGCCACCTCCTCGCCCGCATCATCTGCCTGGAGGATCGCTCCCTCCGTGATCGGCGCCGGCGGCACCCAATGGCCGATACCGGCCCGATGCAGCCGTTCCCAGGGGAATTTCTCGCCTGGGTCAATCTTCCGCTCCGGGGCAACATCGGAATGGGCGAGAACGCCTTCGGGTGGAATAGGATGGCGGGCGACAATGGCAGAGCAGAGGTCAATGACGGCCCGCATCTGAATGTCTGGAAAATCAGGGTAGCCGCGTTCATGACCGGGATTGTGGATCTCGATTCCGATGGACCGAGAGTTGATGTCGCTGGCCCCTGCCCAATAGGAAACGCCCGCATGCCATGCGCGTTTTTCCTCTGGCACCAGGCGGGTGACGACGCCGTGCTCGTCGACCAGGTAATGCGAGGAGACCTCGGAACGCTCATCACACATCCAGCGGCAGGCCGTCAGAGCATCCTTCATGCCGGTATAGTGAAGCAGCAGAATCTCGACGCGCGTGTCAGCCTTGCGCTCACCGAAATTCGGTGATGGCACCTCGCGGATCCGCCTGGCGGACACCGTCACGCGGGATCAGAACGCCGCTTCATGTAGGCCATGACCGACCATTGCGGATCGTCGATCTCCAAGCCCCGCTCCAGGCGCTTCTCGACATGCCAATTGCGCATCGCGAACCACAGCGTGGCCCAGACCCCGGCAAGAAAGAGAATAGAAAACATGCCGAGGGCGATGGTGTCCGGCAGGCCCAAGATACCCTGGAGCGACCAGCAGAGCGCGGCGGCCGTGGCCTCCACCTCGGCAAAGACCAGCGTTGCGACACCGATCGTGGAAATCCAGCGGATGGCGGGGCCACCCAAATGGGCGGCGGCCGCACTGGCCTGAGAATTGAGATCCGAACGATTCGTCGTTGTCGCCATCACATGTGTCCCTGGCAAAAGTTCTGAGGCAGGAATGAAACAGCTCAGGCAAAAAGTAAAGCGCGCCACCGTCGCGTCGGCTCGCGACACCCTCCATGAAAGAGGGGGCCCGCGGCCCCCTCTCGTCTCAATCCGTCAATTCCGGCACAAGCGGCTTGCTGCCGCCCCCACTCGAACCCGGTTTGGGTTTGCGCTTCGACGTCCCCTTGCCCTTGCCCGATTTGGGCTCCGGCGGCACGGCGATCTCCTGCTCGCGGGAGAGATATTCGAAGCCGAGCGCCTTCTTGCCGGCATCGTCCTGCAAGGTCACGCGAACGGTGCCTCCGCCGGTGAGCTTGCCGAACAGCACCTCGTCCGCCAAGGGCTGCTTGATGTGCTGCTGAATGACGCGGGCCAGAGGCCGCGCGCCGTAGAGCTCGTCATAGCCTTCCTTGGCGAGCCAATCGGCGGCTTCCGACGACAGCTCGATATTGACCTGACGGTCGGCAAGCTGAGCCTCGAGCTGGAGCACGAATTTCTCGACCACTTGGCGAACCACCTCAGCGGGGAGATTGCCGAAGGCAATAACCGCGTCGAGACGATTACGGAACTCGGGCGAGAACATGCGGTTGATGGCCTCGGAATCCTCGCCTTCCCGCTTGTCGCGGGTGAAGCCGATCGGTGCCCTGGCCAGGTCCTGGGCGCCGGCGTTCGTGGTCATGATCAGGATCACATTGCGGAAGTCGACCGACTTGCCATTGTGATCGGTGAGCTTGCCGTGATCCATGACCTGCAAGAGGATGTTGAACAGGTCAGGGTGAGCCTTCTCGATCTCGTCGAGGAGGAGCACCGTGTGCGGATGCTGGTCGATGCCATCGGTCAGCAAACCGCCCTGATCGAAGCCGACATAGCCGGGAGGGGCACCGATCAGCCGCGAGACCGAGTGGCGCTCCATATATTCCGACATGTCGAAGCGCAGCAGGTTGACACCCATCAAACTCGCGAGCTGCTTGGCGACCTCGGTCTTGCCGACACCGGTCGGGCCTGAGAACAGATAGCAGCCGATGGGCTTCTCCGGCTCGCGCAGACCGGCGCGGGACAGCTTGATGGCGGAGGCCAGTGCCTGGATCGCCGCATCCTGGCCGAAGACGACCCGCTTCAAGTCCTCGGCGAGGTCTTTCAACAGCACCGCGTCATCCTTGGAGACGGTTTTCGGCGGGATGCGCGCCATCTTGGCGATGGTCTCCTCGACCTCCTTGACGCCGATGGTGCGCTTGCGCTTGCTCTCGGGGAGAAGCATCTGCGAGGCGCCGGTCTCGTCGATCACGTCGATGGCCTTGTCGGGCAGCTTCCTGTCATTGATGTAGCGCGCTGACAGCTCGACTGCAGTGCGCACCGCCTCCGCCGTGTAACGGACCCCGTGGAACTCCTCGAAATAAGGCTTGAGGCCTTTGAGGATCTTCACTGCATCCTCGACGGTAGGCTCGCTCACATCGATCTTCTGGAAGCGCCGGACGAGCGCCCGATCCTTCTCGAAATGCTGACGGTATTCCTTGTAGGTGGTCGACCCCATGCAGCGCAACGCGCCGCCGGCCAATGCCGGTTTCAACAGGTTGGAGGCATCCATCGCCCCACCGGACGTGGCCCCCGCACCGATCACGGTGTGGATCTCGTCGATGAACATGATGGCGCCTGGATAGCGCTCGATCTCCTTGATCACCGCCTTGATGCGCTCCTCGAAGTCGCCGCGATAGCGGGTGCCGGCGAGAAGCGTGCCCATGTCGAGCTGGAAGATCGTGCAGGACTTGAGGACCTCGGGCACGTCATTGTTGACGATCTTGCGCGCGAGCCCCTCGGCGATGGCCGTCTTGCCCACGCCGGGATCACCGACGAAGAGCGGATTGTTCTTCTGACGCCGACAGAGGACCTGGATGGTCCGGCGGACCTCCTCGTCCCGGCCGATCAGCGGATCGATACGCCCCTCCTCCGCCTTGCGGTTGAGATTGACGCAGTAGGCTTCAAGCGCGTCATTGCCGCCCTTCACGTTGGCCTCACCTTCGTCCGCCTGCTCCTGCTCGGCACCCCGGACCGCCCGAGGCTCCGACAGGCCCGGCCGCTTGCCGATCCCATGCGAAATATAATTGACCGCGTCGTAGCGGGTCATATCCTGCTCCTGCAGGAAGAACGCCGCGTGGCTCTCGCGTTCCGCAAAAATCGCCACCAAAACGTTCGCGCCGGTCACCTCTTCGCGACCGGAGGACTGAACGTGAATGACGGCGCGCTGGATGACGCGCTGGAAACCCGCCGTGGGCTTGGACTCAACACCGTGATCAACCACGAGGTTGGCAAGCTCGGTATCGATGTAACTCTCCAGATTGCGACGAAGCAGATCAAGATCGACATTGCAGGCCCGCATGACCGCAGCCGAGTCCTTGTCGTCGACCAGCGCGAGCAAGAGATGCTCGAGGGTCGCGTATTCGTGATGCCGTTCGTTGGCAAGCGCCAGGGCCCGATGAAGGGCCTGTTCGAGGCTGCGTGAAAAACTAGGCACGGGGCCGATCACTCCTTTTCCATCGTACACTGTAAGGGGTGCTGATGCTGACGTGCAAACTCCATGACCTGTGTCACTTTCGTCTCCGCCACTTCATAGGTGTAGACCCCGCAGATGCCGACGCCCTTCTGATGAACGTGAAGCATGATCCGCGTGGCGTCTTCGCGCCCCTTACTGAAAAACCGTTCAAGTACGTGAACAACAAACTCCATCGGCGTGTAATCATCGTTCAGAAGCAGCACCTTGTACATGCTGGGCTTCTTGGTCCGCGTTCGCGTCCGCGTGACCACGCCACTTTGGCCGTCTTCTCGATTGCCGTTGTTTCCATTCGCCATAAAGGTCGTAGCCACCAAGACTTGCATGAGAGCGATCGGACGGCGCCCCGCCGCCGGAAGGGTCTCCGATGCCGGGCGATCACCGTTCGCTGAAATTATATATGAGTTCGTCGGCGGATTGCGAGGAGGGAAAGTCGGGATCGGGCTCACCGACACATAAAAAGCCCGGCACGTCGTCCGTACCGGGCTGTCAGATCTCCGCGGCGCGCGCCGCGGGTCAGGCTAGAAAGCGATGATCAGCGACCGATCTTACCGCCGAAGAGGCTCGCCTTGCCTTCGAAGGCGCTATAGCAATCGCGCGCGGCAGACATGTACATTTCGCCGAGCTTGTTCACCTGGCCGACGTAAGACTCGAAAGCCTCGCGAGCGAAGTTCTGCTGAGCTTCAAACATCTTCTCAGGGGTCTTCGCCGACATCACCTTGTCGATCGCCTGGGCCCCATGCTCGAAGGCCTTCACAGAGAAATCGGCACATTCGGCCGCAATCGTCTGCATGCCCTTCGTCATTGCCGTCGCGCTGGCAATGGATGCCTCGAGGTTTTCCTTGCCAAACGCCTGGATCTCGTCAACGCCATTGATCATGTTCATTATAACACTCCATCCCTTTTCAGTGGTGCCGAAGAAGCCAGGTGCGGTGGCTCCATTACTCTCGGCCTTGGGGTTTAATATATGCAGCGCACAAAAAGGGTCAAGAGATTTTTTGTGCGGTGCACAAAAAGAACGCCGAGGGCCCCATTCACGATTTGGTAATCCGACATCGAGATGATCACGGCGGCTGCGGCCGAAGGTTGCGGACCCAAAGATGGCATTCCGGCGTCAGTTCTGCGGCCTTGATAGACAAGCGTATGGCGAATCAGTAGCAGTTTACGAAACGTTTTTTCCGCAGTCCGAGTTGACTAACACGGCCGTGTTGTTCACTTTGTAGGCGCTTTTGGGCGGGTCTGGTGAGAATGAAGTTTGTTTTTTCGTGCGCGTCTCTGCGCTGCAGGGGACTGTCAGTTCCGATTTTCGTCGTCGCGCTGCTTGCAGCGTTCGCCGGACTGGTGTCGGTAGAGCCTGCGACAGCAGCGGAAAAATATGCGGCCATCGCCGTTGATGCGGCCACCGGCGAAGTGATCTACTCCCGCAATCCGGACGACCTGCGGTATCCCGCCTCGATCACGAAAGTGATGACGATCTACATTCTGTTCCAGGAGCTGCGTGCCGGTCGGATGACACTGAAGACACCGATCGTCATGACAAAGCATGCCGCCTCCATGTCGCCATCGAAGCTCGGCATCGCCCCGGGACGGTCCATCACCGCGGATGAGGCCATCCGCGTCCTCGTGACCAAATCCGCCAATGACGTGGCCGTGGCCGTCGGCGAAACCATCAGCGGCAGCGAAACCACTTTCGCAATCCGGATGACAAATACAGCGCGCAGCCTCGGGATGAGCCGCACGACGTTCAAGAATGCGTCAGGCCTGCCGAATTCGGCGCAGATGACCACCGCGAGAGACCTCGCCACGCTCGGCCTGCGCATCCAGCGGGACTTCCCGGACTATTATAAATATTTCTCGATCTCGAGCGCCACGGTGGCCGGCAAGACTTTCCGCTCGCATAACAAGCTGATCGGGAAATATCGCGGCACGAACGGCATCAAGACCGGCTTCATCAATGCCTCCGGCTTCAATCTCATCGCGTCGGTCAAACGCGACGGCAAGCATCTCGTCGGCGTCGTGATGGGGGGAAGCACGGGTCCTGCGCGCGACAAGCAGATGAAGGCGATGCTTGATTCGCTCTTCCCGAAAGTCGCGGCGCGGCGGAGCTACACGATCGCCGCCTATGCCGGCGCGATCCCGCCTGCGATCAAGGCTTCAATCGCTGCGGCGCCGATCATCGACTCCCGGGATGATGAGCGGCCCGTCCAGGTCGCCGCGACATCTACCCCCGCCGTCACCAGCGATGCGACTGCGCCGCTGACGATCGCCGCTCTCGCTGAGAGCGCCAGCGCCTCGCCCACGACCACTCAGAGCATCGCTGCGCCCGAGACCCAAGCTCCGACGCGGGCGGCCGATGGCAGCTGGCACATTCAAGTCGGCGCCTTCCCCTCCGAGAGCAGCGCCGAGAAGCAGATCGACAAAGTGAAAGCAACCGGCGTCAAAGCCATTGCCGGAAAATCCGGTTTCACCCAGGCCTCAGACGGCGAAAAGAAAGTCTATCGGGCTCGGTTTTCCGGCTTCTCCCAGGAGAGCGCAAAAGCCACCTGCAAAGCTCTGTCGCGGAAGTCCATCGACTGCTTGGCTCTGTCGCCCCAGGGCTGAGGCTCAGCGCTTTCCGAGAAGCACATCCTTGGCCTGATTGATCATGGCGGCAAAGGCCACGGAGCCGCCGGCATCGGGGTGGAACTTCTTCATCAGGCGCCGATGCGCATTCTTCACGTCCCTCTCGGAGGCACCGGTCTCCAGCTCCAGGATGCGGAAGGCCTCCTCGCGCGACATGGCCGAACTCGACGGCGGAGAGGCGGGGCCACGGCCCGTGGCCTCGCGCCAGCCATCGCGCATGCGGTCGAGATAGGCCTCCAAAAGCACACGACTCTGATCCGGGATCGCGGCGCACTCGGTCAAGAGCTGCTGAAGATCAGACAAGGTCAAGGCCGACAATTGGCGGTCGGCGAAGCGTCCACCCAGCACTTTGCCGTCCATGGCCCCGGTATCATGGTCGAGTTCCATGGCGAGACGGCTGGTGCGGACAGTCGAACGCTGGCCAGGGGCCCGCGTCCCGGCCCGCGAGAAGCCACCGGGACCCTTGGATACGAGATTCATCTCGCGCCCGAGCATCCCCAGGCCGAAGGCGATCAAGGGTGCGCCAAAAGCAATGCCGCCGCGCAGAGAGAGGATCGTACCAAAAAGGGCGATGACTGCGCCGGCGCCGCCTCGAACCAGCTTGGCCAGGCGCTTCGGATCTGCCTTGACGTAGTTCCGCGACAGGAAATAGCCGCAGAGCAGGACCAGGCCGATAATGAAGAGCACTTGCATGTCGCGACGCCTACCGCAGCTGCTCGAGCAGACGCGTGGCGTTGCCGCGCCCTCCACGCCCGTAATTCGCCAAGGCCGTCCTGCCGCCCGCCGCATAGACCGCGACAGCGGAGAGCAGGTCGCGGAGCTGATCGGCGGCATTGACGTCGAAGCGGCAATAGGCACCCCGCGTCAGGCGCGCAATCTCCCGGTAGCCGCGCTCGGCATTCGGCTCTCCCCCCTCCTGAAACATGAAAAGAGGAAGACCCAACAAAGCGAGCTCTCCCGCCTGGACGCAGAGGGCGTCGATGTCCTCTTCAAGACAATCACCGACATAGACGGCGGCATGCACCTTTCCGGCCTGGGCCTCCATCTTCAAATGGCTGAGAACCTTGCGGATCTGCGTGTGGCCACCCTGGCAGCGGATGCGCGTCATGAGGCGGCCGAGGCTGGCGGGATCGGAGACCCAGCGGCTGGCCATGCACTCGTCCAGACCGCGAAAATAGACCAGCTGCACATCGAGGCCGCCGATCTTGGCGGTCTCGTCGAACATCCTTGCCTGGATCTCCAGGGCTTTGTCCCATGTGGGTTGCCGGCTCATGGTCGCGTCCATGGCAAAGACCAGACGCCCCCTGCCCTCGCCCGTGCGCAATGGCCGAGCCTTCACATCGGCCAAGAAAGCTCCCACATCGCGATCCGTCGAGGGCGCCGTTGGAGCCTTCGACCTCGTTGCCGGCGTTTGCACCTTACCCATGAAACAGCTCACCCACCTCCCATTGTCGGCCCTCTCTTAGATGGGACCTGCCGGCGAAGCGACAATGAGCGGGACTGCGGCTTTCGGCAAGAGGCGCTAGGCCGCCACAGGCTTTGCTTCCTCCACGATCCGGACGAGCCGCTTGAGGATCGTACGCACGCCTTTCAGACGCTCCTCCGGCTGATCCATGTCGCGCTTGAAGACGAGCTTCTGATCGGGCCGCAATTTCGCATGCTGACCCTGCTCGTTGATATAGGCGACCAGGCCAATGGGATTGGCGAAGCTGGCGTTGCGGAAGGTCACGACGACGCCTTTCGGACCCGCATCGACGGCAGCCACATTGGCCGCACGACACAGCAATTTGATCGATACCACCTGCAGGAGGTGCTCGACCTCGATGGGCAGAGGGCCGAAGCGGTCGCGCATCTCGGCACCGAAACCCTGGACTTCCTGCTCGACCTCGATGTCGGCGAGGCGGCGGTAGAGACCCATGCGCAAGTCGAGATCGGCGACGTAGTTCTCCGGAATGAGAACGGCGGTGCCGATGTTGATCTGCGGCGACCAGCGATCCTCGGTCTCGACCTCCAAGTCTCCGGACCTGAGGGAGACGACCGCCTCCTCCAGCATCTGCTGGTAGAGTTCGAAGCCGACCTCCTTGATATGGCCGGACTGCTCCTCGCCCAGGAGGTTGCCGGCGCCGCGGATGTCGAGGTCGTGGCTTGCGAGGGTGAAGCCGGCGCCCAGCGTGTCGAGGGATTGCAGGACCTTCAGGCGCCGCTCGGCCATGGGGGTCAGCGGTTTGCCGGCCGGCACCGTGAGCAGCGCATAGGCGCGCTGCTTGGAGCGTCCAATGCGGCCGCGGATCTGGTAGAGCTGAGCAAGGCCGAACATGTCGGAGCGGTGCACGATCAAGGTGTTCGCGGTCGGGATGTCGAGACCACTCTCAACGATGGTCGTCGACAGGAGAATGTCGAACTTCCGATCGTAGAAGGCCGACATGACGTCCTCCAGCTCCGTCGGGGCCATCTGGCCATGGGCCATGGCGAACTTCACCTCGGGCACATGCTCGCGGAGGAACTCACCCATCTCGGCGAGATCGGAGACGCGCGGGCAGACGAAGAAGCTCTGGCCGCCGCGATAATGCTCGCGCAGCAGCGCCTCGCGGATGGTGACCGGATCAAAGGGGGAGATGAAGGTGCGCACGGCCAGCCGGTCGAGGGGTGGCGTGGTGATCAGCGACAGGTCGCGCACCCCGGTCATGGCCAGCTGCAAGGTGCGCGGAATCGGCGTCGCGGTGAGGGTCAGGACATGAACATTGGCGCGCAGCTCCTTCAGCCGCTCCTTGTGCTTGACGCCGAAATGCTGCTCCTCGTCAACGACCAGCAGGCCCAAATCACGGAACTTGATGGTCTTGCTGAGGATGGCATGGGTGCCGATGATCACGTCGACCTGACCCTCCTCCAGCGCTTTCTTGGTCTCGTTGAGATCCTTGCGGGCAACGAGGCGGGAGGCCTGCTCGACGCGCACCGGAAAGCCCCGGAACCGCTCCGAGAAGGTCGCGTAGTGCTGGCGCGCCAGCAGGGTCGTGGGGACGACGACGGCGACCTGCCGTCCGGTCATGGCCGTAACGAAGGCGGCCCGCAGCGCCACCTCGGTCTTGCCGAAACCGACATCGCCGCAGATGAGACGATCCATTGGCCGGCCGCTCTGAAGGTCCTCCAGGGTGGCCGTAATCGCATCCAGCTGCTCGTCGGTCTCGTCATAGGGGAAGCGGGCGCAGAACTCGTCGTAAATGCCCTCAGGCGCGACGATGACCTCGCCATGCTTCAGAAGTCGTGCGGCGGCCGTTTTGATCAGCTGATCGGCGATCTCCTTGACCCGCTGCTTGAGCTTTGCCTTGCGCGCCTGCCAGCCATGGCCGCCAAGCTTATCGAGCTGGACGCCGGCCTCCTCGGAGCCGTAGCGGGAGACAAGCTCGATGTTTTCCACCGGCAGAAACAGCCGGTCGCCGCCGGCATAAGTGAGGAACAGACAATCATGTGGTGCGCCCTGGACCTCAATGGTCTTGAGGCCCTCGAAGCGGCCGATGCCGTGATCGACATGGACGACGAGATCGCCGGGGGAAAGGCTCGACAGCTCGGACAGGAAGTCGCTCGCCTTGCGCTTCTTGCGCGCGCGACGGATCAGGCGGTCGCCCAAAATATCCTGTTCGCCGATGATGGCGAATTCCGGCGTCTCGAAGCCGGTCTCCAGTGCCAGGATCACGACGTTGACGATGGAGCGTTCGCGCGCCTCGACCTCCGGCCAGGTGTCGGTGGTGACCACGGGGGAGATGTGATGCTCGCGCAGGATGGCGGTCAAGCGCTCACGGGATCCCTCGCTCCAGGCGGAGATGATCACGCGCTTGCCGGCACGCCTCAGCTCGCCGACATGGACGTGGAGCGCCTCGAAGACATTGCGCTCCTGCTGGGCCCGCTCGGCGGCGAAGCTGCGGCCCTGGCGCCCGCCGAGCGAGACCACGCGTGCCGCCTGCCCCTCGGGCCTTTCGAAGGGAGAGACGCTCAGGGCCGGCTGCGCGCCCAGAGCGTCGAGCCACTCGGTCTCAGTCAGATAGAGGGCGTTCGGCTCCAACGGCTTATAGGGGGCCGCCCCAAAGGTCGCCTGTTCCAGGGCCTGCTTGCGCGCCTCGTAAAAGTCCTGGATCAATTCCCGACGCGCTGCGACAGATTCATCCACCTGGTGGTCGAGGCTGACGGCGGACCATTTGGCGTAGTCGAAGATCGTCGCGAGGCGGTCGTAGAAGAGAGGAAGCCAGTGCTCCATGCCCTGGTAGCGCTGGCCGGCGCTGATCGCCTCGTAGAGCTGGTCATGAGCGGTCTGGCCGCCAAAAGTCTTCGTATAGCGGGTGCGGAAGCGGGCGATGGTGGTCTCCATCAGCAGCACTTCCGAGGCGGGCTCCAGGACGATCTGCTTCAACTGGCCGACCGAGCGCTGGGTCTTGGCGTCGAAAGACCGGATCGATTCCAACGTGTCGCCGAACAGATCGAGCCGCAGCGGGAGATCGGTGCCGGGCGGGAAGATGTCGATGATGCCGCCGCGGATCGCGTATTCGCCGGGTTCCATGACCGTGCCGGTGCGGCTGAAGCCGTTCTGGGTCAGGAAGGCCTGGAGCTTGGCGATATCGACCACATTGCCAGGGGCCGCCCGAAAGGAGGCACCCGCCAGCGTCGAAGGCTGGGGCACGCGCTGGAGGGCCGCATTTGCCGTGCTCAGCACGATCACGGACCGGGCGCCGAAGCCCTTGGTCAGGGCGACAAGGGTCGAAATCCGCTCGGCGATGGCGCCGGCACTGGGCGAGACCCGGTCATAGGGGAGGCAGTCCCAAGCTGGAAACTTCAGGACCTCGATGTCGGGAGCGAAAAAGGAGAGCTGGTCGGCGAGCTCACTCATCCGCTGATCATCACGGGCCAGATGCAGGACGGGACCGCGCTTTTCGGTCGCCGCCCGGCGGGCGAGATCGCCCAGGACAAGCGCATCGAGCCCCTCGGGCGTGCCGGCGAGAATGGTGCGGCCTGACGTCTCGAAGAGGCCCTGGAGCTGGTCGGTTCGGGTGTTCATGAGAGAGGATTCAACTGCCTGAATAATCCGCCGGCGCGAAGCACTGGGCCATGATCTCCCGCACCAGCGGGGTGTCGTAGTCTGCGGGCACGTCGGCACGGCCCATGAACCATTCCAGCATCTCGCCGTCGGAAAGATCGGACAGGCGCTCGATCTCACTCAGCTCGGCATCGGAGAATCGATCCATATTGGCGGCAACGAAACCGCCGAAGATGAGGTCCATCTCCTTCATTCCGCGATGGGCGCACCGCCAGGCGAGCCTGCGTCGGCGCATTTCATCGTCCGAATGTTCCGTCATGACCTCGCCCGCCGCCCGTGAATTCTGTATGGGTTGTGCCGTCGAGGCTTCATAGGCGCTCGCCCCCTGATGATGCAAGTTTGACCGGAGAGACACCGTGCTGCCTGCTGCAGCCGAGACTGCCACGATGCCTGCCGATATGGAGGCTGAACCCGCTCCTGTCGAGGCCCGCGGTGCAGCCCATCGCATGATCGCGAGCTAAAACATGCGTCCGTCGGATCTCAACCCGCTCTTCGCCTCCGCCGTCTCCCTGCCAGGGATCGGCGCCAAGGTGGAACGGTTGCTCGCGAAGCTCCTGTCTTCGGGGCCGCGGCCGGACAAAGCACCGGTGCGGGTTGTCGATCTTCTCTGGCACCTGCCCGTGGTCCTCATCGACCGGAGACTGCGGCCAAAAATCGCCGAGCTGCCGGAGACCGGCGTGGTCACCGTCGAGGTCACGGTCAGCCGCCACCTTCCCAGCAGCCGCAACAGCAGAGCCCCCTACCGAATCGAGTGTTTCGACGACACGTCGCTGATCACCCTCGTCTTCTTCCATGCCCATGGCGATTATCTGCGCAAGCTGCTGCCGGAGGGGTCGCGACGTTTCGTCAGCGGGCGCATCGAATGGTTCGGGGGCGTGCCGCAGATCGCCCATCCCGACCATATCGTGGCGCCGGAAGACCTCGACCAGCTGCCCCTGCTCGAGCCCGTCTATCCCATGACCGCGAGCCTCGCGCCCAAAACCTTGCGAAAGGCGATCGAAGCCGCTCTGACCCATGTGCCTGAGCTGCCGGAATGGCAGGACCGGGCATGGCTCCACCGGCAGAAATGGCTGAGCTTTTCCCAGTCGGTGCAGCGCGTGCATCACCCGCAGGAGGCCGCCGACCTCGAGCCAAATGCAATCGCCCGCGCCCGGCTCGCCTATGACGAATTGCTGGCCAACCAGCTCGCCTTGAGCCTGGTGCGCCGGCAGCTCAAACGCGCCAGCGGGCGGCGGACGGCCGGAGACGGGCATCTGCGCGACAGGATCGCCGCCGCACTCCCCTACCAGCTGACCGGTGCTCAGATTTTCGCATTGTCGGAGATCCTCGCCGACATGAGCGCGGACCAGCGGATGCTGCGGTTGCTGCAGGGGGATGTGGGCTCCGGCAAGACGGCGGTTGCGCTCATGGCCTTGGCTGCCACCGTGGAAGCCGGATTTCAAGGAGCGCTCATGGCGCCGACGGAAATCCTCGCCCGGCAGCATCTGAGAACGCTGCAGCCACTGGCAGACGCAGCAGGCCTGCACCTCGCCGTGTTGACCGGACGCGATACGGGGGTCGCCCGGCGCAAGACGCTGGAGCGGCTGGAGGCCGGCGAGATCGATATTCTCATTGGCACCCACGCCTTGTTCCAAGAGGATGTGACGTTCCGGGCGCTGGGGCTCGTGGTAATCGACGAGCAGCACCGATTTGGCGTGCACCAGCGGCTGGCCCTGCAGGCCAAGGCGGGAGGCAAGGCGGACATGCTGGTGATGACCGCCACGCCCATTCCGCGCACCCTGTCGCTCACGCTTTACGGGGACATGGACGTGTCGCGGATCACGGAAAAGCCGCCGGGCCGGCAGAAGATCGACACCCGGGTGACCGCGATCGAGCGGATCGAGGAGGTGGTCGGCGGGCTGGACCGCGCCTTAGCACAGGGACAGCGCGCCTATTGGGTCTGTCCTCTGGTCGAGGAGAGCGAAGGCGAGGACGAGCGCGCTGCGGCAGAGGCGCGCTTCAAAGCCCTCGACGCACGCTTTCCGGGCCGCGTGGGGGTGGTCCATGGGCGGATGAAAGGCCCAGACAAAGATGCCGTGATGGCACGGTTCCAGGCGGGGGAGATCTCGCTGCTGGTCGCCACGACGGTGATCGAGGTCGGCGTCGACGTGCCGGAGGCGACCATCATGATCATCGAGAATGCCGAGCGCTTCGGGCTTGCCCAACTGCATCAGCTGCGGGGCCGTGTGGGGCGAGGAGACCGGCCCTCGACGTGCCTGCTGCTCTATCAGGGGCCGCTCAGCGAGACGGCCACGGCTCGACTCAAGATCATGCGCGAGACAGAGGACGGCTTTCTCATCGCCGAAGAGGATCTTCGGCTTCGTGGCGCGGGCGAGGTGCTGGGAACGCGTCAGTCAGGATTGCAGAGCTTCCGGATCGCTAACATCGAGACCCATGGGGAGCTGCTGGCGGTCGCCCGGGACGACGCCATGCTGGTCCTGTCGCGGGACCCCGACCTCATGGGCGAGCGCGGACAGGCACTGCGCACCCTGCTTTATCTGTTCGAACGCGACGAGGCGGTCCGGCTCCTTCGCGCGGGCTGATCAGTCGGACTTGGTGACGAAACAGGAGAGACCGCGCGATTTCAGGGAGCCGCAGGTCTTGGCGGCCTCCTTCTGACTATCGAACCCCGCCAGCCGCAGCCGATAGAATATGCCCTTGGCCCCCAGATCGGCGCGCATCACAACGGCCTGCTGATCCTTCAAAACAGTCTCGTGCTTGGCGGAAAGCTTCTTCCAGACACCCCAGGCGCCCGCTTCGTTCTGGGCCGAGGACAATTGGATCAACCATCCCTTCGGCTCAGCAGAGGCAAGCGGCGCCGAGGCGATGGGCGATGGCGAGGCATCGCTGACCGGTGCCGCGGTTTCGGCGGTCGCGACCTTCACCCGCTTGGGCTCCGGTTGGGCCGGCGTCGCCTCGCTGGTCGCCAGCAATGTGGCGGTGGCTTGCGCGGCTGCAGGCTTGCGCGACTTGATCGAGGCCAAAGGCGCGATCGAGGCGACCTTGGCGGGACGCGGTGCATCATCGTCAAGCAGATGAGCGGGTGGCGTCACGGCCGTGGGCAGGTTTGAACCCGTCCCCGCTTGGCCCGCCGCACCGACCGAACCAGTGATCATGGCGCTGTCAACGCTCGCCACCTGCTGGCCCAGAGTCTCGGCGCCGGATGAGGAGATCGAGGCCGGACGAACTTCGGCAGAGGCATCCCCAAAGGCTGGGCCGCCCAGGCTCGCAAGCTTCTGTCGGGCCTCGGCAAAGTCCGGCTTGGCCATGAGCGCGCGATTCAGCTCGTTCTTGGCATCGTCGGTGCGACCCAGTTCCTCGAACACCAAGGCGCGTGCGAAATAAGCGAGCTGCGGACGGCTGAAATCGTTCTCGATGGCCTTATGGAAGTCCGACAGCGCGTAATAGGGCTTGTTGCTCTCGCGCATGACGAGGCCGCGGCTCATATAGGCTTCCGCAAAGGTCGCGTTGAGGAACAGCGCGTTCGTGAAGTCCTCGATCGCCAATCCGGGCTGGTTGAGCTTGCGATAGGCCAGTCCGCGATTGTAAAGGGCGATCGCCCGGGTGCGGGCATCCAGGGCATCCAGAGCCAAGGCATCGCCATAGTCCTCGGCGGCCTTGGCGTGCAGACCCTGGCGCTGATAGGCGAGCCCACGATTAAGCTCAGCCTTGGCCTTGGCCTCCCTGGCGATGCCCGGCGTGCCGATTACCGCGCTAAATTGCTCGATGGCCCGCTTGAGATCGCCCTTCTGCAGCGCAGCGCTGGCTGCCTCGGAAAGTTGCTCAACCGTGTTGGATGAAGTGCTACCAGCTGCAACGGCCGGTCCCGCCAAGGCCAGGACCAGTCCCGCCACCACTGTGCTCTGCCGCAAAAACGCTACCGTGCTCATGTGGATAATATCGCATGGCACGGTTAATGAAAGATTGAGTCCCGCAGCTTCCGTTTCGCTGTCTAAATCCTTTCAATGAGCGAAGAGAGTATCGTAGCCCGATGGCAGGTGAGACACATCCCCTGCCAGCCCCTCCGACACCATCGATGCGAGCGGCAGCGGAGGTTCCGGCCGCGGCGGAGGCCAGGGCAGAGCCTGAGGATCCTGCCAGAAGGAGACCACATGGCCACTGGTCTTGTCGCTGATCTCGGCTGAAAAATAGCGTTCGGCTTCCGGATAATGGCCGCGGCGGAGCGCTTCCGAATAGGGGAGTTCGTTGGGACTGACTCCTGCCGGCGAATTCTTTCCCGCAGCGATGAACAGATCCGCGACGTTCTTGACCCGTGTCCCCGGCGGCAGATAGTGCTCGACAAGGCTCTTGGGGATGGCTGACGCCGGGCCATCCCGCCATACCGTGAGAGAGGCCTCGGGATTCAGCTTCAACCATGCCGACGCCTTGTCTTTGAGGCTCGGCAATGGCGTCATCTCCGCCACGACCCGCTCCAGGGGGATCTCAGAGGCCCTGACCCCTGGAAAAGCGTCGAGCAAATTGCGGCGGGAGCTTTCGCTGATCTCGTTGAAGAGGTCATTCTCGGCAAGCCGGCTGAGGCCGCTCTGTCCGAAGAGCGACTGCATCGCGGTGGAATCCCGCTCACTGAAGAAGAAGTGATTGGGGATGTCCGGCCTCTCCAGTTGCGCGAGCCTCTCCACCGCAAGCTTCTCCACCATTTGCGCGATCGGATATCCGCTCCGCGCATCATCGAAAAAGGCGAGATTGATTGTCTTGGGCTGACGCCAGCCCAGAAGGCCTAGACCGGATTTAAGCATGAGGCATCACAGGAAAGTCGGCAGGGACTCACACCATTTTTTATGAGTCGGCATGACCGCAGAGACAGGCTTCGCAGTCCATTCATCCTCAGAGGATGCCATGATGGTCGAAAAAATCGCTCCGGTTGGGCGTGGTGAAATCATCCAGATCTTCTTCAGCCATTGCAACCAGTGAGTCCGAGCGGACCTTTGGAGAGGTCGGCCACACATGGAAGGGATCGTCAAACAGATCGAAAACCTGGCCCCCCATCGTTCCCTTGATGACGCCTTTGGCCAACGTCATAGCGTCGCCGATCCTGCGGTCTTGGACTGCCTCGACATAGGCATCGTCGAGAAATGGGCGTTGGGGACGCTGGGCGGAGAAGATCTCAGCTGTATTCGCGAAGCGCACAGCTGGGTTGAAGAGTGAGGGGCGGTAGTGCTGCCCCACGGCCTGATGATCGTCCACAGTGTCTTGATAGAGCGTGACCCTTGCGGCGGGGTTCAGATCCCGCCAGGCATGGAGCTGCGCGACGCCCGCCGCGTCCATCGTTTTGAATGTAACAAGATGCAGATTTGGCTGAGCTGGAGCTTCGGCGGAGGTCGCCGCTGCGAGCGGCTGAGAATGGATCGCGTTCAACACTTCAGTAACTCACGTTATCAGTTCTGCAACTTATACTTGCAATTCTGAAAACGTCAACCTTGCAGTGAAGTCAGCTTAGCGCATTCGAAAGATCGCTGAGCAGATCCTCAACCTCCTCAAGCCCGACCGACAGGCGCAGCATGCCTTCGGTAATCCCCATGGTCGCCCTCGCCTCTTCGCCGATATTCCTGTGAGTGGTGCTCGCCGGATGGGTGATGAGCGACTTGGCATCGCCGAGATTGTTGGAGATGTCGATGATGCGCAGCTGCCGAAGGGCGTCGAACGCGCGGGCGCGGCCACCCTTGACGAAGAAGGTGACGAGAGTGCCACCGGCCTTCATCTGTCGCATCGCCAGATCCCTCTGGGGATGGCTTGGCAAGGTGGGATACAAGACCCGCTCGACAGCAGCCATGTCCTGCAACGCCAAGGCGATCCGCTCGGCGGCGGCGCATTGAGCAAGAACGCGCAGCTTCAGGGTCTCCAGTCCCTTCAGCATCACCCAGGCATTGAAGGGGCTGAGCGAGGGACCGGTATGGCGGAGGAAGGGCTTCAGCTGCTCTTCCTTGAACTTGGCCGTCGACAGGATCGCCCCACCCAGACAGCGGCCCTGGCCGTCGATATGCTTGGTGCCGGAATAGACGACGATGTCGGCGCCCAGGGTCATCGGCTTCTGCAGGACGGGGGTGGCAAAGACATTGTCCACCACCACCATGGCGCCATGCTCATGGGCGATGTGGGAGACCGCTTCAAGGTCGATGATCTCTAAGCCGGGATTGGAAGGGCTCTCCAAAAAGGCGCATTTCGTCTGGCGGGTGAAGGCCTTGCGCCACTGGTCGAGATCGCCGCTGTCGACGAGGGTGTAGGTGATCCCGAAACGCGGCAGAATCGCTGTGATGATCTGATAGCAGGACCCGAACAAAGCCCGGGAGGCAACGATGTGATCGCCGGCGCGCAGCTGGCAGGCCAGGGCGCCGAAGACGGCCGACATGCCGCTGGCGGTACCGTAACAGGCCTCCGCGCCTTCCAGAAGACGCAAGCGCTCCTCGAACATGGTGACGGTGGGATTGCCGTAGCGGGCGTAGACATAGCCTTCCGCCTCGCCGGCAAACCTCGCGGCAGCGGTCTCTGCGTCCGGATAGACGAAGCCCGAATTGAGGTAGAGAGCCTCCGACGTCTCCCCGTGCGGTGAACGGCTCAAGCCGCCCCGCACCAGCCGTGTCGCCTCACCCCAGGCGGCGGGATCTGCCCGGCCGCGGTCAGAACTGTCCTTGGTCACGCGTCGATCACCCCTGAACCCATGGGAGGCCGGCGTGTTTCCAGCCGTTCACCTTGCCCCGATGACCGTCCATGTCCCGGTCTCCCTCGAAACCGCCAGCGACGTTATAGGCGTTGGCGAAGCCGGAGGCGGCCAATGCGGACGCCGCCGCCGCGGAGCGGACGCCCGAACGGCAGAGCAGATAGATCTCGGCATCTGCCGACACTCCGGCGGCCTTTACCTGGTCCACGAAGCCGCCATTCACCTGCATGGTGGGATAGGCCTGCCAGGAAATGCGCAAAAGATTATCGACAGCCGGCATGCCGACGTAGCCCCATTCCGGTTCGGTGCGCACGTCCACCAGAACCGCGTTCCCCTTCGCCTCAAGCGCGGCAAAGGCTTGTTCAGGCGTCACATCGCCTTTGTACATGGCCGTGATCCCTTCGGAATTGTTCGATTTAACGAACGAAATTGTATAGCCGATGCTGATGGCTACGCCAACACTTTGCCGGCGGCAGTGCCATAGAGGCATTTTTGCGTCGCTTCCAGTCTTTCAAGGAACCGGCCGGCTCGGCTAAGGTCCGCCGCACTACATTTCCCTTTTTCGCGGAGAGCATCCCCATGTCCAGCCGGATCCCAGAACGTGCCGATGTCGTCATCATCGGCGGCGGAATCGTCGGCTGCTCGATCGCCTATCACCTCACCCGCATCGGCATCACCAATGTGGTGCTGCTGGAGCGCAAGACGCTCACCTGCGGCACGACATGGCATGCGGCAGGCCTGGTGGGACAGCTGCGTGCAACGCGCAATCTCACGGAGCTCGCAAAATATACAACGGAGCTGTTTCGTGGGCTGGAGGCCGAGACCGGCATGGCCACCGGCTTCAAGCAAAACGGCTCCATCGCCGTTGCGCTGAACGAAGGGCGGCTCGAGGAATTCCTGCGCGGCGCTTCCATGGGCCGCAGCTTCGGACTCGAGGTCGAGGCCCTGTCGGCGGGCGACATCAAAGAGCGGCTGCCGCATCTCAACGGGGATGGCGTGGTCGGCGGGGTCTTTCTCCCCAATGACGGCCAGATCAATCCGATCGACGCCACCCAGGCCTTTGCCGCCGGCGCCCGGCAGAAAGGCGCCAAGGTCCTGGAGGGCGTCAAGGTCGAGCGCGTGCTGACCGAGAACAGACGGGCCGTGGGCGTGGTGACGGCGGAAGGCGAGATCCGCAGCGACAAGGTAGTGATCACCGCGGGCATGTGGTCGCGCGAGCTCGCAAGGCCGCTCGGGGTCCATCTGCCGCTGCATGCGGCGGAGCATTTCTACATCGTCACCGAGGCGATCGCGGAGCTGCCACGCAATATGCCGGTGACCCGCGTGCCGGACGAATATGCCTATTACAAGGAGGATGCCGGCAAGCTGCTGCTGGGGGCCTTCGAGCCGAATGCGAAGCCCTGGGGAATGGAGGGGATCGCCGAGGATCACGCCTTCGAGACGCTCCCCATGGACATGGACCATTTCGAGCCGGTGCTGGAATTTGCGGTGTCGCGCATGCCGATGCTCGAGACGGCGGGCATCTCGCTGTTCTTCAACGGCCCCGAGAGCTTCACTCCCGATGATCGCTATCTGCTCGGGGAGACGCCGAATGTGAAGGATCTGTTCGTCGCCACCGGCTTCAATTCGATCGGGATCCAGTCCTCCGGCGGCGTCGGCAAGGTGCTGAGCCAGTGGATCAAAGACGGCCATCCGCCCATCGATCTGGCGGATGTGGACATCCGGAGGATGCATCCGTTCCAATCGAACCGCAGCTATCTGCGGGACCGGACGACCGAGACGCTGGGGCTGCTCTATGCCATGCACTGGCCGTTCCGGCAGGTGGAGAGCGCACGCGGCGTGCGGCGTTCGCCCTTCCACGACCGGCTTGTGGCCGCGGGCGCCTGCATGGGCGAGATGAGCGGCTGGGAGCGGCCCAACTGGTTTGCCGCCCCCGGCACCAGGCCCGACTATGAGTATTCCTATGGGCGACAGAACTGGTTCGACAACACCGGCGCCGAGGCCCGCGCGCTGCGGGACAAAGTGGCCCTGTTCGATCAGTCGAGCTTTGCAAAATTCCTGGTGCAGGGCCGAGATGCCTGCCGCATCCTGGACCGCATTTCCGCCAACAAGATCGATGTGGCTCCCGGCCGGCTCGTCTATACCCAATGGCTCAACGAGCGCGGCGGCATCGAGGCGGATCTGACGATCACCCGATTGGCGGAGAGCGAGTTCATGGTGGTGACCGGCGGCGCCAACCAGATCCGCGACCTGACATGGCTCAAACGGCATATTCCCGACGATGCCCACTGCATGGTGACGGACATCACGGCGGGGCTGCCGATGCTGGGGGTCATGGGCCCCCAAGCCCGCGCGCTCCTGCAGTCGCTCACCGGCGAAGACCTGTCGAATGCGGCCTTTCCCTTCGGGACGTCGAAGGAGATCGAGATCGGCTATGCCAGGGTGCGCGCCTCGCGCATCACCTATGTCGGCGAACTCGGATGGGAGCTCTATATTCCGGGCGAGTTCGCGGCCCATGTCTTCGAGACGATTACCGCGGCCGGCGAGGATTTCGGTCTCGCCCATGGCGGCTATCACCTCATGAATTCGGCGCGGATGGAAAAAGGCTACCGGCATTGGGGCCACGATATCGGCGACGAGGACACCCCCATCGAAGCAGGGCTCGGCTTTGCGGTTGCCTATGACAAGCCCGGAGGGTTCATCGGGGACATGGTGCTCAAGAGGCAGCGGGAGGCCAATCGGCAGCCGAAGCGCATGGTGGCGGTCGCCTTGCAGGATGACGGCCCGGCGGCGCCCATGATGTATCACGAGGAGCCCATCCTCAGGGACGGACGCATCATCGGATCGACCACCAGCGGCATGTGGGGCCACCGCCTGGGCAAGTCGCTGGCGCTCGGCTATGTCCGCCACGAGGATGGCGTGACGGCGGAGTTCCTGAAAGAGGGCAGCTTCGAGGTGGAGATCGCCTGGAAGCGCTACCCGGCCGTCGTGCAGCTGCAGCCGTTCTACGACCCGAAATCGGAGCGGGTGAAGGCCTGAGCCGGGGCCCGCTTCCGGCCAACGGGAACGAGCGACGGGGTAAAAAGTGGCGCGGAGCCACCGGATGTTCTCGCCAGTCGTTTCAGAAAAAAGGTTCGCAGGTCAGATAGAGTCTGAAAGAATAGAGCGCTACTGTTGTCGCTGTCCGTCGGCCCCAATGGGACGTCCGCCGATTCAACGGGAGCTTCAAATGTCATCGCGTTCCGGGCTCGGTTCATTGGCGCTGATCGGTGCTGTCGTTGCCGCAGTCGGCGGGCTCTTCGCCTATACCGCTGGATGGCTCTCGCCCGAGCGCCTGACGCCGACTAAGCTCGTGGCCGCCTTCGCACCCCCCGAGGGTGCAGCCCTCGGCCACCGGCGCAATCACGCGAAGGGCATCTGCTTTACCGGGGTGTTCGAGTCCAACGGCAATGGCAGCGAACTCTCCAGGGCGCGGGTCTTCGCCGCCGGGCAGTATCCGGCCCTGGGACGGTTCAACCTGGGCACGGTGGATCCTCACGCAGCCGATGCCACAGTCCGGGTGCGGGGCATGGGCCTGCAGCTTTCCACCCCGGACGGCGGCGTGTGGCGCTCGGCCATGATCAATCCGCCATTCTTCCCGGTGGCGACGCCCCAGGCCTTTTACGGCCTGCTGGAGGCCTCGCACAGCAAGGATCCGGATGCGATGAAGAGTTTCGCAACCGCCCATCCGGAGTTCGCCGTGTTCGGGGCGTGGGCAAAGACTGCGCCCTGGACGTCCAGCTATGCCGAAGATCCCTTCAACAGCCTCAATGCCTTCGTCTTCGTCGACAAAGCGGGCACCGAGCATGTGGTGCGATGGTCGCTTGAGCCGCAGGCGCAGGTCGTGCCGATCTCGGATGAAGAGCTGACAAGGCTCGGACCCGACCATCTCGAGCAGGAGATCACGCAGCGGGTCGCCCAGGCGCCCCAGCGCTGGAGCCTGGTGGTGACCATCGCCGAGCCCGGGGACCCGACAAGCGACCCGAGCCAGGCCTGGCCGGCGGGTCGACGGACAGTCAATGTGGGCACGCTGGTGGTGCAGCAGATCGAAGCCGAGCGCGACGGTCCCTGCCGCGACATCAATTTCGACCCGACCATACTGCCCGACGGCATCCATGTCTCGGACGATCCCTTCCCCGCGGCGCGGTCGGCGGCCTATGCCCGGTCCTACGACCTGCGCACCTCGGAAGCGAAGGACTATCCCTCTCATTTGTCCACTGCGACGAGCCCCTCACAATGACCAGCAACCGCACGCAGTTCACCGTTCTTCAGCGCTCCTTGCACTGGCTCATGGCCGCCTGCATCCTGGCGATGCTGTTCATCGGCGTGGGCATGGTCTCGACCGTCATGCCCAAATATCTCCCCTTGCTGGCGACGCATAAGACGCTGGGGATCTGCATCCTGGTGCTCGCGATCCTGCGGCTGGGGGTCAGACTTCGCCATGGCGCGCCACCGCTGCCGGCGGACATGCCGATGCCGATGAAGCTCGCCGCGAAAGGCTCGCACTACGCCTTTTACGGGCTCATGATCGCCATGCCGCTGCTGGGCTGGGGAATGCTCTCGGCCGGCGCCTATCCCATCGTGCTCTATGGCAACATCCAGCTTCCCGCGATCCTCCCGCAGAGCGACCGGCTCTACACGCTGCTGTGGAGTGCGCATTACTATCTGGCCTTCGCCTTTTTCGGCCTGATCCTGATGCATCTCGCAGCAGCCCTGTTCCACGGATTGGTGCGGCGCGACGGGGTCTTCGAAAGCATGGCGCCCAACCATTCCCGCAAGCGGGTCGCACCGGCGGAATGACGTCGGCTCGGGTGCGGGACGCAACGCCATTTGCCATCATCCTCGCCCGCGACTAGTTTGCGGTGCATGAGCACACCCTCCCCTCTCCACGTCATCGGCGGCGGCCTTGCCGGATCCGAGGCGGCCTGGCAGATCGCCCAGGCCGGCATCCCCGTCATCCTCCACGAGATGCGCCCCGAGCACTCCACGGAGGCGCACAAGACCGACAGCCTGGCCGAACTGGTCTGTTCGAATTCCTTCCGCTCGGACGATGCGGCGAGCAACGCCGTCGGCGTGCTGCACGCGGAGATGCGGGCTGGAGGATCTGTGATCATGGCCTGCGCCGACCGACACCAGGTGCCGGCGGGCGGCGCGCTTGCCGTGGACAGGGACGGGTTTGCGGCCGCCGTCACGGAGGCGCTCACCAGCCACGGCCTGATCAGCATCGCGCGCGGCGAAGTTCCAGACCTGCCGCCGGAGGATTGGGGCAGCAGCATCATTGCCACGGGGCCCCTCACCTCGCCGGCCCTGGCGCAGGCCATCCTCGATCTGACCGGCGAGACGGCCCTGGCCTTTTTCGACGCGATCGCTCCGATCGTGCACAAGGACAGCATCGATTTCGACGTGGCCTGGTTCCAATCGCGCTACGACAAGCCGGGCCCCGGCGGCACCGGGGCCGACTACATCAACTGTCCCCTGGACCGAGAGCAGTATTTCGCCTTCGTCGAGTCGCTCATCCAGGGCGATAAGACCGAGTTCAAGGAATGGGAGGCCTCCACCCCCTATTTCGACGGCTGCCTGCCCATCGAGGTCATGGCGGCGCGCGGCGTCGAGACATTGCGCCATGGACCCATGAAGCCGGTCGGACTGACGAATGCGCATAAGCCGGACGAGAAGGCCTATGCGGTCGTGCAACTGCGCCAGGACAATGCTCTGGGCAGCCTCTACAACATGGTGGGCTTCCAGACCAAGCTGAAGCATGGCGAACAGAGTCGGGTCTTCCGCACCATCCCCGGACTGGAAAGAGCGGAATTCGCACGGTTGGGAGGACTGCACCGCAACACGTTCCTCAACAGCCCCAAATTGTTGGACGACCAGTTCCGCCTGAAGCTCGCGCCGCATCTGCGCTTTGCGGGACAGATCACCGGGGTCGAGGGCTATGTGGAAAGTGCCGCCACCGGCCTTCTGGCGGGACGGTTCGCCGCGGCCGAGCGCCTGGGACAGATTTTGGCGGGGCCGCCTGCGACGACGGCCCATGGCGCGCTGCTGGCCCACATCACCGGCGGGCACCTCGCCATTGAGGATGGCCCGGGGCCGCGCTCATTCCAGCCGATGAACGTCAATTTCGGCTTGTTCCCGGATGTGGAGGTGCCGCGCCTCGAAGGAAAACGGCTTAGGGGCAAGGAGAAATCCGTGGCGCGCAAACACGCCATGAGCCGGCGCGCCTTGGCGGATTTCGACCGGTGGCTGCAGGGCGAGGCCCAAGAACAATCTCACCATGCCGCGCTTCAGGCGGTGGCGCTCTCCTGACGCCCGCTCCCGTTCGTCGAATGGGAAGTGGAGCGGCCAAGCAGGATCGGTTACCCCCCGCACCGGTCGTTCTGTATATCGGACGATTGTTTTTTCTATCAGCCCAGGCTAAGAACTCGCGTCTTTTCACCGGCCGCCGAAGCGGTCGACTTACTGGAGGAAAACCATGGCCCTCGACGGTACAGTAGGATTCGATACCCTGGCGATCCACGCCGGTGCCCAGCCCGATCCGGCAACGGGTGCCCGGATCACGCCGATCTACCAGACCACGTCCTATGTCTTCGAGGATGTCGATCACGCCGCCGCGCTGTTCGGCCTCGAGGCTTTCGGGAATATCTATACCCGCATCAACAACCCGACCCAGTCCGTGCTGGAGGCGAAGGTCGCCGCGCTGGAAGGCGGCACGGCCGCGCTTGCAGTCGCCTCAGGTCATGCCGCGCAGCTTCTGATCTTCCATACCCTGCTGCAGCCGGGTGATGAGTTCATCGCGACCCGCCAGCTCTATGGCGGCTCGATCAACCAGTTCAACCATTCCTTCAAGAAGTTCGGCTGGCACGTGAAATGGGCGGATTCCAACAATCCAGCCTCTATCGAAGCGGCCGCCGGACCGAAGACGAAGGCCATCTTCGCCGAGTCGATCGCCAATCCAGGCGGCCGTGTCACCGATCTCGAGGCCATCGCCAAAATCGCCAAGCGGCTGGGCGTGCCGTTCATCGTCGACAACACCCTGGCGACACCATACCTGATCAAGCCCATCGAGTTCGGCGCCGACATCGTCGTTCATTCGCTGACCAAGTTCCTCGGCGGCCACGGCAATTCAGTCGGCGGCGCGCTCATCGATGCGGGCACGTTCGACTGGTCCAAGGACGGCAAGTACCCCACCCTGTCGGAGCCCTCGCCGAGCTATAACGGCCTCAAGCTGCATGAGACCTTCGGCAATATCGCCTTCGCCATCGCAGCGCGGGTGCTGGGACTGCGCGATCTCGGCCCCGCCATCGCGCCGCTCAACTCGTTCCTGATCCTCACCGGCATGGAGACGTTGAGCCTCAGAATGCAGCGGCACTGCGACAATGCCTTGGAGGTCGCGACATTCCTGAAGAGCCATCCGGCCGTCGGCTGGGTGTCCTATGCCGGCCTGCCGGGCGACCAGGACCATGCCCTGCAGCAGAAATATTCGCCCAAGGGCGCGGGCGCGGTGCTCACCTTCGGCCTCAAGGGCGGATATGATGCGGGAATCAAACTCGTCAGCAAGGTCGAGCTGTTCAGCCATCTCGCCAATATCGGCGATACGCGCTCGCTGATCATCCATCCGGCATCGACCACGCATCGGCAGCTGACGGATGAACAGAAAACCTCAGCCGGCGCGGGGCCCGACGTGGTGCGCCTGTCGGTGGGCATCGAGGACGTCCAGGATCTGATCGCCGATCTCGATCAGGCCCTGACGGCCTGAGGCGCATCCGCCTCGTAGAGCGTGCGATGAAGCATCCACAGGCTGGCGGCGAACAAGATTACCGCCCCGGCCTGATGGATCAGGCCCAGCCAGAGCGGCACCTGATGCACAAGGGTCAGGATGCCGCCGGTCGCCTGCAAAAGCACCAGAACCACCACGGCGATGGCCGCATTCGCAACCCCGCTCCCCGATGCGCGCAGACGCCATGCCTGAGCTAAAGCTGCCAGAGTGATCACGTAAGCGAGAATCCGATGATCGAACTGCACGGTCATCGCATTCTCGAACATGTTCAGCCACCATGGCGACAGGTGCCAGAGGCCCACGGGAATGAGCGCGCCGTCCATGAGCGGCCAGGTATTGTAGCCCATGCCGGCATCCAGGCCGGCTACGAGGCCACCCAGAAGAACCTGTAGAAAAATCAGGCCGGCAACAAGACCCGCACCAAGGCTGCCCGTGGACGGCATGCGGGGCCGGAGCTTGACGCGTCCGAGTTGCAGCACCGTCCACCAGATGACGCCGAAAATCAGCACGGCAAGGCCCAAATGCGCGGCCAGGCGATATTGGCTGACGCTGGTGCGCTCCGACAGGCCGCTGGCGACCATGTACCAGCCCAGCGCACCCTGCAGCCCGCCGAGCAGGAACATCAGCGCCAGCTTCGGAACCAGCGTCCTCTCCAGCCGGCCCGTGGCCCAGAAAAACAGGAAGGGCACGAGAAAGACGATGCCGATGAAGCGGCCGAGAAAGCGATGGGCCCATTCCCACCAATAGATGAATTGGAACTCCTCCAGGCTCATGCCCTTGTTGAGGATCTGGTATTGCGGGATTTGCCGGTATTTGTCGAAGGCTGCCGTCCAGTCGCCATGGGTGAGCGGCGGAATGGCGCCGAGCAAGGGCTTCCATTCGGTAATGGACAGACCGGATTCAGTGAGGCGGGTCGCCCCCCCGACGGTCACCATGGCGATGATCAGCAGCGCCACGACCACCAGCCAGGCGCGGATGGCCGGCCTCGCGCGACGCTGCTTCTCGCTGGCCGCGGCGATCTCGGGACTTGACGCGCTCAGAACGGTTTCGGACATAGCACTCGATTACGTCGCCGCCTCATCGAGGGCAAGATCAGCCAAGAGCACGCGGCAGTGGGTCGCGTCGGAGCAGAGACACGTCATGTTCAGCCTTCCCCGCCGCATTCGCAAGCTCATCGGCACGGTGGTCCTGGTCGTGTTCATCATCGTCTATTGCCTGGCCGCCATGGTCTATGGCGCCACGCATATGCCGGGGGCTTCGGTCTGGGCGCAGACCCTGTTCTATCTGATCGGCGGGCTCCTGTGGGTGATCCCCGCCATGGCGATCGTCTCGTGGATGCAGAAGCCGGATGCCTCCTAGCGCCGAAGAAGCGTGCGGGCAAGGTCGCGGGCGGCGAAAGGCAGGCCGCCGAGCAGCACGTCGAGATAGTCCAGGCGCTGGTAGTCGCCATTGAGGGAGAGCCGCGGCAGGCCAGTCAGCTGGCCGGCATGGTTCGCCTTGATCACACCCTTGGCGGTCGTGACCGCTGCCGTGAACCCGGCCTCGACTGCCAGGTCGAAGTCCCGCGGCCCGGCCGAGCCCTCATCGCCATAGGGATAGGCGAAGAATTGGGGCCGCACTCCAGTCTCTGCTGCCAGCCGATCGGCGGAGCGCCTCATCTCGGCGAGGGCCTCCTCCGCCGGCAGCCTTGCCACAGCATAATGGTTGATCGTGTGGGCGCCAATCGTACAGAGGGGATCTTCAGCGAGGGTGCGGACCGCATCCCAGTCCATCGCCACCGAGCGGCAATAGAGGTCGACGTTGATCCCGTAGGCACTCGCGAAACGCCGGATCCAGCGGCGCTGCTCATGTTCCTCCATCCGCCGAACCGGCCAGTACAAGGCCATGAAGGCGCTCATCTTCTGTTCGGCCGTTTGTGCGGCGAGGCGGAGACGTTCCCCCTCGATTTCGGCGTGCACCGCGTCGTTGTCGTGGATGGCCAGCTCAAGGATGCGCCACCATAATTCGCAGGTTCCATCGGTAATCGCCGGTGCGAAGAAAATCGTGTAAGGCGCGTTCGCGACTCGGAAAACCGGAACGGCGTGGTCGATATTATCTTGATATCCGTCGTCGAGGGTCAAGACCACGAAGGGCCTGCCGGAATCGCCGGTTCTGAGCCGCTCCACGGCATGCGCGAGGGAGACGATCTCGTAGCCGCGCGCCCGGACATGGTCGATGACGGCCGCTAAGAATTCGGGTGTGATCTCAAGGCCGCGATTGGGGGCAAAGCCCGTGTCCGTGCCGCCACCCGGACGGACGTGGTGCAGCATTAAAATTGCACCCCGCCCCCGAAAGGCAGGCGCCAGGATTCTCGCCGCGCCGCTCGCGTCCAGGAACTTCAGAGCCAGTTGAATGAGGCGCGGGTCTTGCATCGGCGATCATGTCCAGTTCTGCCTGTGCCAGAACGGTCCCGCTTGGGATTTCAGGCACATAGGCTCAGCCGAGAGGTCCACCGTGGCATTGCCAGGCCTTCACTTCGAAGCAAGACCAATGCCACGCCTGAAGGTCGCCGCCAAGCCGGCCCCCGTCCAGGGAACCCGGAGCATCCATCCGCCTCTCCAGCTCTCCTGCCATGCCGATTTCGACGCGCTGGGCGAGGCGTGGCGGGACCTGCAGGCGCGCGGTCTGGGGACGTTCTACGACACCTGGGAATGGTGCTCGGCCTTCCTGGAGACGATCGGGCGCACCGCAGGGATCGAAGCCAGAATCATCATGGGACGGCGCCCTTCCGGCGAGATCGCCTTCCTGCTGCCGCTCGCCATCGTGACGCGGTCTCACTGCCGGATCCTGACCTGGGCCACGGCGCCCACCCTAAATTACGGCTTCGGTCTCTACGACCGAGGTTTTCTCAAACAAGCGGGCTGCGACTTGCAGCCCTGGTGGCCTGCCATCGTGAAGGCCGTCGGGCCGCATGATGCGGTGCATCTGACGGCGCTGCCGGCAGAATGGCTCGGCACTCCGCACCCGTTGCGCCTCCTGTTCACGAGCCGCAGCGCCAATGACGGCTATGTGACCGCGCTGACCGGGGATTACGAGACCCTCCATGCCGCGCATCGGTCGAGCGGCTCGCGACGGGCGGCGCGCAAGCGGGATGCACGACTGGCCCGGACCGGCACCGTCCGCTTCGGACTGCCGCAACGGGGAGCCGAGGAGGCCGCTGCGATCGAGACCTTGTTCGCACAGCATCAGCAGCGCATGAAGGAAATGGGCATCTCCTGCGGGGACCAGGCGCCAGAGAGAGCCTTCCTGCGCGCGCTGGCGGCGCGGAGCGGGGCCGAGGGACCAAGGCTGGCGCTCTACCGCCTCAGTGTGGACGACGAAAGCCTGGGGATCGCCTGCGGGGGCATCCATGACGGCACGTTTCACGCGCTGGTGCTGTCCATGGCCGGCAGCCGCTGGCGGTCCTTCTCGCCAGGCGATGCCGTGCTGCGGCGGGCGATCGAGGCGTGCACCACGGCCGGCCTTGCGCATTTCGATTTCGGCGCCGGTCAGGGCAACTACAAGGATCCCTGGATCGATCGACGCGTCGCCCTGCATGAGATGGTCAGGGGGATCACCTTTCGCGGCCTGATCTATACGGGCGCGGTTCGGCTCGGCATTTGGGTCAAGCGCCGCATCAAGACGAACCCGAAGCTCTGGGCTCTCGCCAAGCGCCTGCGCCGGGGGCTTGCCTCAGGAGGGTGATCGGTCAAAGCCGGGATCATATCGCCCGGGCGCCTCCGGACTGGACCGACATCCAGCCGCAATTCCTGTCAAACGCTAGTGCAGGATCTGGCTGAGGAACATTTTCGTCCGTTCGCTCTTCGGCTTGGTGAAGAACTCGGTCGGCTCGTTCTGCTCGACGATCTGGCCCTCATCCATGAAGATCACCCGATTGGCGACCTGGCGGGCGAAGCCCATCTCGTGGGTCACGCAGAGCATGGTCATCCCCGACTGTGCCAGATCGACCATGACGTCGAGCACCTCCTTGATCATTTCGGGATCGAGGGCCGAGGTCGGCTCGTCGAAGAGCATTATGCGTGGGTTCATGCACAAAGCGCGGGCGATGGCGACGCGCTGCTGTTGGCCGCCGGAGAGTTGGCCCGGATATTTCTTCGCCTGCTCCGGGATCTTCACCCGGGTCAGGTAGTTCATGGCCAGTTCCTCGGCCTCCTTCTTCGGCATCTTGCGGACCCAGATCGGCGCGAGCGTCAGGTTCTGCAGGATGGTGAGATGGGGAAACAGGTTGAAGTGCTGGAAGACCATGCCGACCTCGCGGCGGATCTCGTCGATCTTCTTGAGATCATCGCTCAGCTCGATGCCATCGACGATGATCGTTCCCGATTGATGCGCCTCCAGGCGATTGATGCAGCGGATCAAAGTGGATTTGCCGGAGCCCGACGGGCCGCAGATCACGATGCGCTCGCCCTTGTAGACCGTGAGATTGATGTCGCGCAGCACGTGAAAATCGCCGAACCATTTGTTCATCTCCACGATCTGCACCGCGACTTCGGGCTCGCCTTCCGCAGCGGAGAGTCCTCGATCGTTTGCAGAAGAAACGGCAGCTTCGGCCATGTCAGCTCCTCACCTTCTCATCCCGGCTCCGAGGCGGTGCTCCATGAAGATGGAATACCGGCTCATGGAAAAACAGAAAATCCAATAGATCAAGGCTACGGCGAAATAGCCAGTGGCTGCGGTCTGAGGCGTCGACCAGCGCGCATCGGCGAGACCGGCATGAAGGATGCCCAACAGATCGAAGATGCCGATGATGCTGACCAGTGTCGTGTCCTTGAACAAGGCAATGAAGCTGTTGACGATCCCGGGGATGACGATCCGCAACGCCTGGGGCAGGATGATAAACTGCATCATGCGCCAATAGGGCAGTCCCACCGCCGCCGCTGCTTCGTATTGACCCTTGGGGATCGCCTGCAGCCCGCCCCGGATGACCTCCGCCATATAGGCCGCGGAAAACAGGGCAACGCCGATCAGGGCGCGCAACAGCTTGTCGACGGAGGTGCCCGCCGGCATGAACAAGGGCAGCACGACGCTGGCCATGAACAGGACGGTGATCAAGGGCACGCCGCGCCACAGCTCGATGAACATGATCGAGAGCATCCGTACCACCGGAAGCCTCGAGCGTCGGCCGAGGGCCAGAATAATGCCGATAGGCAAGGAGGCCACGATCCCGGTGATGGCCACAACCAACGTCACCAGCAGGCCGCCCCACAACGATGTCTCGACGGCAACCATCCCAAAGTCGAATCCGAGCAGAGCATAGAGCAGGACGAGACCGAGGGCGACCTTGACCCAGAGGCGCAAGGCGGAGGGCACGTCGACCATGCCGGCACCGCGGCCCAAGAGGACAATTAAGACCAGAGCGATCGCGAGAAGAATGACAAGGAGCAGCCAGTCGGAGGCCTCGATGGCGAAATGGCCACCGGTCAGCAGGATCAGGGTCAGAATGGGATAGACGATCAACAGGAACAGCGCGTTGGCGCGCTTGTAGGGAGCGGAGGGGATCATCATGGGAATGAGCGCCAGGGCGCCCACGATATAAACGATGTTGACCCGCCATCGCTGGTCCAGGGGATAGAGCCCGTAGACCCATTGGGGAAATTTCGCGCGAACGAAGGCCCAACAGGCTCCGGCCGGCGTTGCGCGATCGGTCGAGAGGCAGGCCTCACGGTCGGCTCCGTCCCAGATGCCGCGCAGTATCGCCCAGTCGATCACCGACCATGCGACCGAGACGATCACGTAGAGGCCGACCACCGTCAGCGCGGCATTGAGCCAGCTCGAGAACAGGTGGGCGTGCATCCAGCCGATGACGCCACGCTCGGAGACGGGCGCAGGTCGCTGCGGCAGGCTTTCCGTCCGCACAAAAGCCGGCACGCGAGGCGCGTTGGGTTCGCCGGTCATGGCCTAACGCTCCACCAGCGCAATCCGCGCATTGAACCAATTCATGAAGCCGGAAGTCAGCAGGCTCAAGGTCAGATAGACCGCCATCCAGAGCGAGATCACCTCCACCGCCTGTCCCGTCTGATTGAGAACCGTACCGCCGGTGGCGACGACATCGGGATAGCCGATGGCGACAGCCAGGGAGGAGTTCTTCGTCAGATTCAGATATTGATTGGCCAGAGGCGGCACGATCACACGCATGGCCTGGGGCACGACGATCAGGCGGAGGATGGACCCGCCCCGAAGTCCAAGGGCGTTTCCAGCCTCGGTCTGGCCCTTGCTCACCGCCTGGATGCCAGCACGCACGACTTCGGCGATGAACGAGGCGGTGTAGATGGAGAGGCCCAGGAACAAGGCAACAAATTCGGGGATCATGTTGATGCCGCCGACGAAGTTGAAGCCCTGCAATTCCGGATAGGTGAAGTTGACGGGGACCCCGTTGATGATGAGGGACAGGGCCGGAAGGCCCAAGATCAGGGCCACCGACACCCACAAGCGCGGCAGGCGCTGCCCGGTCTGCTCCTGGCGGCGTTTGGCGTAGATGTTGAATATGGCCGTCAGAACGACAGCGAGGCCGAGAGCCGCCAACACCCAGATCATGCGGCTGCCGAACAATGGAAAGGGCGCGTAAAGGCCGCGATTGTTGACGAAGAAGAGATCGGCGAAGGAATGGCTTTCGCGCGGGGAAGGCATGGATTTCAGGACCGCCCGATACCAGACGAAGAGCTGCAGCAGCAGCGGCACGTTGCGGATCACCTCAACATAGGCGGCGGCGATCTTCGAGATCAGCCAATTCTTCGACAGCCGCATAATTCCGATCACGAAGCCAAGGAGCGTCGCGGCGACGATCGAAAGACCGGCCACCAGGAGGGTATTCAGCAGGCCGACGACGAAGGCGCGGCCGTAACTCGACACTTCCGAATAGGGAATAAGGGTCTGGACGATGCCGAAGCCGGCCGTGTTCTCCAAGAAGCGGTAGCCGGAGGCTATGCGCCGCTCCTGGAGATTGGTGACCGTGTTGTCGATGATCTCCCAGGCAAACCAGCCAACCACCAGGATCAGCAGTGCCTGGGACAGAATTCCCCGGATCTTGGGATCATTCCAGAAGGATGTCCTCGAATCCCGGGCGCGCACCTCGTCGGTGACCGCACTCATCGCATTCTCTCACCCCGTACCGGATCGGCTAGTCCGGTCGCCCGCAAGGGCCAGGTGCCCGCAACCGCGAGCGGCTTCGTCCGCCCTGCCGCCCGATGCCACTTGTCCCGTTGATCGGGCTCTCGATTGCGGACCGGTCGGAGCGACAGCTCAGACAGCGAACCGTGCCGACCCCCTCGGCCAGCACGGTTCGAAAGCGTCACCGGACGGGCGGTGCGTATTGAATCCCGCCCTTGTTCCAGAGCGCGTTCAGACCGCGGGCTATGCCAAGCGGCGTGTCCGGACCGATATTGCGATTAAACACCTCGGCATAGTTGCCGACGTTCTTGATGAGGTTCACCGCCCAATCATTGGTGAGCCCAATGCCGGTCCCGAAATCACCCTCGAGGCCTAAAAGCCGGCGGATCTCCGGATTGGTGGAATTCTTCATGTCCATGACGTTCTGCGCCGTGACGCCGAGTTCCTCGGCATTGATCTGAGCGAACAGAACCCATTTCACGATGTTGAACCACTGCGGATCGTTCTGGCGGACGACCGGTCCCAGGGGCTCTTTCGAAATGATCTCGGGGAGAACGATGTGGTCATCGGCATTGGCAAGCTTGAGCCGCGTCGAGTACAGACCGGACTGATCGGTGGTCAAGACATCGCAGCGACCGGAATCATAGGCCTGGTTGACCTCCTCGTTGTTCTCGAAGGCCACGACCTGATAGGTCATGTTGTTGGCGCGGAAATAATCCGCCAAATTGAGCTCGGTGGTCGTGCCGGTCTGGGTGCAGACGGAGGCGCCATTGAGCTTCAAGGCACTGTCGACGCCGAGAGACTTGCGCACCATGAAGCCCTGGCCGTCATAGTAATTCACGCCGGTGAATGTCAGGCCCAGGCCGGTGTCGCGCTGCATCGTCCAGGTGGAATTGCGGGCCAGAAGGTCGATTTCGCCCGATTGAAGGGCGGTGAACCGCTCCTTGGCGGAAAGAGGAGTGAACTTAACCTTCGTTGCATCGCCGAAGACGGCAGAGGCCACGGCACGGCAGAAGTCCACATCCATGCCCGTCCAGTTGCCCTTGTCGTCCGGCGCACCGAACCCCGGCAGACCGGGGTTGACGCCGCATTGAATGAATCCCTTGGCCTTCACATCCTCAAGGGTCGTTGCCGACGCAGCCGTTGCCGCAGCCACCCCAAGGGTGGCGCCGAGCACCAGCGAAAGCAGCTTTGTTTTCATTGATTAGTCCTTTTCACCGGTATGGGCCGGCATACCAACAACGCCCCTCGCGCGGTCACCGGATCGGTCTTACCCGTCCGCCGACATATGGCACCACCTTAAGACCCTGGTTTTTTCTGGTCCTGCAAGAATGCCCTGCATCCTTGCACTGCATCGGAGCCGAATTTGCTTATGAGGTCAAGAGGATCGCAGCGGCCTTGCGGCATGCCGCACAAGTTTGGTTGACTGAAGCCGCTCGCAGGGCTCCCCTTTGAGCAGAGGCTCACACCCCCGTCAGGAAACGGATCACCGCAGATGCGAGACAAATTGAGACCGCTGGAGACCTATGCGCTGGAAACGCAACTCACGAAAGCGGGCATGGGGTATACCGAGCACGGTTTCGTCAATCCCGGCGTCTATCACTGCTCCACCGTGCTCTATCCCAGCGTCGAGGCGTTGCACGCACGCACGCAGCCTTATCTGTATGGCCGGGGCGGCTCGCCCACCCATCGGGCGTTCGAAGAAGGGGTCACGGCCATCGAGGGTGGCGAGGCGACGCTGATCTGCCCATCGGGTCTGTCCGCCATCACGACGGCATTGCTGACCTTCGTCTCGGCAGGAGACCATATCCTGATGCCGGACCCGGTTTATCGTCCGGCGCGCCATTTCTGCGATACCGTCCTGGCCCGCATGGGCGTGCAGACAAGCTATTACGATCCGCTCATCGGCGGGGACATTGCTGGCCTCATCCGCCCCGAAACCCGCATCGTCTATACGGAGCAACCCGGATCGCAGTCCCTCGAAGTGCAGGACCTTCCGGCCATCGCTGCCGCGGCGCAGGCGCAGAACGTCCTGGTCATGCTCGACAATACCTGGGCCACGGGACGGTTCTTCAACGGCTTCAAGCATGGCGCCGATATCGTGGTCACGGCCGCCACGAAGTATTTCGGAGGCCATTCGGACGTGATGCTGGGCACGATCACCAGCAGGAAGAGCCACTTCAAGGCACTCGACGATACTCATCATGCCTTCGGTATCGCGGTTGGACCCGACGACGTCTATCTCGGCCTGCGGGGACTGCGCACGCTCGACGTCCGGCTCGAGCGGCACATGAAAAGCGGGCTGGCGGTCGCCCGTTGGCTGCAGGCGCGCCCCGAAGTCGAGCGCGTGCTCTACCCCGCCCTGCCCGAAGATCCGGGGCACGCGCTGTGGAAGCGGGACTTCACGGGCGCCTCCGGCTTGTTCTCGGTCATTCTGAAGCCCGTGAGCGATGCCGCCGTCGCCGCCATGCTGGACGGTTTGTCGCTGTTCGGGATGGGCTACAGCTGGGGGGGCTATGAAAGCCTGGTCGTGCCCTTCGACCCCCGATCCTACCGCAGCGCCACACGTTGGGATGCGGGCCCTGCCCTGCGCTTCCATATTGGCCTCGAAGCCGTGGACGATCTGGTGGCCGACCTCACGGATGGATTCGCCCGGATGGCGAGGGCGTGAGCAAGCCAGGCTCTTTGAAACAGGGGCGCGGCACCCTATGTCGAGCGCTCGTTTGCATTGCGAGGAACATAGCGCGTGAAAAAGGCTCTCATCATCCTGGCCGTCTTGGCTCTCGGTGCGGTCGCGAAGGCTCCAGCCAGCGCCGCTGCCGATGATCCGGAGCTGATCTTCAAGCGCTCCACCGTCTGGAAATTTCTCTCTCCCGATCACAAGCTGGCCACCTATGCCATCGACGATCCGCTGGTGGAGGGGGTCGCCTGCTATTTCACCCTTCCGGAAAAAGGCGGTTGGATCGGATGGGCGGGGCTATCTGAAGAACTCTCGGATGTGTCAATCGCCTGCCGTCAGGTGGGGCCGATCCGCTTCAAGGAGAAATTCGCTCAAGGGGCGGATATGTATTCGCAGCGCCGCTCGCTCTTCTTCAAGAAGATGCAGATCGTCCGCGGGTGCGACGCCAAGCGCAATACGCTGGTCTACCTGGCGTACACGGACAAGCTGATCGAAGGCAGCCCCCAGAACTCGACGTCGACAGTGCCGATCGTGCCCTGGGGCAGTCAGGGAGAGATCCCGAAATGCGGCGATTTCATGAACCCCTAGACGGCATTGCAGGTATGGTCGGGCGGCACCCCCGAAGGTTCAACGCTCCCTGGATGCGTTCGGGCGAGTCTGACCTGCTATACCGAGAGAAATTCATGAGAACATTGTTTGCACTGGCCGGCGCCGCCTGCCTTTGCCTCGCGGCCGCTCCGCCGGCAAAGGCCGATCAGACCTTCAGCATCGTGCAGGACAAGCCCGCACTGACCCATATCGATGTCGGCCCGTCCGGACCTTCCCACGGGGACATCCTCGCCTTCGAAGCCCCGTTCACGTCTCAGGACGGGGCCAAGGGGATCATGAGCGGGATGCTCACCACGGTGGACATGCCCGATACGGAAGGCGACCCCTTCCAAGACCGCATCGCGACCATCGTGCTGGACTTCGGCGGGATCGACTCGCTGGTGATCGGCGGAAAGTCTCTCTATGCAAAGGGCCAAGCTGAGATGACTGCCGATGCGCCGCAGGTGCGCGCAGTCATCGGCGGGACCGGCCGCTTCCTGGGAGCTCGGGGGCAGGTCACCACCACACGCAAGGACGCCGGCCATTACGAGCATGTGGTGCAGCTGGTCGACTGATCGCAGCCCTCTCACCGCCTTCGGCGCGGAGCATCGGCGGTCTCGTGCTGATCCAGCGTCCTCACGGGCATTCGCGTCGAGAGAGAGCTTCCCGCCCATGCCGGCCGCCGGAAGTCGATCCAGCGCGGTTTTTGAGCGTCTTGTGGATGGAGGAAAGCCCGCCATGGGATACGGAAGCAGTGATGGCGACCCCGGGAGGATTCGAACCTCCGACCTTCAGCTTAGAAGGCTGTTGCTCTATCCACTGAGCTACGGGGCCTTGGTGCCGTCCCTCCGGCTCAATGGGTCCAGTTGCCGACACGGCCCCATTTGAAGTTATCGGAATAGGCCTTCGGGCGCACGGGTGCCTCATTGTCGTCGAACACGCGAAAGGTGATCGCATGCCGCTCGGCATAGGCGATCGCCTCTTCCTTGGTGTCGAAATGCAGCCGCAGCTGCTGCTTCATATCTCCGGAGCTGGTCCAGCCCATCAGCGGATCCACCGTGCGCGGCTCCTCCGATTCGAACTCGAGCCGCCAGCCCTTGGTGTTCGCCCGTCCCGACTGCATCGCCGTCTTGGCCGGCTTGAAGATACGCGCCACCATGTCTCCACCTGCTCGGATAAGTGGTCGGGGCAGCAGGATTCGAACCTGCGACCCCCTGGTCCCAAACCAGGTGCGCTACCAGACTGCGCTATGCCCCGCGACCTCAAAAACTAGGGGTTTCCTTACGTTTTTGAGATGGGCAGTGCAAGCACTCATTTCTCTAAAACAGGAACATTCCGCTTCTTTCTGTGACTTTCGGTTCCGAGAATCGCGGAAAGAATCACAGAAGATGTTCCCTTGGCGTTCTCAAAGTCCGCGTCATGAGCGACCGGCCACTGGCGTTCGAGCTTGAACCTCGCGAGATCACAGATTTAAAAAGGGAATCAGCGGTATGACAGCTATGAGCGAACGTAGGTTCGTTTAGGAGAATGAAGAATGATCACCTGGTCCGAAGCAAGTAAGCAGCTGCGGATGGCGCAGCACGCCAAAATGATCAAAGACCCCGATCGCTGGCCGATGCCGCTGTTGCGCGTCAAAAGCCAACCCTGGGCGATACAGAACAATCATATGCGGTTCGGTCGCATTTCGTCGGCACAACCCACCACCGTGGCTATCGAAGGCGGAGGCGTTGAAAGCTTTCGCTCTGTCGAACAGCTGGTCGAGCGATGGGCGGTGGACTGATGGCCTCAGACACATCTGAAGAGCAACTAGTAGCCAAGTGCCTGGTGCTGTCAGGTTGCCACTTAGTAACCATTACAGCGGAAGCCGGAACGGCTCGGCAAGCCCTATGGATTCCCGACCCTGACGTTCACGACCCATGGGAAGACATTAGAGACGTGACCGAGGGCACGCCCAAGGCGCCGGACACTTCATTGTCGTGGCTGAACGAGGTATAGGCATGGGATATGAAGCCCGTGGACGATCCTGCTGCCGCAATATCAAAGCCCGCCGCCTATATCAGCGAGTATCCCAAGCCCATGGCGCATGTGCGCTGCGCCAGGTGCGACCGGACCGGTAAATATCGGCTAGCAACCCTCATCGAGAGATATGGTCCGGAGACCTTTTGTCCCGAGGTGCTGAGCCGGATTGCGCGGGAATCGGATTGCCCCAATGTCGAGAATTTCGACTGGTCAAAGCGCTGCGCCCTGCACTTCACTAACCTGCTGGATTGAAGGTCACTTATCCTCCCGGACCCCTTTGAACGCTGGATGTCTCAGCTTCTGGTCTGCGGTTGTCAGACCTCGATACTCCACCTCAACCACCACCTTCGGTTCAGTCCAGATGATGCCCTTCTGACGGAGGCCTTTGATCACCGGCTTGGCGATCGCGATCTTTTCCAAGCGCGCCTTCAGGCCCTTCGATAGCCGTTCTGACAGCCCGCTTCCGACGCCGCCCGCATAATGCAGGACACCATCCTCATCGCGTCTTGCCACGCGCAGCTTGTTCACAGAACCAGCAATGCCGGGCTCATAGCCGATGACCACGAAGTCGTCGCGCAACACGCACTTGGTCTTTAGCCAGGCCGCTGTTCGTCCGGAAACGTACGGAAGATCCTTCCGCTTGGAGATGATGCCCTCGAGGCCGAGCTGGCACGCATGACGGAACACTGCCTCGCCCGAGCCTGGGATTTCCTCCGAAAGCACGAGACCGGGATGTGCCGTGCGCTCCAGCAGCTCGACTAGGTACAAGCGACGCGAGGCCAGGGTTTGGCTGCGCAGATCCTGTCCATCCAGAAACAGCAGGTCGAAGACGTAGAGCACTACCTTGTCCGATGGTTTCCGGCCGCGGGCGATCGCCGCCTGCATCAGACCAAAGTCGGAGATGCCCTGCTCGTTGAGCACACAGGCCTCACCATCGAGGATGGCGCTCTTCACCCGCAGCTTGCCGGCGGCCTCGATGATGGTGGGAAAACGGTCGGTCCAGTCGAAGCCGTTGCGCGTGATCGCGCGTATGTCCTTGCCGTTGATATGAACGGCAAGCCGATAGCCATCCCACTTGATCTCGTGGACCCATTGCGGGCCCTTGGGCGGCTGTTGGACGAGGGTAGGCAGGGAGGGCTCAACACGAGCCGGCGGTGGAGAAGATGTACGCTTGGGCATGTCGCTGTTGACCAGGTGGAGAAAAAAGCCCGATCATTCTGCGCTCTGAATATGAGGGCAGACTTAATGGAGAACACCTTGCGTGAGAATCGCCCGACATTTGAGGAGCGCGAGGGCCTCATTAAACCCGCACAAATGCAACGAGGACACGTCAGCAAAGAAACGAGAGCGTTACTGTGGGCGATTTTTCACGAATGCATAAAAAAAGAAACCGACATCGACCGGAGGAGGGTTAGCGGTAGATTTAATCAAGCTGTTTTCACCTATTGGATAAGACGTTGCCACCGTGCAGCCGACGAATACAGCAGTAAAGCTTCACACGTTATCGAATTTGTGAAAAATATAGTAATGGAACAATCCTACGGCAAAACTCTGGGATTTTGTGAATTTGTGTTGTCCGTGAGGGTCGATTCGGACCTAAACACCTATATTAAAAATGCTTTGAGTGAGACTAAGTGCGCTTACCGGGTTTTTGATGGCGATCTCATCGCGCCCATAGGAGTAGAGGAGGAAGCGGACACTCTGGAAAGAGCCCTGAACGCAGCAAAAGAAAACGGATTTTCAGGCGTAAGAAAGCACTTTCGAAACTCGGCCCAGCTCCTGACTGAAGGTAAATTCGCAGATAGTATTAGAGAAAGCATCCACGCTGTGGCGGCCACCGCTCGCAGATTGGATCCCAAGTCAAACAACACACTTGGACCTGCTCTGAATATGCTCCAACGGAAAGGAGTTCTTCCAAATAACCAACTGAAGTCTGCGATAACAAGCCTATATGCTTACACCAACACCAGCGAGGGGATTAGGCATGAACTGTTCTCCTCCTCACAGGCCGCAGAAGACGAGGCTGACGCACTGTTTATGTTGGGGGCTTGTGCCAGCTTCGTTTCGTTTCTCATCGCGAAGGCTCAAAATTCCGGCATCGAGCTTCAACCCGAGTCGGCGGAAAGCAATCAATCCACCGGCCTAGAATAATCCCCCCTCACCCCCTCATACCAGCGGCCGCTCGCCACCAGCCTCTCATTCGCCGCCTTGGCCTCCGCCTGTTTCCGCGCCGCCACCAGGCGCGCATCCTGCCCCGCCTTCACGGGAGACAGCGCGATTGGCGCCATGAACTCCGGTTTCGTCGGCAGCTCCCTCCCGACCACCGCTCTATTGGCCGAGCACCCGCTCTGCGTCACGAGGACTAAGGATGAAGCTGCAGCTGCGAGTAGCAGGCTTGCCCGGCACCACGACGACCTCGGGCTCCGCTGCACGTTCTTCGGCAAGCTCCTGTTCATAAGCATCAAGGGTCTTCTCCCGGGTCTGATTGATATCGCGAAGCGAAGCACTCTCCTCGGCCGCCCGCGCTTCCGCATTGCGAGCAATCCGGATGTCTTCCCGCAGCGTGCGGATCTCCTCCTCGAGTGCTGCCGCATTGCATTTGCTCGAAGCGCTGGAGTAGCCCGCCCAATAGATGCCGCCGATCGCCGCCAGCAGCGCCAGCACCAGGCCCAGCACGCGGCCGAGCGGCGAGAGGATGAAAGCCAGGATCATGGCGTGCGGCCCTCCCGATGATCCTTCAGCCGCGTGAGCAGCGCGCGGCCGGCGAAGATCATCACCCCTGCCCCCACGGCGACCATGATGTAAGGCAGCCAGGGCCCGACGATGTCGGAGAGGTCCCGCAGCACGGACACCGCCTGCCCCACCACGCCCGTCGTGTCCTGGGCCTGGTCGAGCAGCGGCTTGGCGCCCGACACGATGCCAGTGCCCACCGCGACGGCACCCGTCGTGATGCTGCGGTTGCTGTTCTTCACGATCTTCGAATCGATAGGCGCGCCCGTCGCCCGCTCCGGATCGATGGGCCTGGCCTTCGCCGTCACGAACAGCGCGCGGATCGTGGCGTCATCCAGATCCGCGTTGATGGGCAAGCCCTCATTGTCCTTGAAGGCATAGAGCGCCGTGCGGGTCCGATTGCCCATGAGTCCGTCGAGCTTGCCGACCTCGTGATAGCCGAGATCCTTCAGCCGCCGCTGCACGCTCAGCAGGTCATGCGGCGGCTCGCCCGCCTCGCGCTTCACGGCGATGGGCCAGCGATATCCCAGCAGGTCCCTCTTCGCATAGGCGGCGACGCACACCCGATTCCCTTGGTTGCCGCCAAAGACCTCCACCTTGCTGCCAAGGTCCCGCAGAAAGAACGCGACATGCCCCTGCCAGCTCGAGGAGCCCCGCTTGAACACGGTGATGGCCCCCAGTTTCGGCTCCTCCAGCGGCTCGCCATACTGGAGATAGGATCGCGCCGTCAGCTTACCGGTGTTCGGCAGCCCGGCCTCCGCAAGGCAATAGCCGACGAAGGCTGCGCACCAAGCCGTCTCGTCGGTCTGCGCCTGGCCCGTAACGCGGCGGAAGAACTCCACGATCTTCGGGTTGTGCTTTTTGCCGGCAATCTCACGCTCGCCCTCATAGCGTCGCGCGACCTGCAGCCATTTCGGTTCAGCCATGGATCACCTCAGGCGTTGAAGCAGCGGGCGTAGTGGATCACCTGCCGGGCGGGCGCCTGCCAGCCCGGCGGAAGCGGATAAGGCGGGCCCTGGATGATCCGAGGCTGGGCTGCAGGCACAGAAACCACCAGCAGAGGAAGGCAAAAGGATCCCACCGCCACGGCCAGGACGGCCGCAGCGCCAATGCGCTTGATCATGTGTTTCTCCGGTTAAAGGCTCAGGCGACGGTCTTCGGCGGCAGCCGGTCGCGCATGGTGTCCATCCGCACACCCATCCGATCGACCGAGGTCTGCAGCCGCTCCACGGCCGAGACGATGCGGTCCTCGGTCTCACGCAGCACTTCGCGGGAGGCATATTTCTCGGCGTTCATGACCTGGATGGTCGAAATCGTCGTATTCATCAGGCCGAAGCGGTTATCCATATCCTTGCGGATATACTCTACGGCCTGCTTCGCAGCCTCCACCTCGCGCTTGGCATTCTCGACCTCACGCTTTGCATTGACTTCGGTGCGAATGATCCTCCCCTCGAGATACCGCCAGACCGCCGCCAGCACCCCGAGCACGCCGACGATCGCCGTGAGAAATTCCCATGTGATTGCCCCCGTCACGGCCCCTCCATTATAAAAAAGGCCGCAAAAGCGGCATCTGTTGTGGATTCAGTCAGAAGGAGCGTAGGCTATCTGCGGTGCTGATCCGTCACCTCAGCATCGGTCGGCGGGGCTCGATCAGGTGCCCCCATCTCTCGCAGCTCCGCCGATGCATCCAGGAAAACACTTCGATTATCAGTAGCTAGCCCGGACGGGCATCTATTGGCCGACCTGTTGTTCGACGAAGATCCCAAGAGGAATATTATCTGCAATAATCTGGGCGAGCTTGGGGGTAGAGTTGGCCAAAGGATGAATGTCGTCTTCATAGTCGGCAACTGACCAACGAGGATCTTTCCCAATACAGTGAATTGTGATGTTTGGCACCTTTGAAAGTCTGTCTGGGAGAGTAAAGCACGGCTTACCAATGCTGATTTCCTCCCTCGTCGGATAAAGAAACAGATCAATAGGCTTATCTAAGGCTTGCGCAATCAAGCTCAAATCATCAAGCCAGTCACGCCGCTGAACTCGCAGAACCTCATCCTGATCAAAAGCTGGCTTCAGTAGATACTTCTCGGCCAAGAACCAAACAAGAGACCATTGCCTCTCGAGCGGATGGGATATCGGATTTCTCCAAGACGAAGGGTCATCTTGGAAATCAAAAACGTTAAATATAAACACTATCCGAGCTACGGACCCCGCAACATCTGGAAACCTCTTTAAATACTCGATTTCATTCTGAACAGACCAACTTGAAGCCCCTATCGGCCATACCGGTACCTTCACAATATTCTCGAGCTGGGGACCCAACCTATCCTCTTGATAGTATTTGTTTGTCCCCATAACGATACTGTCGCCAACCAACAGAATATCTCTCTCCGGGTCTCCAGCAAACGGACGCGAAATACCCATACTCTTGTCGTTAAAATCCCAGTGGCTTTTTAGGAATAGAGTTTCACTTTGGTCTGGCTTGGGTATGTAACCGATTCGATCATCTGCTTCGTAGAGCGGAACATCCGCGACCCCGCTAATACGTACGAAACATTCCATCATAAGTGCGGCTACCGCAATTGTAGCTAACGTCACTATAACAATTTGTCTGACCATCGGAGCCTCCCCGCTCGCAATGGGCACGATAGAAATACATCACAAAATAAGTCAACATGTGTTACATAACTCCTACTGTATGCACTTGTATGTAGCGCGAGTTTATGAAGAAAAGTAAAGTATTTTCAGATGGATATGTTTTTCAAAATGAAAACGTTATCAACTTCGACTCAGAGTGATAAACCGGAGAAGTAGGCTTTAAGCCAATCGTAATGGGTTGTGAGCTCTTCGTCCGAAAGTCGACGGCTAAACAGGATGGACGCATAGATCCGAACTTGGGCGCCTAATTGGCTATTGTAGGATGTTCCAATTCTGAGCTTTCCGCCGATATCTGCTACTGTCACTGACCCTGGTGTGTTGCTGTTCACCGTCCCCATAGTCAGGTTATTGACAGTTCTCCCTCGCGTGGCGTTTTCAACACGGCCAGAGATCGCATAGTCCGCATTAATATCGCCGCCTGGATTGGCCTGCGCTGCGGTTACCTGGGTGCTTGTCCCGGCGTTGTTATAAGCGCTCCCGAAATTTGCCACCACCTTGCCATCAGCGCCAACGCCCGTGCTGAAAGACAAAACTGAACCGTTTGTGTTTCCTGCATGGAGTGTCGCTGGTGATTGATAGTTCGAGATCAGACTCGCTGCAGCATCCGATAGCGGCCGAGCCACCGCGATAAACGTCATATCCTCAGTGTGATCCACTTGAGTTTGCAAGTAGGCCACGCCGTTGCCGGTGAGAACAGCATAGTCGTCGCCATAGGTTGGCGAGCCCACCACTGAAGCATCCGCCTTTCCGGGTGCCCAGTTCTTGGCAGACTCAGCGGCATCTACTCCGAAAAGGAAAAAGCCTTCGAGGCCATCGGTAACTGGCGGAACGATTGAAGGCGCCGCCACAATTGCTGACATCGATAGTGATAGCCCGAGCCCCAGTCGCATCAGATCCATCCTCTACTTTGGAGATCGTCCACAACAGCGTTGCCTACTGCGGTGAGGGCGGCTTGGGTCAGATGCACCGTATCGAGCATAAGGCTCGCCGGCACGCATCCCGCCGCTACATCTGCGTCGTCCCCTGGAGATATGGCGAGCGAAAGCAAGGCCGGCATGGGATCGAGCAAACGAGTCTCATCGAGCCGTTCCTGCATCAGCGCCCATATTTGATTGCTGATGAAGGGATCGCCACCACTGGGTGTAACTGGGGGCAGGATCAGATACCGATCGTGACCCAGCGCGGCTATGATGCGGTCATATTGGTCGACATATTCACTAACAGTGTTATAGCCGTTGGCTGAGCCATCCCAGACTATCAAAGTTGATGCATGGTAGCCTACGTCGGCCTCCACTCTGTCTGCAGTCTGCTGCAAGGTTGAGCCGCTGATGGCCGTATTGATCAGGAGTAAGCCAGTGAGGCTACGCAGAGTGTTCGCCAGCCCCACGGCATTCGCATTGTAGCTGTCACCATCGGTCCAAAGGGGGAAATCCCCAACAAGAGCATCAAGCTCTGAATTGTTCAGATCGGCCTGATAGACAGTGACCCGCTTAAGATAGCCCTTGAGCGCATTCGCGCTGCTACTGCGAGAGGCACCGAGCAACAGATCTTTGAGCGGAGGGCGAATATACGTCGTAGCCACTTCACTACCGGACGAAATCTCCGAGCGGACGCGATTTGCACCAGACTTAAAGCGTGTGGCAACCTTCACATACTGGCCCGCTCCAACCGAGTTGCCCTCGCCCGTGCTGCCCGTGCTGACTCCCGCAATCTGCAGATACAGCCCAGGGACGTTTGATGAACCCACATAGTTCTGTGCACGGCTAATTGAAGTGCCGTCGGTAAGCTCTGCCCGGATACCGTTCGTGCCAAGATAATCCTGAGCAGCTTCTGTCACGATGATTAAAGGCAGCGTTGGGTCATAACCAATAAAGGGGAAGCCTTGCCCGATGTTGAAGGGATCAGCGTATTTTCCCTCGGTGAAGTAGGGAAGCATCTGCTCATACATTCGAGCTGACTCTTCGGCAGTTGGTGCGTAAGACTGCACGAGAACAACTGCTATGATAAAGCCGACGGCCGGATTGGTGCCCTCTGCCGACAGACCAATGCGCAGAGTAGCCGTTCCAGTATCCGTGACGCTCTTCGATGTGCCGGCAAAGGTTTGGCTTTCTCCATCACATCGAATTTCGACCGCGGTCGTTCCCTTCCGCACCAATTCAATAAAATGCGGATGCCCGTCATTTATCTGGAACGTGGATACAAACTGAACAGCCCCAGTGTCGGCAATTATAGCCTGAAGAAACCCGCTCTCATTTTGGGAGATCTGATATCGCCGCTGACCGCCGGGCGTGCCGCGGTCGGTAAAGACGCAGGCTCCAGTGGTCTCCCCAATGATCCAACACGCCTCGTGAATATCACTGGTGCCGAAATTGAATGCCGCATTGTAGGGCACCTCAAGATAATTGCTTTCTGAGAACCCGGTATAGCCGGCCAAGCTTGAGCCGGGCGCGACCAGCACACGCTCGAGCGTTCCAATTACCACCGGATGCTGTGCAGCCACGGATCGGTCGGCAGCCACGGTGAGCTGCTCGACAAGAACATCATCGTGGAAGGTCGTCAGCCCAGTGGCGCCATATCCGAGCGTCAGGACCAAGTTCGCACTGGACGCCTTGAAGATGACAGACCGTAACGCTTTGGTGAAGGAGGAATAGCTAAACTCGCCATAGGTCGTCGCGTTGAAAGCATTCCCAATACGCGCTCCCGCGCTTCCAGCGGTTCCTCGGCGCCCTGCCACAGAGACGCGGAAGAACTCACCCGGCGTGATCGTGTAGGATTTGGAAGCTACAGTAGAGTTGCTAGCGCCAGTGATCTGCAGCTCGCCTGAGACATCCACCGCTACCGCGCTGCCTGCCGCAACAAAACCGCCTGTTCCTGATGCAAAATCCTGCGCGTCAATTGTTGTCGTGCTGCCAACAAGATCAGTGAGATCATCGGCATTCTCGGCTAAAACGAGCTTGAAATTGGCCGGGTTTAAGCCTCCAAACGCCACGGGACCAAGCTGAAGCACGTCAAGCGCGGTGGTGTCCGTCATTGCCGCATAACTTGCTACAATGATGTCATCAGGCAGAGCGACGACCTCAACCATCTCGCAGAACAAGAAGTCGATGACCTCGCCAGCATTAGCCTGGATCTGCCACCCCACGCTTGAACTATCAGGGGTGACATTCTCTTGTTTAATCAACCGAGGTTCGCCAGCCTCAAATTCCTGCTGTCCAGCCGCATTCGACAATCCGATCGTCCCGGAACCGCCTCCAACCAAGGCGCGAACGGAATGCTTATTGGTGTTGCCGGACACGCCGCTGCTGGCAGTGGCCGGTAAAGCCCCGCTAGAATTGTCCAGGCGGTAGACTTTGCCGTTCGTCGCCACCTTTGCGAATTTGGCAGATGAAATCATGGATGGGTTGCTGGCGACAGAAAGAGTCGCCGCGGCATCCCCGCCCTTCGTGAGATTGGTCAGATCAATAAGATTGTACTTTGCGCACGTGCATTTGTTGGTTCGCGAAGCATCGGCGCGAAAGCCCTTTGGCTGCCCCAAAGCATCATATGGCTTCGCATCGTCATTCGCGGGAACAACGACCCAGCCTTGACGGCGTTGAACGATGCGCTGTCCTGCGCGCGCGTAAGAGCCCCGAAGTCGATTACTCGCCATGAACCTTTCGAACGAGTATGATGCTGCATCCCCGTCCCAGTAGCGATCACGGGTAAAGTCAGCATCAATCGATGCCTTAACGTCGCCTGCTTCTGGCACCCATCCTTGGCGCGGAACCGAGGATGGGAACTCAACCCCCAGGCTCACCCGCCGGACTGCTTTTACTGGCAAACCCATCAGGCTACACCCGTTCCAGCACTACAATCGAACCGATATAGGGCGTGATATCGGACGAATGGAGTTGCCACTTTGTGAGCCCGCCGAGGGGCAAAGCATCTGTTTGTTCTGCCGTCATCCGAGCGGTGAGCGTATCGGCCTCTTCATCAATCGTAAGTCCATCCCCTACGGTGAGCGTGATCTTCGCGCCCCGCGGTGGCTTGATGGACAGCGCCCAATCGTAATCGGCAAAGGCCAGCTCATTGCCCTCTTCGTCCACAAAGCTCGGCCCGAACTCTAGGCTCGGCAGGCTGTCACCCCTGAAGATTTCCCAATCATAAGTCTGCATGGTTTACCTCAGATCGGAGGGGAGCCCGATGCTTCGTCGACCTTGATCACACGGCCGCGATCACGGAAACGAAGGCGCCCGGCGTCACCACACCCTCGCATTTCTCGCCGGCAGCATAGGGCTCGTCATCCGTCGTCGCCGCCACATCGGTGTCGCCGAACCGCGCATGGAAGGCGACGTCGCAGGTCAGCGTGACGAAAATGGTGGTCGCCGCGAAGGCATCGCTCTTCGTCGCCCCGGCGATCGTCTTCTTCTGCGTCGTCACCGGCCGGGTGCGGTCGACCGTCGACAGGAACCGCCCGCCGGGCTCGAACCCGCCCCCCTGAAATTCCGTGATCCATACCGATGCCATGCCCTGACCCTCCTAAGTGATGACGACCCGGCCGGCGGCACCCTTGGCGCCGGCGGCATAGTCTCCCGTTCCCGCGGCACCGCTGTCGCTCACCACGATCGTGATGGGCGACATCGGCAGATCTCCAGCCGAATAGGTCTTGATGCAGCGCGCGCCGCCCCCTCCGCCGCCGATATAGCGCCGGGTGCCGGACGAGACGTTGCTCCACCGTGCCCCGCCCGCTGCACCGCCCCCCGGTGTATTGCCGGCGATGCCCGCTTGATTGTCCCCTCCTCCGCCGCCGCCGGAGGCCGTGGGCCCGGTTCGGGTCGCGCCACCATTGGGCGAGGCGCCTCCGGATCCGCCGGTGCCGTTGCTGAATCCGTTCGTCGTGCCGGCCGTGCCCGCCGACCCCGCCGTGTTCGTATCACCACCGCTCGCCGTGCCGCCCGCTCCACCGGAGGTGGCCGTGTTGGTAATCGCCCCATTGGAGGGCGCTCCGGGGCCCCCTGAGAGCGTTCCGAAGGTGGTGGCGCTGCCGGCGCCGCCATTGGTCGCCGCAGACGCTCCCAGGCCACCGGAGGAGCCACCAGGCCCGTTCATGTCGACGACCCCGGCGAACTCTGGCCCGGGGATGATCTCCCAGCTGCCCACCGTGCTGAGCGTCAGGGGACCATCCTCGTCGAGATCCCAGAGGGCCTTGCCCGAGACCGCCGGAGAGATCTTGAAGGCCCGCCCCGGCCAGAACACCAGGTCCTCGCCGTAATATCCCGCCGCCACCTTTCGCACGCCTTTATAGGCCGTGATGATCGGGACATCCTCGACCGCGAAGCCCATGCGATCAGGCCTCGATAATCAGATAAAGCGTGCCCTCGTCCGGAGGATCGAGCGCGTCATAAGCCGATTGCGTGAGCGTGACGATCTGCGAGACATCCTCGCTCTGCACCACGGTCCCCGGCAGCTCGATCTCATCCTGCTCCTGCAGCAGGCCGATGGCGACCCATTCCCAGACCCGCGTGAAGGCGCCGGATGTCGCCGAGATCTTGTAGGCTCCCCCAGCAACGTGGAACCGGAAGAACCCCTCCGTGTCGGCCGTGAACGGGTTGCCGAGGGAAACCTCCCCGTCACGATCCGAATAGATCGACACGATGCTGTCCGACACCTGGTCGCGCACCTCGATTGAGGCAGACGGGACCACGTTCCCCGCGTCGTCGACAACGGTTCGCTGAAAGGCTCCAAGGGCCATGTTTGTGTCCTAGTTGATCTGGGATCCGCGGATGTCGCCGGGCCCCTCTGAAACGGTGACGTAACTGATCCCGTCGATCGCCGCGCCCGCAGCACCACCGGCGCCGCCCGTGGTGGGCAACCCGAGGCTGCCGCCATTCGCCCCGGCCTGGCCCGCGAGACCAGGCCCACCCCCATTGCCACCTTTGCCGCGGGCGCCACTTGGTGTGGAGCTCACGCCGCCGGCCTCCGTCGTTCCCGCGACACCCGGCACCGAGCCGCCTGCAGAGGAGGTGACCGACCCTCCTGCGCCGGGAAGATAACCGGCGCCACCGCTGCCGGCACCGCCAGCGCGCGATCCCGGTTCGTCAAAGGTCATGCCTCCGCCACCGCCGCCACCGGCACCGCCGAAGATTTCCCCCTCGTCCACGTCCAGTTCGATGTCATAGCGGGTGTAGAGAGCAATCCCGCCAGGCGAACCGGCCGCTGCCGGGTTCTCCCCGTCCTCCGTGTCAGCACCGCGCCCGCCGCATCCTTGGATGCGCCCTCGGACGATCAGGAAGAGGTTGATATCGGCGGGCCAGGACCCGACGTCGAACGCCTTGTTCCCAGCGCCCGACCCGCCGACGATGACACCGGTCTCGACGATGCAGGTCAGGTTCTGCCCCGCCGTGATCTCCGGATACAGCGTGTCATGCACCGTGCGCAGGTTGAAATTCAGCGTGTTGCCATCGACGATGATGAAGCGGTTGTTCAGATCGTCAGGGTCGAAATGGGTGAACAGCACTTCCTCCGCATCGACGTCGAAGGAAGCCGGCCCCGGGCTCAGTCGCGTGATCTGGATCGGCGCGTCGATCTGGACGCCGGAAGCGTCCTGCATATTCCACGACGAGACCCGATAGCCGCCGCCGAGAATGATGCCCTGAGGACCGAAGCGCATGACTGAAAAATTGAACTTGCGCGGCGGATCACGGAAGCGGCCGAGCTGAATATCGTTCTGCCGCAGGGCGATGGACCGCCCGAATTGCGGGATCCATCGTGAGTAGATTTTCCGGATGGCCGGTGAGCCATAATCCGCCTCTGCCTCTGCGTCGATCGTTGCGGCGACGGAACGATAATTGTTCGGATCCGTCTGTCGCAGCAGCGGGTTGATCTGCCCAAAATAGGTCCAGATCTGCGAAAGCCGTTTGGCAGGTTGCTCGGCGAAACCGAAGCTACCGGCCAGCACATTTTCCTCATCAAAGCGGGTGGCTGACGTCGGAATCGCCCGCAGCACCTGAAACTTGATCTTGGCATTGATGTCATCCCACCAGAGCGCCAAAGCCGCCTGCTCCACCAGCTCGGAGACGAGCTTGTCCACCCCCGTGGGCTCAGCGATATCGGCCGAATAGACCCGCTGCAGATAGGTGGCGGTCTCCGTCTGCCAGTCGGCAAGCGGGATGTAGCCGCTCGGCACCGACGCATAGGTCTGCAGCAGGTCGCTGATGATCTCGGCTGGATCCTCCGCCACATAGCGCAGGACCACCTGGAAGCGATCGCCGCCATCATGCTCCTGGGCCAGCGTGTTCAGCTGCGCGCGCGCCGTGATGGTCACCGCATCCCCGGTGCGGGTATAGGTGACGATCTCGCTGCCCCCGATCGCCGCATAGCCGGATGCCGGATATTCAGCATTGCCCACACCCGAGGGCGTCAGGGTGATCGCCATATCGTCGGCGTCGATCGACGTCAGCAGGAAGCCGTTGCTCAGAAGGGGCGCCTGGGCGCGATCGGCATCGGCCAGCTTCAGCACGTCTTTCGCGACGATCCGGTATTTCCCCTCCTGATCGGGCCCGGTGAAGCTCTCGATGATGAAGTGACGCGTCTCCATCTCTGCCAGGCTCTGTCCGACAGCACCCCGGATCAGTCGGATCGGCCGCCCCTGCAGGAAGGGCTGCCGCGCACGGAACTTTCCCCAGAATGTCCCCTGCCGAAACGGGTCATAGCCCCGCTCGGAAACATACTTGTCGAAGCCCTGCCCCGTGTCCGGCCATGGATGATCGCCGAAGTCGATCGAGATCGAGGCGCGCGTGCCCAAATTCTCCCCCAGCGAGATCGCCGCCGGCGAGAAGTTGACACTGATGAGCGACGGGATCGCGTCGATCTCGCGCGGCAGGAAGTCGGCATCCTGGGCGAACCTCAGCGTCACCGGAGAGTTGGCGAAATTCGCCCGGTCCTGGCAGGTGGCCAGGGTGTTGAAGCATTTCGCGTCGCCCGTGACGCCGACCTCTGCCGTACAAGGGGCGACGCCATAGCTCAGGGAGCAATAATCGACATCGACTTCGACATAGGTCAGCACCTCGGTCACGTGAGGATGCCTTCCATGGGAAGAGTGATCCCGAAGCGCCGCGTGACCGGGTCGAGCAGCGGCTGCGGGTTGCCCTCAGGGCTGATCCACGCATAGCCCACCTCGCGCGGATAACTCTGCGGCGCCCAGGCGAAGAAGAACGGCGTGCTTTTCGAAACCTGCATGAACGGATGGAAGCTCGCCCGATACCATGCCGGCGTCAGATGCGAGAACGAGACGAAGCTTTCGCTACGTCCGCCCGTGACGATGCGCCCGAGGAAGTTTCCGCTCTCGCTGCGACCCGTCACGATGTCCCTGGCCATGCCGAATGGCAGCGGCGTGAAGGGACTTTCGATGTCGAAACTGCGCTCCATGACCAGGAGCGACCCCAGGTAGAGAACGGCGGCCTGCGGCGGCAGATCGCCTGCCTGCATCCGCAAGCGAACCTGCAGCAGGGGCTGCGGCTCAAATCGGAAGATCACTGGGCCATCGTCCGGCAGGAGCACGTCCTCGACCAACTCTTCCCAGGAATCCTCGGTCGACAACCGGCCCTCGACAGAGACGGGAATGGCACCGCTGCCGAAATTATGCCGGGCAACCGCCAGGTAATCGAGCGACCGAGACGGGCTGAGGGAAACCGTCAGATATTGCTCTGTCGTATCCTCGGCCACCCACTTGGAGGCGGTCGAGGAATTGGCCAGGTTGGTTGCCGGATAATTTGAATCTTCAGTATTGGCGACAACATTGCCGATGGTCACGACGCTTTCCCATCCGATGACGGGATTGTCCGCATCGACGGCATCCCCCGACGATGAGAGGACCAGGGCATCCGAAAGAATGATCATCACGCGCCCCTGATCTTTAGCACATGACCGTCGGAGAGGGCGTCGTTGATCCCTGAGATCATCATGATGACCTCTTCATGATCGTAAGCCCGACGCTGTGGCGCCATCTGGATGACGATCTCCTTGCCTTCGCCCCCGCGATCCTGGCCGGCCGGGGTGATGTCGACGCGCTCGCCGCGGGTGAGGTCCATCATCACGCGATTGTTGTCGATGCCTCCGGCACCGCCCACCTTGAACGATCCACCATGGGCGAAGGAGGGGATGGCAGTAGATTTAATGCTCGCCACGAAGGCGAAGCCTTGTGCAGCGACCGTGGCGGCTGCCGCGAGATTGGCCGGGAACGGCAATTCAAGCGCTTTTGCCATACCAGTATAGGTCGAAATAATGGCCTGGACGATGCCGAAGGCCTTTCCTGCCACTGCCATGGCCTCGTTGTTTTTTCCAAAACTGCCGGTGATCTGAGCAAGGCTGCCAGCGATCGACCCGGCTGCTTGATTCCACGTCACCGCATACTGCTGAGCTGTCTTCTGCGAGGCCCTTGAGTAGTTCTCTTGGCTGATTTTGAAGGTCGCAAACTGCTGATCCAACTCATCCATCTTGGCGCGATAGGCCTCAGCAGGCGTCATGTTTTCCTCAAGGATGACGCCCGCCTCCGTAAGCGCGACACTGAGGGTTTGGGTCGAAAGCGCAGTCGATTGAATCTCAGCATTCACGCCACCCACCGCCCCTTTCACGATCTCAAGTGGCGGCACGATTTTTTCAGGAAGCGTGACGATCTTATCTGCAATGACGGCTGTCGATTCACTCCATATCGTCTTTAGAATTTCACCGGTGTTCTTGAGGCGATCGCCGATGCTGGTAAAGCCACCAACCCAACTGTCAAAAGCCTTTTTGAATTCACCAGAGAAGAGAAGGTAAGCTGCATTCGCAAAACCAGAAGTATAATCGGCCGCTGACCCCATGGCGGTCGCCACAACCAGAGCTCCCGTAGCAACAACCTTCAGCACCCCACCCACCGCGATGCCGGCGTTTGACGCCAGATCCGTCTTGTTCGCCACCAAGACCAGCGAGTCGGTCATGCTTTTAAGCGATGGCAACATCGCGGCTGTGAATTGAGTGGTCAGACCAGTCTGAACCTTTCCGAGACGGGTTAGGTTGTCATTGAACCCCTCAGCAGCTTTGGCTGTTTCGGTTGAGAACACGAGGCCAAGCTTCGCGGCCTCATCCCCCATCTCCTTCAAACCCGATGCGCCAGAGTTCAGAAGAGGAATCAGGTCAGCGCCCGATTTGCCGAAAATCTGCATCGCGAGCGACGTCTTAGTCGCTCCATCATCCATGCCCGCGAACTTGGCCGCCACATCCTGCATGACGTCATTGGTGGCCCGAAGCGATCCGTCCGAGTTCTTGACTGAGATATCGAGAGCATCGAAGGCTGCCGCCGCCTGCTTCCCGCCGCCAGACGCGACATCGGCCATGTTCTTCGACAGCTTCGTGAACGCCGTCGTCAGTCCCTCCATGCTCACGCCGGAAAGGTCCGCTGCATACTTCAACTTACCAAGCTGCTCGACGGGAACGCCCATCTTCTGAGATGTCTTGGACATCTCGTCCATCTCATCAATGGAACCCTTCATAGCGACAGACAAAGATCCCAAGGCAGTAACCATGCCCGCCGCGATTGCGGCAGCACCCACCTTCATGGCCGCGCCAAGTTTGCCCAGGCTGGTGTTCGCAGACCGCAAGCCTTGTTCAAAAGCGGCGGTGTCCACTGAGAGGTTGACCCTCAGTGCCCCAATGACTGCCGAACCTGCCATAATGATCCCTCAATGAATGCAGCGCTGCCGGGGGCACAGCTGCTAGATCAGCCCTTCCGCTGCAAAGCCTTAGTCCAGGCGAGAGCAATTGCGATCTGCTCATCAACGGATCTGCGGCGCTTCACGGGGGCAGGCTCAACAACAAGCAATGTCTTCAGTTTTGGGAGCCTCTTGGCCCTGTTCAGGGCCACCGTGTGCCACGCAAGCGACATCAGGCTGTTGTGCTCCCGACGAAGGCGGCGCGACGCGCCTTCGATCCTGTCTGTGACTTCTCGGGGGGTAAGGTGCCAAAAGGTCTCTGGATCAAGACCGACATCGACGAACGTGATCAGGATGCCTTGCCAGTTCCAGCCCGCGCCCCCTTCGGAGGGCGCGAAGATGCCGCTTCCTCCGCCGCCGCAGGAAAGGCCGCGGTAAAAGCCTTTCCGATCAATTCACCAGCCTTTGCGATTCCGATACGATCGACGATCACCCCTGCATCGGCCACCTTTATCCCTTGATGGTGATCGATCAGCCCCGCCCAGATGATGGCCCTGAGCAAGCGCAAACTGACACCGTCAGGGTCTTGCATCTGGCCGACGATCTTGTTCGCATTGAGCCCTGTCTCGGCCTCAAGCTCGCAGAGAGCGTTCGTTGAAAACCTGAGCGTATATTCCCTTCCTTCGACGTCGAACCCCACCTCACCCCTGACAGGATTAGCCATTATGAAGCCACTCCCGCCACATAGCTGCCCGTCACTTTGAACGTGACAGTCGCCGTCATTTTATCCTCAGTGGGAACCGCAGGCTCATAGCCGGTCAGGATCCCGGAGAACGTCCAGGTCACATTATTCGGGAACGTGATTCGACAATTGACTCGCTGCCGCGCCACCTTGACCGCCTGGATGGCGGCATCCGCATCCGAGCCAGGGATGAAGTTCATTTCGAATGAACATTCCCCGGGATCGCTGAGCCCCAGGATGAACTCCCGCGTCGCATTGGGAGACGTCATGTGCGTGGCGTCGATCACGTCCAGCGTATCGCTTGGAGGGGTGATGTCGTAGACCTCGGCCAGAGCCGTAAAGACCTCGGGCGACCCACCATCCCCGATGGCAAACGTAGAGCCATAGCCAATGGTGACTTCAGTTTCTGCCATGGGAAGGCATCCTTCTTTCAGCTGCTCCAGATGATCAAATCGAGGCTGACGCGGAACAGCAGGCTGCCCCCCGTGTCTGACTCGGCACTCTCACGCTCGCCCTCGACGAAGCCCCCGCGCAGGCGCCACATGCGCTCCGGCGTTCCCCCGTCTCCACCCTGCACGTCCATGCCCGAAAGCGCCGCCTTGACGGCCCGGGACACATCAGTCGCGGCAGCATAGGTGTCCGCCCAGCAGTCGACCTGGTACCGCGACGAGGCCAGGCCGGAAGGCCCGTCATTCGTGTAATCCGGCAGGCCCGAGATCTTCGTGATCACAATGGCCGGCCGCAGCCAAGCCTGCGGTCGGACCACCGGAAAGACTCGGTCGGACACCAGTGCGGCCAGGGCGGACGAGGTCAGCAGGTGGTTGACGAGAACCTCTTCCATACGCCCCCCGATGCTGCGGCTATGCCGTTTTGGTCTTGAGCTTGGCGGCCTTCTGCGCAGCACGCTTTGCGGCCCTGTCGATCTCCGACTTCAGTTCCCCGCTGATGGCGTCCAGCGCATCCACTTTGTGAGCATCCCAGGCAGGCCGCAGATAGGGTTGAGCAGCCATCTTCGACGAACCAAACTCCACCAGGTGGGCATGAGGCAATTGCCCCGGACCAACCGAAATCTCCGCGAAGAACTCGCCCCCTGCCTCGCGCCTCGCCTCACGCATGGCGCCGGCGGCAGCTGACTTTCCCTTGCCTGCCTTCATGGCGGCGGCGTACTCGGCCTTGCCCACAGGGTTCGCCAGCTTCGATGAGGCGATGATGCTGCGCTCGAGCGCATGCGTGTCTTTCGGCACCAGCTGCCTGGCCTTGTCCGCTATCGGCTCGGCAGCCTTGATCAGCGCGCGCTTCAACACGTTGCGGGCAGTCGCCTTGCTCATCTCCGCCAAGGCCTTGTCCAGCTCGCGCAGCCCCTCCACGCGGATAGGCCTCGCCTTAGCCATCGACGGTCAAACCTCGACGGTCGACAAGATCACCGATGCGAACCGCGATCCGCTCGGCAGATGCTCTGGAGATAAACGGCGCCGCCACCAGCATCGCAATCAGGGCCACCCACACAAATGGACGAACCCACCAACGAACACGGATCGTCACTGCCGAGATCGCCATCAGTCAGCCCCCGCCGTCGCCGAGAGTTCCAAGCCGACCCGGCGGCCGATTTCTTTTACGGCAGTGATGCCGTAGACCTTGCCCCTGTAGACGATGCGATCCTTTGCGTTCACATCCGCCACCCGAGCTGACCAGCGGATGCGAAAGCGAGCCATGGCCTCCGCCGAGACCTCTTGCGCAGCGATGCGTTCGCGGTCGCTGAGGTCCTCTTTCTTCGCCCACACGGTCGCCAGGTCAGACCAGACATCGACTTTTTCGTTGAACCGGTTGCTCACCGGAGCCGACCGCTGGATCGTGATCCTGCGGTCAAGCTCGCCGGCAGCAAGCAGCGACCCGAATGCCATCAGAGAGCGACGTTCGGGAACTGGATGTCGACCGTCAGCACTGCGGTGGTCTTCGCTAGGCCCAACAGGCAGACGTATTCACCCGACCCGACATCAGCCCGCGGACAGATCCCGCCCGGTGTGTCTGAAAGGTAGTAGTCCGTCCCAGCGGTGAGGGTCGCACCAATGGTGATATCTCCGCCTTTGAGCACCGAAACGGGCTGATTCAGAGCCGCACCGTTCAAGGCGATGCCGGTCGCCCTGCGGGCCTCGGCCGTTGCGGAATTCGAGTCGGCCAGCATCCATTTCCGGGTCGCAGCAGCCTTATAGACAGCCTTGCCTGCAGCCAAAGTTTCCCCCGCCGTGCCCGCCTCGATAACGGAACCGGCGCCGGGCACGACGTTGGCGGCCGTGATGGTCAAATCAGCCATGATGATCTCCGATCCTATGAAGGCGTGTTGTCAGATGCCGATGTAGCGATAGGGCGCGATGAGCGATGACACCGAGAGCGGCAGTTCCATGGCACTCGTCCCCACCACTGAGGCCTCGCGGTTCTGGTACCAGTGCCCCACCAGCTGCAGGATCGCCATCTTGAGCGGAGCGGGGACCGTGCTGAAATCGTTCACGACGGGATAGCCCGCGGTATAGGTGATCGAGATCGGCACGGTCTCGGCCAGTGAAGTCGGCGCGGTGAAGCCCGATTTCATGAAGACGCGAGCGCCGGCCTCATCGTTCAGCAGAGCGTAAGAGCTAGTCCCTACGGTGCTCAGCTGACCCTCGGCATTGCGATAGACGACACTGCCGACGCTGATGACCGGACCCAGAGGAAGCCGCAGGCACTCCGAGAAACTGTCGAAATCCTGCCGCCAGATCTGCTGCGACAGGGCCCGTCCGAGAATTCCGTTCCATCCATCCAGCCGCTCGATCGCCGCATCCAGCAGGATCGAGAGCAACGGATCCTCGTCATACTCGTCGAGACGAAGCTGGCTACGCACCTCTGCCAGGGTGACCGGCAGGACGGTCGGCGCGGTGACGAGCACAGGACGATGCATGGGAACCCTCGAGGATGTGGGTCAGGCTCCTGAGCCCGACCCTTTATCCGTTATCCGGCTCAGCTCTGGGGAAGCTGAGCTGCCCGCCCCCTGAGCACCACGGCACCTGCCGCGATCGAGGTGCCGCTGTTCAGCGTGAGGACGGTTCGGATGTAGCGCTTAGTGCCGACATATCCGACCTTGTAGACGCTCGACGCGGCCAGGGCGGTGGGGAAGGTCCCGATGAGACTGCCAGCCGCCACGTCGGTGAAGTCCTCGTTTGTCGTCGTGTCTGATTCCTGGAGCTTCGGAGTGAAGTTCCCGGAGCTGACGATGGCTCCCGTGTTGATGATGACAGCAGCGGCATCGAAGCCCTGCAGGTCGATGGCCGCGGAGGTGTTGTTGGCGGTGAGCACGGCGGGAACGACAGCCGCGATCGGCGCCAGGTTGGAGGCGAGATCTCGCATGGGTTCAATCCTATGAATGAGAGTGTGCTGCGTCGGCAGCGAAGACGTCAGAGCGTGAACAGGGCGGCCTTAGCCGCCCTGCCGTCAGATCAATCGCCGAACTTCAGGAACTTCACGGCCTCGAAGTTGATCGGCGCACCACCAACCCGCTTGGTCGTATAGAAGCCGACATAGGGCTTGTTGGTGAAGGGATCGCGCAACACCCGCACGCCGATGCGATCGACAATCTGATAGGCCTCGCGGAAGTCACCGAAGGCGATCGACAGCGCGTCGGCAGCGATCACCGGCATGTCCTCCGCCTCGACGATCGGGAAGCCGATGAGGTTTCCGGCGCGGAGCACCTCCAGGCTGGGCGCCCAGAGATAGTTGCCTTGGCCATCCTTCAGCTTCCGGACGCCCGCCACGCTGGCACGGGACATCATGAAGTTCGCGTTCTGGCGATATCCGGCCTTCAGCCCATAGACCAGATCGATCAGCTTGTCTGAGCCATTGGTGGTGGTCCCAAAACCTCCATCCGTGCCAGTCAGCACATGCTGAAACACGCCCCATGCACGAGCTGAGTCGGCAGTCGCAGCCGTGGTGAACGTCAACAGACCGCGCGGTTTGCCAACACCATTGCCATTCAGGAACGCTGCATTTTCCATGCGAGCGAACTTGTCGGACACCTTGTTCGTCAGCCAGCTCTCGATGTCCCACATGGAGTCATCGAGCAGCTTCTGAGTCACCATTGGGAAGGCATAGACTTCGTGAACCGGGATCTCCCACTTGCCGAGCTGCGGCGTGGTCGTCGCCGGCCGCGCCTCGGTTTCACCCACCCAGCCCGCGCCCGCTTCGCCGAGATCGTTGAACCCCTCGAGGCGATCGGTGCCGATCGTGTCGACCGATGCCACCTGCCGCATGGGGGAGGTCTCATACAGCCTCTTGATGATTCGCCCGGAAGTATCGGGGGTGACGGTATAGCCGCCGTCCGGATCGGACCCCACGGACATCGCCGCCATCACGTCCCGCGGCGTTCCTTGTCCGCGACGCATATAGACGTTGAGAGCGTTGCGATAGGACCGGAAGTCTTCGACGCTGACTGCCTCAAGGCCCCGCTCCATCGCAAAAGCTTGGGCAAACCTTTCATCATCGGCGTTACCACCCGCCCCGCCCGCGAGACCAGCGCCGGCAGCGCGCGTGGCCAGCTCGGTCAGGTTGGCCTGCAGTTGAGTGATCGTCGCATTGATGCGGTCCACTTCTTCATTCTGAACGACGTCTTCCTGCCGGGTCTCGACAGCCTTCAGTCGGGCGTCGTTCTTGGCCTGGAACTCGGTCCACGCCGTCTGCAGCTCGGCCAGCACTTTCTTTGGATCGGACATGTCGGCGCGAACGGACATGATCCCGCGAGCGGACACACTGTTCCGCAGGGTCTGAATGTTCATTGAGTTTTCCTATGAACGGAGAACAGCGATGGCCGACAAGATGTCGGCCGTGGGGAGCGCGCCTGCATCACGCCGGGCGGGCTGGGCTGCATCGCGCTGACCCAGAAGAGAGTTGATGAGGTCGAAGCGCTCCTTGCGCCCCACCCCATCCTTAGCCAGGGCCGCCTCCATGCGGCGCTTGGCCATGACGTCTGCGGGAATGACGACGCGCGCTTCAATTGCGGCACTATCACCCTCGAATGTTCCATCGGCGAAGCCCTTCTCGATGGCCTCGGCCGCCGTGAGATAGCTGCCATCCGAGGCCCGCGAAGGCCCATCGAGCATGGCGAGGATCTCTTTGATCGTCATGCCGGTCCTGTCGGCATAGATCGCGGCCATGGACTCGTCGAATGTCTTGAAGACATCCGCCGCATCGGCGAAGTCATTGCGGTTGCCGATCACCAGGCCCCACGCATTGTGGATCATCATGATGGATCCGACGCCCATCTGCACGGTGTCCCCCGCCATGGCGATGATGGACGCCGCAGACGCGGCGATGCCCATCACCTTGACGGTGACCTGCGCCTTGTGCTCGCGCAGAAGGTTATAGATCGCGAGGCCTTCGAACATATCGCCGCCGGGCGAGTTGATGTTCACCGTCACGGCATTCTTGCCGATCGACCGCAGGGCACCCGCCATGCGCTTTGCGGTGAACCCGTCTCCGGACCAGAAATCCTCACCGATGGCCCCGAAGATCGAGACGGTATTAGGATCGTCAGCCTCGGCGGCCTGAGGGCGGCCCGACCATTCGTCGAGAGCCGCCGGCGGCATATCCCAAGTGTATCCTTCAGGCGGCGAGAAGGCCTTCACCTCAGGCAGCTTACGCAGGCTCATTGATCGGATCCCCTACTGGCGGCTCGGCGGGATCACCTGCCGTAGCCTGTGTCTGATTGGGCGGCACCGCATACTCGTTGCCCGCCTCGTCGTCGCGGGGATTCATGTCCAGCAGAGCCCTCACGTCGTTGGCGCTGTAGACGCCCCACTGACGCCCCTTCACGAAGGCATCCCATTGCGCCTTACTGTCGCCTTTGAGCAGCGCCTGCGGATAGAACCGGACGTCGAGCTTTTCCCACTCGGCCTCTGGAATGGTGTCTCGCTTCAGGCTCTCCTGCCATGTGACGAGCCAGTCGTTCAGCGTGTACGTGACGAAGCCGATGCCCTGTTGCTCGATGCCGGAGCCCCAGCTCGTCGCCTTGTCCGTGGCGCCGATCATGTGAGGTGGCACGCCGAAGAACATGGCGATGTCATAGCGCTGGAAGTCGCGCATCTGCAGGAATTGCAGATCGACCGCCGACATGCTCACCGGCGCATAATCCATCTTGTCCTCGAGGATCATTGCTCCGCCGGCGCGCGCCCCGCCGTTGCGATATTCCTCGATCGAAGCCTTCAACCGATCAAAGACGTCTTTGCTCAGCTGCTCTGGATGCTTGAAGACACCCGAAACGAACTGGCCATTCTTCATCAGGTTGGCGCTGGAATTTTCCCCCTGCAGCGCGAGCCCCAAACTTTCCTTCATGTAGGACAGCGTCGAAAGCCCGGTCACACCATCGAGAGACATGCCTCGAAGATGCAGCATTTCCGTTTGCGGCAGGCGAACCTGCGAGCCATTACGCAGCGTCACCCGATATTCCATCGACAGATTGTCGAGCTGACACGGCTGGACACGGTCTGGAACGACCGGGATCAGCGCGACAGTGTCCCTGCCGACCCTCACTTTGCGGGCATAGGCATTTCCCCTGAGCATCAGATGCGCCTGAAGCATCCGCCGAAACTCGCTCGGCGTCTGCCAAGGGTTAGGCTTGACGGTCAACAGCGTCCTAAGCGGATGCCCGACAGCCGGCTTCCTGACATTCTCGCTGACCCGCATCACCAGATCGAGCGGCAGGGAACCCACCGTGCCGGCGATGATGTTCACGCACCGCCACGCCGCGGCTACCCGCATAGCCGTCGTGTCGTTTACGCTCACCCCTGAGGCGGTCTCCATGGAACCGCCGATCCGCAGGAACTCACCGACCTGCGCCGGGGTCATGCTTGTCAGGTCGAACGTCGAACTCGCCTGGGCCCTCCCGAGTAAAGCGTTCCGCAGATTTGTCAGATAACCCATCTGCGATCCTTGTTTCAGAGAACCAAGATTCCACGCTCGGCATAGGCCGATCGTTTCTCACCCTCATCCTTGGCGCCGATCCCCAGGGCCATCACCAGCGCCACGATGCCGTCGATCCGCTCAGTCGACTTGTTCTTCGCTGGCTTGATCCCGCCGGCAGCATTCGTTTCAACGGCCACTACCTGTGCATGGCGCCGAAGGACCGGATGCCCCCCATGATGAAAACCGTTGCAGAGCACCAGGCGCTCGAGCGCTGATGATGGTGCACCCAAAGATGCGAAGCCCTGCCCGAACAGCACCACCGGCAGGCCTTCCTGCTCCAGCTTCACAGCCGTTTCGGTCGCGTTCCAACGGTCGATGGCGAGCCCACCCTGATCCGCCTCGCGCTTGGCATTCCCCACATGAGCGATGCGATAGCGCTCAGCATCCGAATAGATTTGCTGCTGGATGAAAGCGTAATCGACGACGTTTCCTGGCGTCGCCACCAAGGCCCCCTGCTCCACCCACTTCTCATAGGGGAGCTTGTCCCGCTTGGCGTGAGACCTGACCAGAGCTTCGGGCTTATAGAACCGGGCCAAAACCGCAGGGATGTCGAGCCCATCCTGCTCTGGAAAGTACCAGACCAGAGCCGAGAGATCGCTCACTGCCGACAGATCCAGCCCCCCGAAGCACCGTTTTCCGATCAGTTTTTCGTTCAGATCCTGCCATTCGACCGGACCGGCGCAGTGGTCCCAGCCGAATCTGTTCCCCTCATCGTCGATGCCGTCGATCGGCAGCCAGCGCACCGCCTGCTCGGTCCACATGTTCAGGTGGTAGCGTTTGAAATCGTTCTCTAGTCGCGGCAATTGCTGCGCCTGGCGACATTCGTTTTGTAGGAATTCCAGCTTTTTCGACACCCCGAGATTGGGGTTCGCCTTCATCCAGGTCTCGGGCTTCGTCCAGTCGTCCTCCGGATCGGCCGCATAGACCACCACCAGCGTCTCCGGGTCATCAAGCGTGCCGTCGAGGATCTTCTGGCAGTCCTCCCAGACCTCCTCGCCGTAGCCGCCCTTCTTGCCCGCAGTCGAGATCAGGAATTCCAGGGGCTGCCGCCGCGATCCCTCGCTGTCATGCACGAAGCCGTAGAGTTCTCCCGAAGCCCATTCATGCAGCTCGTCTCCGATGAGCCCCGACGCTGACAAGCCATGCTTGCCGCCAGGTCTTCCCGACAGCGGCTTGAACGAGGCGTTCAACGACGGGCAATAGATCGACGGCTTGAGGCAAACCAGGTGTTGCGACAGCGTCTCCGACTTGTTGACCATAGCGGTCGCCTTGTCGAAAACGAGCCGCGCCTGATTCTGATCGGTAGCGATCGAATAGACCTGGCCGGCCTCTTCTCCATCTCCCAGAAGGACGAGCAGAGCCACGCCGGCGGCCAGCTCCGTCTTTCCATTCTTGCGCGCGATCCAGACATAGCAGCGTCGAAATCGCCGCGTGCCGTCCGGCCGCTTCCAGCCGAACAGCGGGCGAATGATGTCGTGTTCCTGCCACGCCTCCAAGGTGAAGGGTCGGCCCGCCCACTCACCCTCCGTCAGACGGAGGTGCTCGGGGAAGAAGGCGACCGCCTTGGACGCCGTCTTCTCGTCATACCAATAATCACCCTCGCACCAGACCTGCCGATCCTGGTCCCATACTGGCCTTGGACCAAGCGCCCTGGGCCGCTGCGGTGATCGCAAGCGCGCTTGACCCTTCGACTTCACAGCCATGACCTTAGTTCAGCAGGCCGATTGCCGGCTTGGCCATAGGCTTGTCTCCACCGGGTGGAGGATCTCGATCGTCCGGTCTGCGCGGATCGAACAGATCGCCCGGTGCACCAGCGCCCGCGCGAGCTGCAAAGATCCTTTGGCGCTCGGCCGGGTTAAGGCCGAAATTCGCCTCGGCAGCCAGGAGCTGGCGCTCGAGGCGATCGCCGATCAGGAACGCCGGGTGAGCCCGCTTGAGCTTGCCGTGGGCGCTTTCGCTCTCGTAAGTCTCCCCTTCCCTGTCCAGCGTTTCCTGCATCCTCAGCCAGCGGGCGAAGTTGCGGCAGTAGCGAGCGAAGGTTTCCGAATCCGCGACGCTCAAAAGCTTGAGCTTCATGATTCGTGGTGCGATCCTGTTCCAGACCACCAGGCCGTCTTTCTTCAGCCATGCTGGCGGCGAGACGGCTGCCTTTGCTGCGGCATCATCCTTGACTTCGGCTTCCGCACCGATCGGACGGCGCCCGGAATTGCCCTTCGCCAGTTTCACACTGGCGGGCTCGGGCTTGGGGCCTCTCCTCATAACAGCCGGTCCTTAGAAAAAAAGTTTCCGAAACTTGCGCCCAAATGTTTTTCGTTACCCCGCCGGTCTAGAAGCGAAAGATCTCCAGACTTTTGGACCACCCCCCGGCCTCATCAGCGAAATTGCTTGCGATTTTCTTCGAAATATTTCGCAACAGCGGCCACCAGGGGGGGGAGGTACCCCTGCCTCATCGGGTCAGCCATGATCCGCCGCAGGCATTCATCCTCGTCCGTGTCGATCGTGTGCACCGTGACCCGACCCAAAGCGCGCATCCATGCACGACGCTCGGCATCGGTCGGTGCCATCACGATCAACCAACACTCACCATGATGTCGATGCTCGAGCGACCGGATCATCCTATCCCGCTCGGCATAGGCAAAGCCCAGGTCCTGCCCCCCATATCGGCCAAGCCCCAGGCGCTCGCGAATGTCGTCGAAGTCGATCACATAGTCTGCCGCCTGGGCATGCTGCCTGACATAGGTGCTCTTGCCTGAACCAGGTGCACCGCAAACCAGATGCACGGGGATGCGCGAGGGCTTCACCCCACTCGGGATGGAGTAAGGCTGGAACCTATCGCCCAGCCTTTCCTCGCGCTGCTTGTCCCGGTCGTGACAGGCCTTGCACAATGTTTGGAAAGGCCCATTCCAGAACAGGGCCTCATCACCTCGGTGCGGCTCGACGTGATCGCAGACCAGCTGCGATGTCTCGGTCTCGACCCGTCCACATCCAGACTTCTGGCAGGTGAACAGATCCCGCACCAGGATCGACCATCTCAGCTTCTGCCAACGCGCCGTCTTGTACCAGGCACGCGAGGGTTCCTGGTCACGTACCCGGTCATAACGGCGGCGCTTATGCTGTCGGCTTGGCTGGGATGGTGAGCGGAACGTCTTGGGTGCAACAGGCACGCGCGTTACATCTCAACCCCATAAAAACAAAACCCCTCGCGGTTGCCCGGAGGGGTTAGTCTGTGGCGCAGTTCCCTGCATTCTTGGGGGTAATGTCAAGTTTTTTGCGAGAATTGTCAAGCAGCGTTTTCTAGCTGCTCTCGATAGCCCTTCCAAGGTTGGGAGACCCGCCATTTGGTCAGCGCTTCCCCTTCTCCGAAATGCTGATAGAGCGAAAGCAGTACATCGCAGAAGCTCTCGAACCGAGCATCGACCCTGCCCTGCTCCTCGGCGATCTGCTCGACCGAATACCCCACGAACTCAACAAGGCACGCATAGCCCTGATGGGTCCTCGGATGCCGCAGCATCTTCGGCTTCAGCCCCGCACTGGTCTGCCGCATGATCGGCCGGCATTGCAGCGGCGGCAGATCCACCACCCGGCTCGGCATCTCGCCTTGCTCGGCCGCGTTCACGATCAGCCAGAACTCCGCCCTCGGCAGGCCCTTTACCCACGCATGCACCGAAAGCGCATCCTCATGCACCGGAAGCCATCCATTGATCGTGGCCGAGCGGTGATCCCCTTGTGAATTCAGCTTGGCGGCAGACCAGACCGACGATGTCGAATACCCGAGCATCGCCCCATCATCACCACCCACGCCAGCCCGCACGCATTCGGCCTTATAGGCCCACACCAACAGAGACCAAGCATCGGTTTCACGCCGAAGATCCGGCCTCAATATAGGTCTGCGAGCTTCGCGAGCATCTAACGAGCTTCTAAATTCAAAGCTCGGAGCACATTTTACTTTATTTATCATTCACTTATCCTTTAGTTGCGAGCTTAGCGAGGATAAAGAGAGACATATACATAAGAAAGATTAGGACCCCTGAGCCCCGAAGCTTGTATACGCGAGCGACGAAAAAGCTCGCAAAGCTCGCAGAGATCCCCTAACCCACTGGCAGACCGTCTATATTTCTCAGCGAGCATGCTCGCAGCAACCTCGCGGAAGCTCGCGAACCTCGCGTGTTCAGGTCACCCATCTCGGTTGTGCCAATCATCACCAGGGCTGCGGGACGGCCGCGGCACGTCATGAAGCTCGACATCGAGATATCGGCGGATGCGCTCGTCTGTCTTCTTCAGGCCCTTCTGTGGCAACAGGCGTCCAAATCGGTGCTCCGAGATGGGCTTGCCGCCATTGGCCTCGGTGTATTGGCAGAAGGCCTCATACATCTCCCGAGCCGTGACACTCCCGCCGGGCAGGTGTCGCACGCACGCCGCCATGAAAGGGCCCACGGGATCATTCTCGTCCCGATATTCGCGGGTCGCTTCCCGCACCAGCTCAGGCGGCTTCAACCCTTCCTCGAAATAGAAGCGGATCCCTTCGAGCAGCCAGTTCAGGATGCCGGATCCCTCGGCCAAATACTCGGCGACGACGTCGTCCATGTCGCGCTTTTCGTCTTCCGAGATCGTCACCGTCCAGGGGAGCAACTTCATGCGGCGCCAGGTGCCGTGATCGACACCGGAAACGGGCGGCTTGTCGTTACCAGCCACCACCAGCTTGTGCGTCGGTCGGAACTCAAAGAAGGCCTGATACAGACCGCGCGCCTGCATCATCTCCCCGCCGGTGAGGCGCTTCATCACGGCCTCATCCCATCGCTGGTCTTTCGGCGGCTCGGAGGCATGGGCCATGCGCATGCGCGGCAGCAGGGCGATATCGGGGGACGCCTGATTGCCACCCCGCGTCTGCTCGTTCACCAGCGAGGCGAAGGGGATGGCCGTGGCATACGAGCCCATCAGGGTGGCGATCACCCGGATGAAGGTCGATTTCCAGTTCGATCCGCCGCCATAATTGAACCACAGCGACTGCTCGCCGGTCAGACCCATCAGGCAATAACCGTGGAGCTTCTGCAGATAGCGTCGCATCTCCGGGTTCGGCTGGAAGCGCTCGAGCGCGGCGAGCCACTGCGGGCACTTCGCCGCCGGATCATACCGCACCTCCATCCGCTTCGACATCAACCGCTTCGGGTCATGCGTGGGGGTGAAGACGATCTCGGCTGTGAATCGGGTCACATCCGGATCCGGGCATTCCAGATCGGCGATGCGCCGCACGTCGATCACGCCATTGATCAGATTGATGGCTTGGGGATCCGCATCAAGCTGGTCCTGGGCCACCGTGCAATGCGCCAGGGCGCGGCCGATCATGCCTGAGAGGCGGCTTGAATTCCCGCAAGAAATGGAGAACTTCCGCCTATCTGATTTCCGCTTTGCCAGCCGGTCACGCGCTTCGGTGCCGGCGGCCATGGCGGCCTCTTGATCCTTGCTCAGGCCATCCTTGGGCAGCTTCAGGAGCTGATCGAGGTCGGAAATCAACTTCCGGTCCCGATCCGACACCTGCAGGAAACCACCCTCGAGCGCGATCAGCTTAGCGGCTTTCTGCGCCAGGCGCTCCACGGCCTCGGATCCGCCCTTCAGCTCGAAATGACTATCCGACCATGCCGCCCAGCCGAGATCTCGCACATGGATGATCTGATCGCCAAAATGGATCAGCAGACGCTGCCCATTGTCCGTGTCGTTCTGCTCAAGCTGCGCACAGGCCTTGATCGCTTCCCAATCAGTACCATCGCCGAGAATGGCGACCCCATCTTCGGGCGGTTCATCGCCGCCGCCGTCATCATCTGGGGCTGCGGGGCCGTGCGGATGCTCAGGAAAGGGCGCCTCAGGACGTCGGTCATGAGCGCCGTATCGCCGGGCCCGCTCCTCAGCCTTGCGCCGGATGTCGGAAAGATCGCGGGGCTGCGCTGCGCCGGCGTCGATCGAGCGCGCGATCGTTCCCGTGGGCCCCAGAGCCTTGTCATTGGAGGGGATACCCCAAGACAAGGCGGCATCTGTCAAGGCGGCGATCGCCATCGAGCGGCTCAGCGCCCCCGCCCCAACCAGCTGGCCGATCTTGAAGCTCGATTCGGCCGCATGCTGATTACGGCTCCCGGCAGCGGCGGCCGCCAGAGCGCGCGCCTCGGCGTCCAAGGCGGACAGCGCGTATTTCCGAACAGCGTCGTCGGCCTCGAACCCCATAGCCTGGGCTGCGGGCGCCTGTCCACGGGCGAACTCGCCACGCCGCAAGATCACATCGAGCAGCCGCGCCGGCGCCTTGCACACCGGATCACCTTCCGGCGCCTGCTCCCAGGAATAAGCGGCACCATCGACCATGATGGAAGGCGGCACGATCACATAGCCGCCCTCCCCGCGGATATCGACATGCTCGGCGATCGTCACGTCGATATCGTCGATCTTGGCGAACAGGCCCGCCCGATTCCCCAAGCGCTCGCTTTCAGGCATGTCGGGATAGGCAAACCATAGATGCAGCCCGCCCGATTGCGTGCGCACCACGGGGCATGGCGGCAGGACCCCGCCGCAGAACCCCGCGAGAGACTCGAGCATGTCATCAGCTGAAAACTTGCGCGGGTCGAGATCCACCACGAACACCCCGGCGCGCACCCCCGTGGGCATACCGATCAGCGCCTTCGGAAACCGCTCCCACCAGGCGCGGACCTGGGCCTCATCCGTGGTGGCCAGATAAAGCCCGCCATCCTTCTTACCGGGAGATGATTTTGGCGTCAGCGGCTGCTTGCTCTCTCCCTTGGTCTGGGAGGGGGAGCAGGGGAACACCGGCCAGCCCCGCCGCGCATAGTCCAGCGCGGCAGCGAGCAATTGGCCGGCGCCTGTGTCTTGACCGTCTCGCGTCATAGCCCCTCAAATCTTCTCTGGTCTCTTCCCCGCACCGGAGCAGCCCGTTGATCGACCCGCCTCGGCTCCTCCGGCGCCGCAGCACGCCGCGCCTGAAGCTCCTGATAATGCGGCCAGCACCACCACCTCCCCCGGATCGAGCGCCTGCCCGACCATCCCTCGCCCCGGCTGGCATAGGCGCCACATCCCGGGACATCGCACCAGAATGGCGGATCGCTTAGGTCCGAGCTCAACAGGGATCCGGATAGTCATCCGCACGCTCCAGCCGCTTTCGGCAGGGCGGGATCCAGACCAGCCGTGTCCCCTTCTCGCCCATCATCCAAACCAGCGCCAGCAATAGGACGTTGCCGTTGATCCGGTCGCCGTCAGCCGCCCCTTGACCATGGGAACGCGCTCTGAGAACTGCGCAACGATCGACGGAGGGTTGCGTTTGAAGAGGCTTTCATAGCGGCCGACACCCTCGAGGAAGGAGGTGCGGACGATCATCGCCACGCCCTCGACGCCCTTGATCTGCCATGCCCGCGCGATGAACTGCTCTGCCAGACGGAAGGGCGGGTTGGTGATGATCCAGTCGACGCCCATCACCTCGATGTGCCGGGGCTCAGAGTATGGGAAAAGGAAATCTTTGACTCGATGCTGCCCAGGCCATTCAAGGCTGTAATCGTGAACATCACTGGCATGGACGCTGCGAAAATATTCCGCCAAGGGCTTTGCCATGTGCCCGCGATTGCAGGCCGGCTCCCAGCAGGTCAGATTCTCCCGCATGTGATCTGACGGAGCAAAGACCCCGAGATTTGGCCAGATCACATGCTCAATGAGCGCCCGCGTTGCCCATGGCGGCGTCGGAAAGTCGTCTAGGGAATCGTCCGGCTCGCGCCTCTGCTGCATGACGGCGGATGACGTGTTCTGCATCACCAAGCCCCCCGCGTCGTCGGCTCGGGGATCTTCATCGGCCGCGCCTCGGATGTGAGCAGAACCTGCACCATGTCCAGGTCCACACTCAGCGCCGATGCGATCCCGCCATATCCGACGCCCGCCTCGCGCATAAGTGCCGCGCCAAGGCGCCTGAGCCCCTCATCGAACCCCGAAGGATCCACTACGACACCACGTCCGAAGGCGATGAAATTTGCCGCTGTTCCTGCAGGAACCTGGGGAGGCTTTGCATTCCTGCAGAGAGGCTTCGGGGCTGCAGCCGGCGCTTCCGCCGGCATCGCCCGCTCGCGGTGCTCCTCGCTCAATAGTGTTCGGGCGGCGGGCTGTGCCCCTATGGTCGAACCATCCCTCTTGGTGCTGGGGGCCTCGCGCGCCGTACCAGACTGCCCCTGGGTATTCTTCTTCGCCGCCGGCATCTTGTGGGCATCCGCCTCGGCCGCCCCTTTGCGGGTCTTGGACAAGCGTTTGCCCCAGAGATAATCGACCCGCTGAACCTCGACGTTCGCAGCCAGGCAAATCGCCTCGATCGTCCCCACCTTGGTGAAATGATACTTCGCGATGTCGTCGGCCTTGAACCCCTTCCGAGCCATGATCAACACCGCATCGACGCGCTCCCGGGTCCACTCCATCATGCCGCCCTCTTGCGGATTTTCGGCTCAACCGGCCGATAGGCGATCTGCGCATGATGCCGGCAATAGGGCAGCCCCTCGGCGCGGCTCCCGCCGCAGAACAGATGCGAGCCCTGAGCGTCCTGGCCTACGGCGAACTTGCATCCGCGCGGTGCCAGCTCCAGGAACGGCACCCCGCCCGCCGGGCCCGGCACCACCGGCGCCAGATCAACCTTCGGCACCACCAGGACCGCCGGCGATGGCTTTGGAACCGCGCGCGGCGCCGCCTTCCGCTCGACCTTTGGCCTCGACGCCTTCTCTGCTTTGGGAGGCAGCTTGACGTGCAGAACGCGCTTCCTGCCAAAACCTAAGGTGACACCCATGCGAAAGGCGCGGCCGATCACCTGGTTGCGGGTCAGGCCCATGATCTCGGCAATCTTCGCCCCCGTCAGGCCTTCCCGCGCCAGCTCCGCAACCCTTGCATCCAAAGCGTGGCCCTCGGCCCGCCGCCGCTCCTCAGGACGCATCAGGCCCAGATCGGCCATTCGTTCAGTGATCCTGCGCTCATCGGTCCTGAACCGCCGTGCAATGTCGCGAACACGTTCGCCGAGGGCGAGAAGCCTCTCCAGCTCAGCGGCATCGATCGGTGACGCCGCCCTCATGACAGCGCCTCCGCCATGGCCTTGATGGTGGCGATCACCTGGTGCCGCCCCAGGGGCACGCGCACGCTGCGCCGCCCGGAGGCGATCACCAGCACCAGTAGGGCCCCGTGCTCCCGGGGCGATGCCTCCGCACTGTCGAAATAGGAGAGCGTCCCGCCCTCTGGCGCGGTCGCGTTTAGCAGCCGTCTCGGCGTCTTCTGCAGCATGTCAGATCCCCCTGTCATCGGTGCCGCGTGACCGCAGCAGATAGGAAGTCAGCGCCAAGGCCCGCCAGGCGACATGCGCCATATGCGGCAACCCGCTCTGCGGATCGCGATCCTCACCCCGCCAGAACGCCCAGGCGTGCCGCATCAGCGCGCCGAAATGCGAGCCCCAAAACCCGCCCTTCTCCCAATGGCGGTCGCCATGGACGTCGATCCCGAAGGTGCCGGCGAGCGCCACCTGCTCCAGCGCATCGGCTGGCAACAGGTCGAACCGGGCCTTGACAGGCAGGCACCCCTCGGCGGGCTCACGCTGCGGTTCGAACCACGGCACGCACGGCCCAAAACCTTTGCGCTCCATCTCGGCATCGGTGAGTTCACGATTCGGCTGTCCCATCACGGCTCCCCCTCTGCGACCGCGAGCGCCAAGCCGCGCAGCGCGGCCATGTCCCGAATGGCGTGATCGATGGTCTTCACGAGATGCCGCGCCTCGCGCCGGGTGACGACCCCTGCCCCGTCGCTCGTCGGCGCCAGAGCCCGGGCAACCTCGCCCATGGCCTCCGCGAAGGCCGAAGCCGACTCGGCCGTCAACGCGCCCCAATGCGGCGAGACCTCGGTGCCCACGAGCGGAACGAACACCCCGCCCGCAAGCAGCGCCAGATGCTCGGCCGGCGCGCTCGCCTGGAACCGATCGACGATCTGGGACACCAGCCTGAAGGAAACGTCGCTATCCTCCTCGGGAACCGTCCAGCGCTGAACCGTGGAGGTGGAATTACCCATGAAGGCGGCGACGGGCTTCAAGCCGCCGCATTGGTCGACCATCCGGGCCAGCGCCTCGTAGGGCGAGCCCACCTCGCGGGGACGGGTGAGGGTCATTTCTCCACCCACTCATACTCGGTTGAGAGATCGAGAGGACCCCATCTCCGCTCGATATATTCGCGCCAGAAGGGAATGGGCCGGCAGCTGATCAGAACGCTGCCATCGCTCAGGAAGTACGTTTTAACGGTGAGCCAATCGCGGCTCATGAAGCCCTGCGTGGCCAGATCGAGCAGCGCGATCTGCGGCAGCGCCATGACGGCCGCAAGGAAGGCCTCGACCATGGAGACATCCGTCTTGACGACTAAGGACCCGCCTTCGGTCATGGGAAAACCTCCGCACCGTTCCCGGTGACAGCCTGTTGCTCGTCTGATTTGGTGGCGTCGTTGTGCAGTGCAGGGGTTGCCCTTCCAGCACCAGCCTCTCGTCCCCCGGCGCGGGCTGACCGCATGAACTCCCTCAGCTTCTCAGCTGTGGCGAGGGTAACCGTCCCGCCTGCCCGCAGACGGGCGATGAGCTTTCCATCATTCGCCGCGAGCCTTGCCACCGTGGAGGCGGACAGCTGGCGCTCGTCTGCGAACACTTCAATTTCGCGAAGTAGCTGATCGGTGCTGGTCATGGCGGTCAAGGTAAGTGGGATAAATCCCACATGTCAAGGGGATAGTTCCCACGTGCAGTTAGGCGAACAATGGGCAATATCCCACGCATGAGCGAAGAATGGCGAAATCGACTGCTTGCGGCTGTGAAGAGAGACGGCCGTCCGTGGAAGCGTCTATCCAGAGACGCGGGCCAAAACGAAACTTACGTCAGGGATCTGCTCGACCCCCAACCCGCCCGGGTCGCGGCCACACCGAGGATCGACACGTTAGGCAGACTTTGCCAGACCCTGAACATCTCACTGGCTGAAATACTGGATCCCGATTATCGACCTGGAATAGCGGTGCCTGTTGTCGGCTATGTTTCAGGTGGTGAGAGCTGGCACCCCTTCGACGATCACGCAAAAGGCGGCGGCCTCGACTTCATTTCTTTCGACATGAGTGATGCGGATGCGATCGCGATACGCGTGCGGGGAACTTCCATGGCTCCCGTTTATCGTGATGGAGACGACCTGATTTGCTCACGCGTCATGGGCACTGACATAAGGCGCGCATTGAACCGAGACTGTGCAATTATGACCGCTGACGGAGCCGCTTTCGTGAAGATCTTGCTGGCCGGGAGCCAACCAAACATGTTCAGATTAAGATCATACAACCACGCATATGATGACATCGAAGATGTGGAACTCGCATGGGCTGCACCGATTTCGTGGATTCATAGACGAGGCTAGTCCAAGGCCACGAATACACCCTTGTCTAACTTGCCGAAGTCGCCATCGTTCGGACTTTCGATCTCCCAATAGCTATATTCATTTGCCGCCTTCATCCATTTGAATGTTATTCGTTTGAAGCGCAATATCTGAAGAAACTCTCTCAGAGGCTCATAGACTGCTAATTTTGCTTTGTTGGCGGCAAACTGCCAACCCGTGAATGCAACCGTCCTATACCCATCCCCGACGGTCCTGACCTCAATGTCCAACTCCCAAAATTTCTGCCTGAAGATTGGTCCAACCGCGTCCCTCAACTTGGGGAAAGCTTCTCTCTGACGCTTGATCGCCTTCTGCCGAAAAAGCTGCCTCTTGGCACTTTCTGCCGAAGAAAGGTCGTACTGCGCCCCATCTTCGTAAATATTCGCATAGATCAAAAATAGACTTGTTCCTATGAGCAGACTATCGCGATCTTTCAAAAATTCTTTGATGTTTAATGGCTTTTCGAACGACGCCAGTTCCCTCTCCAGTCGCTTCATATATTCAGTTTTACCGTCAATTGGAGCAGTATCTGTAGCAGTCGCGGCTTTGCTTGAGATGACGGTAGCGGCGTTCACGCCATCTGTTGTCGCAGTTGACGGTTGAGCCGTTTTTGGTGCGCTGCCGTCTTCCGGCTTCTTCCCGACATTGACCAGCACCGCAATCGTGCCGATGCAGACTACGAGCGCTATCCCTAGCCGTCTGCCCATTTCGCCCTCCCAAGCCTTCAGATTCCACATTAGGACAGGGCTAAAAATTAGACACGTGGGTTTAATCCCACTTTGGCATTGACAAGGTGGGAAACATCCCACTAAGTTCACCGCAGTCACTGCGGAGGCCTCCATGTTCATCATCTCAAGCCTGTCCGCTTTCGCCGGGATCTTCACCTCCGGGCGACGCCGCCTTGAACAGGCCGCGCGTCTGATCCGCGAGGCCAAGCCAGGCGAAGAAATCGTCCTGCCGGAAGGCGTGTATTTCGAACTATTGCCAGATGACGATGCGCACGATGCCAATGATGGCGAGCGCAATCCCGACAGCAACAAGAGCGATACCCGAAGGTTTCGGCCTGCGCGGGCGACCTGTTTGCTGAGCCTGCACCCGATCAAAGCGATCAAAATGTAAGATTGTTTGGAACGGATGATTGATGAACTCGCCAGCACCAAGCAGAACAAATCCAACACCGATCAAGAAGGCGTTGTCATTGCTTGTTGCGACCGCCGGCACAGCGATGAGCCCCCCGATGGCCAGCAGCGCCACATACCACTCGCTGTATTTGGTCAAGCCGTCTCTGCTCACCGCCCCGCCCGACACGTTTTTGCAAGAATAGGTTGAAGGAGCAAGACGCGCAATGAACATCATCCCCGGCCTATCCGCCGTCGAGTCTCTCAAGAACTTCGACGGCCTCACCACATCAGATGATTGGCGCAGGGCCGAGGCCTATGACCGCGCCCATCCCCGGCCCAGCCAGCGCGCCGCCGTGCGCATCGGCCGGGTCACCATGTCGAAACACGTCGCCGTCGACCTGCTCGCCCACGCCATCGCCGATGCCATCATCCGCCGCGGCGCCGTCACCGAGCGCGACCTGGAGCAGATCGGCATGTCGGTCGCTGCGGCCAAGCCTCACATGGACGAGGCCTTCACCCGCGCGAAACAGATCGAGCCCTGCCTGCCCGGGCTGCTGAGGGACGCATTATGATCCGCCCCCTCGCCAAGTTTCACACCCGCAGCGTCACCGTGGCCGCCGACATCGACTGGCAGACCTTCGGCCTCGGCATCCTGTTCGACCAGGGCGCATGCACGCGCATCATCAGCCTGCAGCTCGGCCCGATCGAGCTGTGGGCCTGCATCGACCGACCCGTGGAGGCGCTCAATGATCACTAACAGCGGCAGCCTATGCACCGCGCCTGTGGGCGCGCGCATCCTCAGCCTGGCCGAGGCCCGCGCCCGCCGCGGTCTTAGCCCCGTGGAGCCGGCTTCACGCCTGGACGGGCAGTCGGACCATCTCTGGCGCGTCGGCGATGAATGCCTGGTGCCGGATCTCAATGGCAGCGGCCGCTACGTGCCCGCCATCATCACCGGCATCGATCGCGAGATCTATGGCGGCAATGTCCGCGTCTGCCCCCTGGGCGGCTATGGCGCCGCCCATATCTGCCACCCCCTCTCTGCCCTCCGCCTGCGCGGCGAGGTGAGGAGCCACGGCCGCCCCGGCGGAGACGCGGCGTGACGGAGACCGTCAGCGATTTCTCCCCGGGCCAGCCCATCGGGCCCTTCCTCGCCGATGGCGCGCTCATCCTCAAGGAAGACTCCGATGTCTGACGAATGCACCTGCGACAAATGCCGCGACCGCCGGCAACCCGTGCCGGGCCTGCATGAGCATGCCGCCAGACCTCAATGCAGCACGCCGACGACCCAAAGGCAGATGAATGAGGCTTTCTACGTGGACGTTTGTCGCGCGGAACGCCGCTTGAAGGAGTTCATCACAGCCAGCCTGGAGCTGCTCGATAGCTTGCCTGACCATTGGCATCGTAACGAGGAGAATCACCTTCGGTTTTTATGCGAAGAGACGTCTGCCGTTCTGTCTCCTCATATGCATCCGCCGAAATTCGTGGAGATCGCGACCAAGGGCTATGGCGGCGCATTTCCTCAACGTGATGCCGCTCTGGTGCGGATCAATGATCTTGAGCAAGCGCTTCTCAGCATTCGCGCCATAGCCCATGCCCACAACAGGGGCAGGAAGCTGTCAGAAAAGCCGCGCGTTGAGATTCGGGCCATCTGTGATGGGGCATTGGCGGTCCCGCAGCCAGCCCCAGAGGGCGGCGAATGATCGACCCCACCGCCATCGTCATGCCGACCGAGTCGGGGATCTTCGTCGATCTCGCCCATCCCCAGCCAAGCCAGATCCGACTGCGCGATATCGCCAGACACCTGGCCAAGATCAACCGCTATTGCGGCGCCACGCAGGTGCCGCTGTCGGTGGCCCAGCATTCGGTCCTGGTCGCAGAAGAGGTCGAGCGCCAGCTGGGCCCGCTCGCTGGGCTTCAGGGCTTGATGCATGACGCGCATGAGGCCTATCTCGGCGACCTGACCGCCCCGGCTATTCAACTGTTGCACCGCGTCGTCGGAACCGATGTCTGGCACGTCCTGACCGAAACGCTCGACGCCGCCATTTATCAGGCGCTCGACCTGCCGGAGCAGACCGAAGAGGCGCAACTGGCCATCAGGCTCGCCGATGGTTCAGCCGCTGCCACCGAATGGCGCGACTGCATGGCCGATATCGAGCCGCCCCCGGGCAGATTCCCCCGCCCGTTCAGGGCCGTCGTGAAGCCCGTCCCCTGGGTCAATGCCGAAAGCCTTTTCCTGAGCACCTATCGCCGGCTCTGCTTCGCCGCCGGCATCCCTGAGAGGAGCTGACATATGAGCCGGTCTTTTTGTGACGTGCTCGGCGAGATCGACGCCGGGCGTTTGGTCGAGGAGCTGACGGAAAAGCTCACTGACGTGGTCGAGGCCGTGCAGGCGCTGCAACGGCTCGTCTCAGGAGCACCCATTCACCTGCGCGTGCTCGGCACGGTTCATCCACCAGTGATGATCGACGTAGGGGAAGTTCCAAAGGAGACAATCTGATGGCAGGCTCGCTCAACAAGGTTCAGCTCATCGGCCATCTCGGCAAGGATCCGGAGATCCGCCACACCCGCGAAGGCCGAGGCGTCGCCTCCTTCAGCCTCGCCACGTCCGAGAGCTGGCGCGACAAGACTACCGGCGAGCGCAAGGATCGCACCGAGTGGCACAACATCGTCGTCTTCACCGAGGGCCTGGTGAAAGTCGCAGAGCAGTATCTGAAGAAAGGCGGCCTGGTCTATGTCGAGGGCCAGCTGACGACCCGCAAATGGCAGGACCAGAGCGGCAACGACCGCTGGACGACGGAGGTGGTCCTGCAGGGCTTCAACGCCACCCTGACCATGCTCGGCGGCAAGCGCGACGATGGCGGCCGGTACGATGCCGAGCAGCGCGGCCTGGATCCCGATCGCGCCGCCGGCCGCAGCACCGCGGCGCGGCAAAGCTCTATCCATGAAGATCTTGACGATGAGGCGCCGTTCTGATGCGCCACTGGTCACCAGCCGAATGCTTCATCGTCGCGCTCTGCATCACCATCGGCCTGCTCCTGGCGGTGATCGGCGACTTCGCCGAACAGGCCCGTCTCATCCGCACATGGTCGAGCCACGCCAAGACAATCGACGGCCGACTGCCTGCCATGTGCGTGATGCCGCCAAAGGAGAGGGCTTGATGACCGCGCCGATGCTGATGACGCCGAAGGAAGCGGCCGGGCGCCTGGCCATCTCGGAAGACCTGTTGCGCGAGCACGTGCACCGGGGTGACATTAAATCTGTCATCATCGGCCACGGACAGCGCCGGCCGAGGAGGCGGTTCACCGAGCAGGATCTCCAGGACTTCATAGAGGCGCGCAGGGGAGTCGATATATGGGCGTCTACAAAGACAAAAGAACGGGCAAGTTCTATTACGACTTCCAATTCAAAGGTCATCGGTTTCATGGCCCGTGCGGCACTGGAGACCGAAAGAAAGCTGAAGGAAAGCTCAAAGAGCGTCGCGAGCTCGCGAAGGCAGAAGCGCGGGAATCGACCCGCGTCAAGGACGCCCCAATGACGCTCGACGTCGCGGCCGATAAGTATTGGCTTCAGTTCGGGCAGTTCCACAAAAACAGTAACGATACCTTCCGGGACATCACACGGGTCGTCGCGGGAATCGGGCCGAAGAAGCTGCTCAGAGACATCACCGATGACGACGTGGCCAACCTGGTCGCCAGGCGCCGCGGAGAGATGCGCGGCGAAGGCGACAAGGCGCGGCCCCTGAGCAATGCCACGGTCAACCGGACCATTGTGGAGCCGCTTCGCCAAATCTTTCGGAAGGCCATTCGCACCTGGAAGGTCTCAATACCGTTCGAGCCGGACTGGCAGGACCACACATTGAGGGAGCCGAAGGAGCGCGTCCGGGAGCTGTCTGACGATGAAGAGGATATCATCGAGGCGGCATTGCGCGAGGACTACAGGCCAATCTGGCGCTTCTCTCTCATCACCGGCTTGCGCATGATGGAGGCTGTGACGCTGACATGGGCTCAGGTCGACTGGTCAGGCGGAACGCTTTCGATCACCGGCAAGGGCGGCAAGGAAGCGGTGATTCCCATGGACTCGGATGCCAGGGCGATCCTGTCCCTGTTACGTGGCCATCATCCGACACGGGTCTTCACCTATTCGGTGCAGCGCTTCCGTGATGGCCGAAAGCGAGATGAGCGTCTGCCGATCACCAAGAACGGCCTTAAGACCGCATGGCGACGGGCTCGCGACAAGGCCGTGAAAGAGCAACCGTCTCTAGCCACCTTTCGGTGGCACGACAACCGGCACACGGCAGCGACCCGGATGCTTCGTCATGGAGGGGGGAACATCAAGACCGTGCAGTCTCTGTTGCGCCATAGCGATGTGTCCACGACGGCCAAATATGCGCACGCTCAACTCGACGATGTGCGGACCGCCATGGAGGCAGTCGCGAAGTCCCGGAAAGAGTCCCGGAATTCACCCATCAGGAGGAAAAAGAGTGTTTAACTTCAGGGGCTTGTCTTCTTCAGCGGCGCTGGTCCCAAACCAGGTGCGCTACCAGACTGCGCTATGCCCCGTGACCTGTAAAACCCATCGGTTGGTGCCAGATAAGAGGGCTGTGTGCAAGCGCAAACCGGTGACGCGCGACAGTTCCCTCACAAAGGCAGCGCGCGGATCTTATTCGTCGTATGAACGTTTATGAACTTAATCCCGCAGCTGTGCCATTTGGCAGGCGGGTGTCCTCAGGAATGATGAATGTCGGATCCTACTGCTGCGCCGATCGAGCGTCCATCGGCTCCAGGTTCATCGGTGCTGACGGCGGCCGGTATCCTCGTCGTCATCGTCGCCCTCTATTTCGGAAGCGACATCTTCATCCCCTTCACGCTGGCCATCCTGCTGGCCTTCGCCCTGACCCCCATCGTCAACTGGCTCCGGCGCCTGCGCGTGCCTCGGGTTATCGCGGTGATGATGGCCGTCAGCATGGCCTTCATGGTCATCGGAGGCATCTCCCTGACCGTCGGGAGCCAGTTGGTCCAGCTGGCGGAAAACCTGCCCACATACCAGACCACGATGCGGCAGAAGCTGCAGGATCTCAAGCTCTCGGGCGACGGACACGGGATCCTCGACCGCTTGAAAGATACCTTCCATGCGGTCACGGAGGATCTGTCCAAGCCAGCAGAGACGCCAGGAAGCACAGCGAGCCGAGACGAGGGTCCGCAAGCCATTCCGGTGATCATCGAGAGCGGTGATCCCAAGCCGCTGGAGCTGCTGCAAGCCATCGGTCTGCCGCTGATCAAGCCACTGGCCATGGCGGGGATCGTCATCGTCTTCGTCATCTTCGTCCTGCTGGAGCGGGACGACCTGCGAGACCGCTTCATCAAGCTGGTCGGCCGGGGTGACCTGCAGAAGAGCACCGAAGCGCTCAACGAAGCCGCGAACCGGGTCAGTCGCTATCTGCTCATGCAGGTCATCATCAACCTCACCTATGGCATCCCCATCGGCGTCGGGCTCTATCTCATCGGAATCCCGAATGCGATCCTGTGGGGATTGCTGGCGGCGATCCTGCGGTTCATCCCCTATCTGGGACCCTTCCTCGCCGCGCTCCTGCCCATGGCCATGGCGTTTGCGGTCGATCCCGGCTGGTCCATGCTGATCTGGGCCGCAGCGCTGTTCGTCGTCATCGAACTGATCAGCAACAATGTGATGGAGCCGTGGCTCTACGGAGCGAGCACGGGGCTGTCTTCGCTGGCCATCATCATGGCGGCGATCTTCTGGACGACGCTGTGGGGGCCGATCGGCCTCGTCCTGGCGACGCCGTTGACCGTCTGCCTCATCGTGATCGGACGCTATGTTCCGCATCTCGATTTTCTCAGCGTGCTGCTCGGCAGCGATCCCGTGCTTGCCCCGGAAGAGCGCATGTATCAACGGCTTCTCGCCGGCAATAGCGAGGAGGCGCTCGAGATCGCGGAGCGTTATGTGGAGGAGAACTCCGCCCTGAGCTTCTATGACCAGGTCGCCCTGCCCGCCCTGCGCATCGCCGAAGACGATCGGCAACGCAATGCCGGTGATCTCGTCCACCGCCGGCGCATCGCCGATGGAGTGGTCATGATCATGCAGGAGATCGCGGAACAGGAGGCCGGCGAGGAGGTCGAACCCGAGGACGAGCCGGAGGCTGCGGACGCGCAGAGCACGCCGGCACGGCCCGCGAATATTCTCTGCATCGGCGGCCGCACCGAGCTCGATCGAGCGGCGTCAGAAATCGTCTCCCAAGTTCTGGCGGATCGCGGGATCGCGTCCAAGGTCCTTGCGCCGATGGCGGTCAGCCAGGATGCCATCAATCAGCTCGAGCTCACCGGGGTCGACGTGGTGTGCCTGTCCTATCTGACCTCGCGGCCTCAGGTATTCGCGCGCTACGTCTGCCGCCGGCTGAAGCGGCGGGCGCCGCAGCTCAAGATCGTGGTCTGCTTCTGGAACGCCGATTCCGAAGCCGCTGTGGGCGAGGAAGCCGCTCGCAAACTGGGCGCAGACGCCCTCGCGACAACCCTCAACGAAGCCGCCCAACAGATTGCAGCCGCCGCGCCACAGGTCGAGGTCGAGACATTGGAGGCGCCGCCTATTCCAGAGAATGAGCAGGAGCGGCTCGACGCCCTGCGGCAGCTTGGCCTGACCCGGGCGCGGGGGGCCCATTTCGATGCCCTGGCACGGCGTGTGGCCGATGCCTTCGACACGCCCATCGCTCTCGTATCGGTCATCGACGAGGAGGATCAGTTGTGGCCTGGCGCCGTGGGATTGCCTGAGGATCTCGAAGCCTCGCGCAAAGCGGTCCGAGCCCTCTCAATCTGCGGGCATGTGGTCGCCGCCAATGAGGTCGTGGTCATTCCGGACGTGGCGAAAGATGCACGATGCGCCCAAAATCCCTTCCTCCTGGAGAAGGGCATCCGGTTCTATGCCGGGGCTCCCCTGCGCTCGGCCTCAGGATATCCGTTGGGCTCGCTATGCGTGATCGACACCAAGCCCCGACGCTTCTCCGCGCGGGACCGGAAGCTTCTGCAGCTCATCGCCGATGAGTTGATGTCCCAGGTAGAGGCCGAATATCATCGCAAGCATGCCGCCGAGGGCGGCGACATGGCTGCTGAATAGGCGTGTTATTTCTTCTCGAAGGTCGAGTGATGCACCTTGTGCCCAGGGCGCAAGCCGACCCGATGGGAGACACCGGCCCGCACTTCCAGAACCGCCAGCACGTCGCCATGGGAGGAGATGAACTCCTCCGAGAACGGCACCGTGTTCTCGACGATTCGATGCACCAGTCCGTGCTCCGTGATGAAGATCATGTCCAAGGGTATCCGTGTGTTGCGCATCCACATGGTCACCGGGGCGGGACTGTCCCAGATGAACAGCATTCCGCGGCCCTCCGGCAAACTGTCCCGGTTCATCAGCCCCTGCTGCTTCTGGGCGCTCGTGCGCGCCACTTCAGCGGCGATCACCACATAGCCGGAATCCGTCGCCAGGGTGACCGGCTCCGTGCCGTCCGCGTTGGCAGCCTCCTGTGCGTGAGCCTGCTGCACCCACAGGAAAGCGGCCATCAACACCAGGACGACCGGCACCGATGCGCGGCGGAACCATCGTGAGCGAGTCATCCTCGATATCCCATCCGTCTCATTCGTCCCCTGGCCCATCCGGCAACTTTACCTCGGCGGCCATCAAACCTTTCGGACCCGTTCCAAAGCGAACCAGAACATTCTGATCCGGCTGCAGTTCGAGGATCTCATGCTTCCGCAGAGTCTCCATATGGATGAAGATATCAGGGGATCCATCCCCCAAGGTTAAGAATCCAAAGCCCCGAATCCGATTAAACCATTTGACGGTGGCCGGGATCCATTCGCTCGTCGGCGTAACCGTCACATGAGTCCGCGGCATTCGCGGTGCCGGCTGGATGGCGGTCGTCGTGTCCACCGCAAGCACCCGGGAGGCCTGGAAGCCTTTCTGGCGGCGGACCGCCTCGCAAATGACGCGGGTTCCCTCCAAGACAGCCCCATACCCATCCCGCTTCAAACAGCTGAGATGAAGCAGAACATCAGGCATGCCATTATCAGGAATGATAAAGCCATAGCCCCTCACCATATCAAACCACTTAACGAATCCGGCAACCCGCACGACCTCTACGGGTTCATCGCTAAGCTCGATCGTTTGCTGCACTCTTTCCACGTGGCAAGGCCCCCCTTAGCCCTCAGCCTCCGCTGATCCAAAGCTCGACTCCACCGCGGCCAATGCCGCTTGATGTCCCCTGCCCCCGCAAAACCAATTTCAATCCTTCTCCGGCCGCTGTCGAGCGCCAAAAAGAAAAGATGGCATTGCAATCAGAGGATGCACAAACGGACCATTACTACCCTGGCTTTGCATTACCAGTTTGGAACAACTAGAGCGACTTTGTACAGAGCGCGTGAGCCCCGGTCCGAAAAAAGCGGAAGGGACGTTTTTTATGCAACGGGATGCCTCGGGCTCGAGGATGATCGATGGCCATAGAGAGGGAAATGCCTGCACCGTCGCTGCTTCGGGAGCCTCACATCGGAGTCTGTCCAGCGAAATCTGCGTCCCGATAATGTCGATCGAACGACAGCTGGGCACAATCCAATCGGACAGGCCACAAAAATTTGATTCATTTCTGCGCCGGATCAAGAGAGCGGAGCGGAGCAAGCGTCGCCCCGATCTCGTCATGGATCACAAGGTCGGCCACATCATCGAAAGGTGTCGGATCGCGGTTGACGATGACCAGCCGAGCGCCGCTGCGCTTGGCCACCAAAAGAAACTGGTTGGCTGGCTGCACCACCAGGGAAGAGCCGATCGCCAGAAACAGATCACAGTTGCGGGCCGCCGCCTCGGCCTCTCGCATGGGTTCCGGAGGCATTTGTTGCCCAAAGGAAATCGTAGCCGATTTCAGGAGGCCGCCACATGCAGGACAGTCAGGGGCGGTTCCCTCCGTCTCGAACACTCTCCGGATCCAGTGGAGCTCCTGGCGCCCGCCGCAGTCCAGGCATCGGGCATAGCTCCCATTTCCGTGGAGTTCCACGATCGCCTCGGCGGGAACACCCGAGCGGTGATGCAAATCGTCGATATTCTGGGTGATGATCGCGGTCAATCGGCCGATGGCGGAGAGATGGGCCAGGACGAGATGCCCCGCATTCGGTTGCGCATCACGGGCCAAGTCATCGAGCTCGAACTTTCGCCGCCAGGCTTCGCGGCGCATCTCTCCGGAGCGGACAAAGTCGCCAAACTCGATCGGCTTGTTGCGAGACCAAAAGCCTCCGGGAGAGCGAAAATCCGGGATTCCGCTCTCCGTCGAAATGCCGGCGCCGGTGAAGGCCACCAGCCGCTGGGAGGCGAGAACCAAATCCAGGAGATCATCGGAACGAGACATGCTTGCAAACCCGTATCGGGAAGAACACCTTACGCATCACACAGATAATGCCGGATGCGAGGTAGGACTCATGAAATTTCTGCACACCATGGTGCGGATCAGCGATGTGGACCAGTCGCTGGACTTCTTCTGCAACAAGCTCGGCCTGATCGAGAAACGCCGCAGCGAAGTTCCGCAGGGACGCTACACCCTCATTTTCCTCAGCGCGCCAGGCGATTCGGGGGGCGAGGTGGAACTCACCTATAACTGGGATCCTGAACCTTATGGCGAGGGGCGGAATTTCGGTCATCTCGCGTATGAGGTCGACGATATCTATGCCACCTGCGAAACGCTGCAGAAGCACGGCGTCACCATCAACCGGCCGCCGCGGGACGGGCGGATGGCCTTTGTGAGATCGCCCGACAATATTTCCATCGAATTGCTGCAGAAGGGTTCAGCTCTGCCCAAGCAGGAACCCTGGGCCTCCATGCCGAATACGGGCCATTGGTAGCCCTCCCGACGGGGCATGCCCGATTCTTGCCGTTCTTTGCGAATAGGGTTGGTATTCGAGCGGGGAATTTATTGGGGTTCTAGGAGTAGCTTCTATGACTGTAACCCGTACCGTTTCCGTGACGACGGCTCTTCTCGTCACCGCAGCTCTGGTGGCGATCGGGTCGGCGCATGCCGCTGCGCCCATGGCTGTCGACATCGCCCGGAGCAGCTTCGGCCTGTGACCTTTCCGGGGCGGAAGCAGAGCCTGATTCCGCCCTTTCTCAGCTGACTTCCCTCGTCTGACGAGGGCGGGGTCCCCGTGTGATCGGCTGCGTGTTAGAGGCTTGCACTGTGCAGCAAAGGTCTCTAATAAGGCCACCGTCGACCGGGCCCTTCGTCTATCGGTTAGGACGTCAGATTTTCATTCTGAAAAGACGGGTTCGACTCCCGTAGGGCCCGCCACGACCTTCCCCCTCCATTGAGCTCCAGCTCTCTCGATCTGCATCAGCGCTATTCGAGCTCCAGGTGCTCCTTGCGGCGAATGAACGGCGAATAGACCGGCGCCCCAGGAATGATACGCCCGTCTTGGCCCCATTGATCCTTGCGGTTGAAGGGTATGGTGGGGCGCTCCAGGGCACGGGGCAGGATGCGGCGGAAGTCCTCGACGATCGCCGCCAGACGGCGCTCGATCTCGCCGGCATCGGAATAGCGCAGCCCCGATTCCACGCCGTAGCCGATGAAGGGCGTCGCCACCTCGAAACCCGCATAGGCAAGCGAGAAGTTCACCGGCCAGAGCATGAGATTGATGTCGCCGCTGCGGCCGTCATGGGCATAGGTGTTCGCACTCGTCGCCACCGTCACCGAGAGCATCGCACGCTTGCCGACAAAGCGGCCCTGCTCGAACCGCATGGCACTCGTATAGGCTTCGCCATAGGCGAAGACCCGGTCGAACCAGCCTTTCAAAATGGCCGGCGGCATGTGCCACCAGAGGGGATACTGCAAAACCACGAGATCGGCGCGATCCATCAGCGCCAGTTCGTCGCGCACGAACGCCGGCAAGGTCCCGGTATCCGTGGCATGCCGCTGCTCGGTCTGAGCATCGAAGCGGTCGGGCGCTGCCCGATCGATGAAATGCTCCCCGCGCTCGCAGGGATCGAACCCCATGGCGTAGAGGTCGGAGACGGAGACGCTCCAGCCGGCCTGTTCGAGCGCCGCCGTGCCCGATCGCACGAGATGTCCGTTGAAGGATTGCGGCTCCGGATGGGCGAGAACGAAATGAGCGTGCATGGGACTTCCGATCGATTAGGGGCTCTTATGCTTACAGAGGTGACAGGCGTTGAACAGTCTCGGCGAGGCCATCCGGCTCCCGCCTCGCAGGCTCATGGCGACGGCGACCTGAAGGCGGTCTGAATCAGCCTGGAAAGATCCAGAAGATCGAGATCACCCCCTCGCCTGCCAGTCAGCAACAGGCCGATCGGCTCGGTCGGATCGATCGGCAGGCTGACGCTCGGGGCATCGATGCGATTGGCAAGTTCAGTGAAACGAAAACAGGCGCGATTAAGGGCGAAATAGGTCGCATCCTCAGTCAGGTCGGCGATCTTCGGTGGCAGAAAGGGGATGGCCGGGGTGAGCACCGCGTCACAATCCGCCATGTCGCAATGATAGGCGTGAGCCAGCTCTGCAAGCTTTTCCTTGGCGCGGATATAGCTCGCGGCTTTGACCTCCTTGCCGAGCATGATCCTCGGTCCCACCCGCGGATCGTAACGGTCGGCGCCGGCTTCGATGATCGCCTCATGCCAGACGAAGGCTTCGGATACGATCATGCCGCCCTCGGCTGCGATTTGACCGTAGGTCGCGAGCTCCGGCCATTCCTTCTCCACTATGATAGCACCCTGCTGCTCAAGAACACGCAAGGCCCGGCGGAAGGCGGAGGCGACGACCGCCTCCGTGCCGTCATAAGCGAAGGCGGAGGGCACGATGAAGCGGCAGCCCCGGAGGTCCGGCCGATGGCGGCTTGAATTGACGTCTCCGGTCACGACACGATCTGCCAGGGCGCAGGTCTCGATATCGCGCGCCATGAAGCCGGGCACGTCGAAGCTCGGAGACAAGGGGATCAAGCCGCCCTCGGGATAACGGCCCCGGCTCGGCTTGAAACCGGCGAGGCCGCAAAAGGCGGCGGGGATGCGGATCGAGCCGCTGGTATCGCTGCCGAGGGCCAGATCCGCAAAGCCCAAGGCAACCGCCACCGCTCCTCCCGAGGTCGACCCCCCGGCGATCCGCTCCCGTTGAGGATCGAGCGGCGTCCTGGGCGTCCCGTAATGAGGGTTGAGACCCAAGGCTCCGAAGGCAAATTCGGTCATGTTGGCCTGGCTGGTGACGATGGCACCCGCACGCCGCAAGGCACCGACAAGGGGTGCATCCGCCGAGGCGGGCGCGGTGTCAGCCAGAACCTTCGATCCGGCCGTCGTGGTCCACCCCGTCACGTCGAAGCAGGCCTTCACCGTCAGGCCGAGACCGAACAGATCCGGCAGGTTCGGTGTCGCGGCGGCCAATGCGTCCCAGGCAGAAGCCTCCGCCAGCGCCTCCGCGTCGCGGCGTCTTAGAAGGGCAAGCGCGCTGTCGGCCGCGTTGGCGTCCATGCGCGCGATCTGCTGTTCGATCCGACCGCGCGCCGGGAGGCGGCCATCGCTATGGGGGGAGGCGTTGGAATGCATTGGGAGGCCTTCTGATGGCAGGAGCGGCATGATGGCCGCAGGCAAGACGATGTTCAAGCGTCGTGCGAAATCTCCGAAACCTCGAGATCATGCTTTTGTGCGCTTGGACACCTCGGTCTTTCGCTATGATCGCCTCTTGGGTGATGAAGCATCGAAGGTAGCGAAATGACAGGGGGGTCCCGCCAAGGTGACGCTGAATTCACGGCCGAGGAACGCGATGCCGTCTATCGATGTATCTTCGACCGGCGCGACGTGCGTGGGCAGTTTCTCGGCGACGAGGTCCCCGACGAGGTGCTCGGCCGCATTCTCAAGGCCGCCCACCGGGCGCCGTCCGTGGGCTTCATGCAGCCTTGGGACTTCATCATCCTGAAGGACCAGGGGACGAAGCAGCGCATCCGCGACGCGTTTCAGGTGGCGCATGAGGAAGCGGCGGGACAGTTCGAGGGGGATCGCCAGTCCCTGTATAAAAGCCTGAAACTCGAGGGCATCACCGAGGCGCCCATAGGGCTCTGCGTGACCTGCGACCGTGAGCGCAGCGGCCGCGCCGTTCTGGGCCGCACCCATCAGGCGGAAATGGATCTCTACAGCGCCGTCTGCGCGGTGCAAAACCTGTGGCTCGCCGCCAGAGCCGAGAATGTCGGCGTGGGGTGGGTCAGCATCCTGCGCTATGACGATCTGCGGGAGATCCTGGGGATCCCGGACCGCGTCCAGCCGATCGCCTATCTGTGCATCGGATATGTCTCTCATTTCCTCGACAAGCCGGAACTGGAAACACGGGGATGGCTGCCGCGCATGAAGCTCGATGAACTCGTCTGGTTCGACCGGTGGCAGGAACGCTCGGGGTCGGAACCGCTGCTCGAGCAGTTGCGCTGAACGCATGGAGATGACCACGGACCCGCTTTACGAGGACCCGGCCCTCGTCCAGTTCTACGACCTCGAGAATGGGTGGGGACCGGATCACGAATTTTGTCATCGCCTTGCCGCTGGAGCAAATTCGGTGCTCGATCTCGGCTGCGGAACAGGACAGCTCGCAGCCCTACTCGGCCAGGGGAGACGGGTCGTCGGCGTCGATCCCGCCGAAGCCATGCTGGCGGTCGCGAGAGTCCGGCCCGGAGGCGAGCAGGTCACCTGGCGCTGCGGCGATGCGCGCACGGTCAGACTCGGCGCGACGTTCGACCTCGTGGTGCTGACGGGCCACGCCTTCCAGGTCTTCCTGACATGGGACGACCAACTCGCCGCCTTGAGAACGATCGCAGCCCATCTTGCCCCGCAAGGCCGCTTCATCTTCGACATGCGCAACCCGGTGGCCGAGGCGTGGCGCGATTGGACGCCCTCCGCTTCCCGACGGGCGGTAGCGCATCCCAGTCTGGGAAATATGCTCGCCTGGAACGACGTCGCTCATGACGCGCTCACCGGCATCGTCACCTATGAGACCCATTACGAAGGGGCCGGTCGGCACTTCCAATCCACGTCCCAGATCTGCTTCGTCTCTCACGGCGAGCTGGGCCGGCTTTTGGAGACTGCAGGACTGGTGGCGGAGGCATGGCTGGGGGACTGGTCCGGGACTGCCTTCACGCCCACATCTGAAGAGATCATTCCCTTGGGTCGCCTGCGCTGACCCCTCAATCAACGGACTTCATGACCATCATGCCGAATTCCCTTTCCGCACGCCCGTCCAATGCCGAACAGCTTTCCTCCGCCGCCTACCGACTGCCTGCTCTCGACCAGGACTTCCTGCTCGGGGACTCCATGCGGGGGGTCCGGTTCCTCCTTGAATATGCCAAGGCGGAGCAGGCGTTGCGGGAATGGGGCGTCAACTCCACCATCGTGGTCTTCGGCAGCGCCAGGGTCAGGGAGAACGGACCCGGCCGGCAGGCGCAGTGGTATCAGGAGGCCCGCCGCTTCGGCCGTCTCGCCTCGCTCAAGGGAGGCGCCCTCGCCGTCCTCGACGGGGGGCGGGACAACGTCATCGCCACCGGTGGCGGGCCCGGACTCATGGAAGCCGCCAATCGGGGCGCCTCGGAGGCTGGCGCCCCCTCCATCGGCTTCAACATCACCCTTCCGCACGAGCAGGAGCCAAACGCCTATTCGACGCCGGACCTCACTTTCCGCTTTCACTATTTCGCCATGCGCAAAATGCACCTCGCCATGCGGGCAAATGCGCTGGTCGTCTTTCCCGGCGGTTTTGGGACGTTCGACGAGCTGTTCGAGATCCTGACCCTGAGGCAGACGGACAAGGCACCGCCCCTGCCCATCATCTTGTTCGATGAGGCCTATTGGCGGCGCATGGTCAATTTTGAAGGCCTTCTGGAGGAGGGCATGATCAGCACGGCGGATCTCGCCCTGTTCCACTTCGCAGAAACGGCAGAGGAGACGTGGCAAACCCTGCAGAAGTGCGGTTTGGGCGCCGCTCATGGCCATCACGAAGCTGAGGCGGAAGACTCTCGATTATGATTAACCGCGAGTAAACTGGCGGTGAGAGCGCCGAGACTGGTCAGAATCCAGGGATGTGGCGCGAAAACTGCATAGATAATCGGCGTTGCGCCAAAAGCTCGATGACCTTCATTGCGTCGCACCCTAAACTATGGTGCAATGCAACTAATACGCGGCAGCGCGTATATAGGGACATCGCCCGATCCCACCGGATCGTGGCGATGTCGCGGACCCGGCGGGGACGGTGCGGATCCATCCATGTCCTCGCCGGCGTTCCGCAACTCTAGACGTCCCGTGGCGGGATGCAAGTCCTGCCATGCAACCGCCATAATCATCGACAGCGAAGCTTTGTTCGGCTAGAGGACAGCCACGGTCTTTGTTCGTGGGCGGAGTATTTATGCCAAGAGAGCTGACGGTGCTTCCGTCCTGGATGCTGGTGGCGGTTCTTTTTCTCGCCGCGTCAGCCGGGATGGCGCGGGCGGAGGGCATCGACCCCGCCTATGACAGCTTCCTCGCTCGCAAAGTCTATGACATCCCGACAAAGCCAGGATCCAGTGCCGCCGGTTATACGGTGTCCACGTTCAGGGACAAGCAAACGAACCAGGCCGGCGCCGTTTTCCTAGGATCCGTGGGCGCCAAGGCGCCGCCGCCGGATCTTGCCGATCCCCGCTACAACTGGATTCCTCAGAAGGATTACGGGCAAGGGGCTGGGGTCAATTTGCGTGTGAGCTTTTAGACGCAAAGCATTCGCAGCACGGAACCTTTGCCGCCGGTTCCCGTTTCTCTGGGGCGACATGATGCAGCATGTCAACTGCCCCCCTCGCCGGGGCCGAGATGGAGGGACACACTGTGCTAGGCACAATTCTCATTATTATTCTTATTCTCTTGCTTATTGGTGCCTTTCCTTCCTGGCCCCACAGCAGAAACTGGGGCTATGGACCGGGCGGCATCCTGGGTGTGATTTTGGTCGTCGTCCTGATCCTGGTTCTGATGGGTCGAATATAGCGACAAGCCAAATGGCGTAAGCGAAGGCGGGAGAGATCCCGCCTTTCTTCGTTGTCACTCGACAATCGCTGCATCTTCAATGAGCAATTGCGCCCCGCGGGCGCCATTCCAGTCATCGATCACCAGCCGCCCCGCCACATGGGCAGGTCTATCCCGCAGCGACAGGATCATCTCCCCCAAGGGGCTGCCGAGAGACCGAAACGCCACTGCCTTCAACGAGAACCCATCGCTGGCCTTGAGCGTGCAACGGACGTGATCCTTGCCGGCGAGATCGGCATAGCTGAAAAAATGGGCGGGAAAGGCGAAAACAGGCGCCGGATTGCCCGCACCGAACGGTCCTGCTCTCTCCAGCAGCTCGATGAGATCGGGTTTTGCCGCGGCGGAAGACAAAGCCCCGTCAATGACCAATTCCGGAGCTGCCGCCGGCTCGTTGTTGCGGGCGAGCGCGTCACTCATGAAGGCAGCGAACTCCTCGATCCTCCTGGACTCGAGAGTGAGACCAGCCGCCATGGCATGCCCTCCCCCCTTGACCACGATGCCCGCCTCCTGGGCCTCCCGGATCAGCGCACCAAGATCGATACCGGGGACCGAGCGACCCGAGGCCGTCGCAAATGGCTCGCCCGCGCGCGTGGACATGGCGATCGCGGGGCGGCCATAACGCTCCTTGATGCGGGCGGAGATGAGGCCGAGGACACCGGGGTGCCAATCCCTCCCGGCGACAACGATGGCGCGAAGGTGGGGGTCATTCTCCAGCTGACGTTCCGCATCGGCCGCTGCCACCTCGAAGGCCTTCAGCTCGATATCCTGGCGCTGTTTGTTGAGCACCTCCAAGGTTTGGGCTCGGATCGAGGCCTCGCCGGAATCATCTGTGGTCAGCAAGCCTAACCCTTCCAACGCCAGACCGAGCCTGCCGGCAGCATTCAAGCGCGGGCCCAGCACATAGCCCAAGGCATGGGGATCAGGGCGCCGCCGCAAGCGCGCGGTGTCGGCCAAGGCGGCAAGGCCAGGGCTGCACCGCTTGCCCATGACCTTCAGGCCCTGATTGACATAGGCGCGGTTCAACCCAACCAGAGGAACGACGTCACAGATGGTCCCCAAAGCCACAAGGTCCAGCCAGCTGAACAGATCCGGTGCCGGGTTCGCCGCGCTGAAAAAATCCGCACGGCGGAGCACCCGGATCACGGCCGCCACAAGGATCAGGGTCACGCCGACAGCGGCGAGATAGCCCAATCCCGATAGATCATCGAGACGGTTCGGGTTGATGACGGCGCGGGCGGAGGGAAGTTCAGCGATGGCCTGATGATGATCGACGACGATGACATCAAGCCCCAAACCGGTGGCATGGGCCAACACGACGTGAGCCATGGTGCCGCAATCGACCGTCACCAGAACCTGCGCTCCCTGCCGGCGCAGGTTCTCGACAGCGGTGATGCTCGGCCCGTAGCCCTCCTCCAGGCGATCGGGAATATGAACCAAGGGATCGATGGCCAGGCTGCGCAAAAAGCGGACGAGCAAGGCCGTCGAGGTCATTCCGTCGACGTCGTAATCACCGATGATGGCGATGGCCTCGCCGCGGCGGATCGCATGCGCGAGCCTGTCGGCACCGGCCTCCATATCGCGGAGCGCCTCCGGCTGAGGCATGAGCGAGCGCAACGTCGGCGTGAGAAAGGCTTCGACCTCATCGACCATCACACCCCGCCCGGCGAGGACCCGGGAGAGGATCTCAGGCAGATCATGACGCTGGCCGATGGCGGTCGCCAAGCGGGTGTTTTCAAGGCGCGTCCGCCAGCTCTTGCCCGAGACGGAGGCGTTCACTCCCAGAAAATGAGGCGATGTCGAATTCATATCCACCAGCAGTTCGGCGGGCGCGAATCACCCGGCCCGTCCTGGGGATCTTAAGCGATGGGAGGCAGTTTCGAGGTGGAATGATGACCGGTTATCCACCGCACCGTTCCCGTCTTCGATCTCATGACGACCGAATGGGTCACGATGTTGTCGCGGTTGAAGCGGACGCCCGACAGCATGGAGCCGTCGGTCACACCGGTAGCCGCAAACATCACGTCGCCGGATGCCAGGTCCTCGAGCTCGAATTTCCGGGTCGGATCGGCAATGCCCATGCGGATCATCCGCTCGCGCTGCTCGTCATTCTTGATCACCAGCCGGCCCTGCATCTGGCCGCCGATGCAGCGCAACGCCGCCGCCGCCAAGACCCCCTCGGGCGCTCCACCGGTGCCCATATAGATGTCGATGCCGGTCTCCTCGGGATCAGCGGTGTGAATGATGCCCGCCACGTCACCATCGGTGATCAGGTGAACGGAGACGCCGGCATTTCTCAGGCTGGCGATGATGTCGGCATGGCGAGGCCGGTCGAGGACACAGGCGGTGATCGAGGACATCGGCACGCCCTTGGCCTCCGCGAGGCGCTTCACATTCTCCCGCGGCGACAGATCGAGATCAACGAGGCCAGGTGCATAGCCGCCACCGATGGCAATCTTGTCCATATAGCTGTCGGGGGCGTGCAGCATGCTGCCGCCTTCCGCTATGGCGATGACGGCCAGCGAGTTCGGCATCGCCTTGGCGCAAAGCGTCGTCCCCTCCAGAGGGTCCAGCGCGATGTCGACGCGCGGTCCGTTGCCGGTGCCGACCTTCTCGCCGATATAGAGCATGGGCGCCTCGTCCCGCTCACCCTCGCCGATCACCACCGTGCCGTCGATATCCATCTGATTGAGAGCGGAACGCATGGCATCGACCGCCACGCGGTCGGCCTCCTTCTCGTCCCCCCGGCCCCGCAGCCGCGCAGCCGCCATGGCCGCCACTTCGGTTACCCGAGCAACCTCCAAGGTGAGTGTGCGCGCCAAGGTCGAAATGTTGTTGTTCAAGGCTTCGTCTCCATGGGAACGGATGGCAAGTCGCCAAGCGAGAGAGGTTATTTGAGTTTTTCGATGCGTATCATACGTGGCCGATCAACGGTGTGCCTATCGCTTTCGATCCGTGAAAGCGCTTCACGAACGTTCCGTTCATGCGTGTCGTGGGTAATCAAGATCACGGGCCTGGTGGCAACATCGGTCGGCGGCTTGCCGCGAGCATCGACACTGGCGCCCAAGGCGGGGCGCTGAATGATGCTGTCAATGGAGATATTCTGCTCGGCCATCCGCTGGGCAACCGCGGCCACGGCGCCCGGCCGATCCTGCAGGGTCATGGTCACGTAATAGCCGCCCTCGTGGGCCGGCATTTCGGCCGTGCGATAGGGCTGCAAGGCAGAGACCGGCACTCCGAAGGGTTTCTGGATGTGACCGCGGGCGATGTCGATGATGTCCGACATGACGCTGGAGGCCGTGGGGTGAGCGCCGGCACCACGACCCTCAAGCATGAGCTCGCCGACGAAGTCTCCGCTGACGGCGACCGCATTGAAGACCCCGTGGACATCCGCGATCGGACTGTCCTTGGGCACCAAAGTGGGATGCACACGCTGCTCGATCCCCGCCTCCGTCTGAACGCTCACACCGAGCAGCTTGATGCGAAAGCCGAGTTCGCCCGCGATGTTGATGTCCTGGAGCGTGATCTGATCGATGCCTTCGATATAGATGGACTCCACATCCAGCTCCGTTCCAAAGGCCAGGGCCGTCAGAATCGCGAGCTTATGCGCCGTGTCGAAGCCACCGATGTCAAAGGTCGGATCCGCCTCGGCATAGCCTAGCTGCTGGGCCTCGCCGAGAACATCCGCGAAGCTGCGCCGCTCCTGCTCCATCTTGGTGAGAATGAAGTTGGAGGTGCCGTTCATGATCCCGTAAAGGCGTGTGATGCTGTTTCCCGCCAAGGCCTCGCGCAAGGTCTTGACGATGGGGATACCCCCTGCGACGGCCGCCTCAAAATTAAGCGCGACGCCACTTTTCTCGGCAATCCGAGCCAATGCGTTGCCATGCCGGGCGATGAGCGCCTTGTTGGCGGTGACCACATGTTTGCCATTGGCAAGGGCTGCTTCCAGCGCCGATTTGGCGGGATCGCCGTCCCCGCCGATAAGCTCGACCAGGACGTCAATGTCAGGGCTCTTCGCCAGCGCCACCGGGTCATCGAACCACGTCACATTTTTGAGGCTTACCGCACGTATTTTCGCCCGATCCCTGGCGCTCACGCCGGTTATCACCACTTGCCGCCCGGCGCGTTGGGCGATCGTATCACCGCTGGCTTTGATGAGCTCGAGCAGACCGCCCCCCACCGTGCCCAGTCCGGCAATGCCCAACCTCAATGGCTCCATGTCGATGCCTATCCTTCAATTCGTGATTCAGTAAGCCACCCGGGCGACGCTCTTATGAAGCGAATGGCTGCGCATTTCAAGAAAGGCAGGAATATTGCACTCTCGCGCTTTGACTGATCGATCCGGAACCCCAAATGCTCGTATAAGAAAGAAACGAGGAAGCGCTCAATGACCGAAAAGCCCGCCACCACCCGAAGCGAGGCCGGTCTCACCGATCCGGCGACATTCATGCGCAACATGGCGCGCGTGATGGATCAGGCTGCCAAGATCATGGCTGCCCGGCCCGCCGCTGAACGGGGGGGACAGGACATGCCGACATCAGATGCGGCCACTATGGCGAAAGCGTTCCAGGACGTCGCCCAAAGCTACATGTCGGACCCACAGAAGCTGGTCGATGCACAGTTCAAGCTCTGGCAGCAATATTCCGACCTCTGGCAGAATTCCTGGCGCCGCTTCCTCGGCGAGCCGGCTAAGGCCACCGTTCAGCCGGGCCGGGGCGACAAACGCTTCACGGATAGAGACTGGGAAGACAACCAGATCTTCGATTTCCTGAAGCAGAGCTACCTGATCGCCACCCGCTGGGCCAATGACGTGGTCCAGGACGCAACACAGCTGGATGATCGCACCCGGCAGCAGGCGAGCTTCTATGTGGAACAGCTCGCCAACGCCATGTCGCCCTCCAATTTCGCCCTCACTAATCCGGAGGTCCTCCGCGCGACGCTGGCTTCGAATGGACAAAATCTGGTCGAAGGCATGCAGCATCTCGCGGAAGACATGGCGGCGGGCGGCGGCGAACTGCGCATCAAGCAGACCGACATGGAAGCCTTCGAGATCGGCCGCAACATCGCGACCACGCCGGGCAAGGTCGTGTTCCAGAACGAGGTGATGCAGCTCATCCAGTATGAGCCGAGTACCGAAACCGTCTTCTCCCGGCCTCTGCTGATCGTGCCGCCCTGGATCAACAAGTTTTACATTCTCGACCTCAATGCACAGAAGTCCTTCATCCGCTGGGCCGTGGCTCAGGGGCTCACCGTGTTCGTGATCTCCTGGGTCAATCCGGATGAGCGGCTGGGCATGAAGACCTTCGGGGATTATATGAAGGACGGCGTGCTGGCCGCTCTCGATGCGGTGGAAGCCGCAACCGGCCAACGGGAGATCAACACGATCGGCTATTGCGTCGGCGGCACCCTGATGGCGACGACCCTGGGTTATATGGCAGCCAAAGGCGACGACCGGATCAAATCGACGACCTTCTTCGCGACGCAGGTCGACTTCGAGAAGGCCGGCGACCTGCTTGTGTTCATCGACGAGGAACAGATCGCCAGCCTCGAACGGCGCATGGCCGAACGCGGCTATCTCGACGGCGGCAAGATGGCCAACACCTTCAACATGCTGCGGTCGAACGATCTCATCTGGTCGTATGTGGTGAACAACTACCTGCTGGGCCGCAATCCCCTACCCTTCGATCTGCTCTATTGGAATGCCGATGCCACCCGCATGCCTGCGGCCTTGCACAGCTATTACCTGCGGGAGTGCTATCTGAACAATCGCCTCGCCAAGGGCGAGATGGTCATTGACGGCGTCCAGATCAATCTCTCCAAAGCTAAGCAGCCGATCTATAACCTGGTCACCCGGGAAGACCACATCGCCCCTTTGCCATCGGGCTTCCGGGTGGGTCAGAAGATGGGCGGCGATACGCGCCTCGTGGTGGCAGGATCCGGGCACATCGCCGGAGTGGTGAACCCGCCCGAGGCCCATAAATACTCCTATTGGACCAGCGTGAACGGAGGTGACACCCCTGAGGCCTGGCTGCAGAGCGCGTCGGAGCACGAGGGATCCTGGTGGCCGGACTGGTTCAAATGGATTGAAGCCCAATCGGGAGACAGGGTGCCGGCGCGAACGCCCGGAGATGGCAAGCTGAAGCCCATCGAGGACGCCCCGGGATTGTATGTTCGCGTGAGAAGCTGAGGCACACCCCATAAAGTGGCCGGCTCGACACGGAGAACGAGGAGGCCACTCCAGAACCGTATCAAGCCGGCCGGTACGACACGTCACCAGGACTTTTGCGGCGGACCTGGCAACGCGCCCGTACCATCTCACAGAGATGCAGCGGCAACAGCATCCCGAATGTAGCCGAGGCTGCGCGCATGCCACACAGAGTGGATGTGGATGAGCCTGAATTCAATCGTCCAGCCCTTCCGCCAGCCGAAAATTCAAAAGGCTCGTCAACGGGTAAGCTTAACCTGGGCGACGGACGTCCGGCATGTCGGAGACGACGCGGTCACGACCCGCGCGCTTGGCTTGGTACAGGGATTGGTCGGCCCGCTTCAGCAGAAGCTCTGCGGTGTCGTCAACGGATCCAAGACCGGCGACGCCTATGGACACGGTGATCGTGACGGGGGTCTGTTCACTGCCGACAATGAAGGGCGCCGAGCCGATGGCCGAACGAATGCGCTCGGCAATCCGCGCACCCACAAGCTGGTCGGTATCGGGGAGAATGACGATGAATTCCTCGCCCCCCACCCGGCAGGGAAGATCCACGCTGCGGATGACGTTGCGCAGCCTGGCGGCACATTCACGTAGAACCTGATCGCCGGCATCATGTCCAAACGTATCGTTGACCGACTTGAAGAAATCGATGTCGATGGCGAGGACGGTCGTCGGCCTCGCCCTATGCATGGCCGACTCGATCAGGGTCGCCAGATGGGTCTCCATGTAGCGGCGATTGAAAATCCCCGTCAGCTCATCCGTGATCGCCATTTCGATCGAGCGCTGCACGCTGTCGCGAAGGCTCTCCGCATAGCGCCAGCGGCGGATCTGCGTGTTCATCCGAGCCATGAGCTCATTGGGATCGACCGGGCGTAGGAGGTAATCATTCACGCCCATGTCCAACGCCCGCAACAGGCGCTCATTGTCCTCCGGCTCGGCGATCACAAGGATCGGAATGTGGCGGGTCTGGTTGAGGGAGCGCAGTTGGGAGCAGAGACGCAAACCATCGAAGGACCGCTGGTCCAGGCCGACCATGATCAAATCGAAATGACCTTCGGTGGCGTGAGACAAGGCTTTGCTCACGTTGTCGACGACCAACAGATGATGTCTTCCGCTCAGACCGCCGGCAATTCGTTCGGCCAGATGGCCAGTATCGTCGACCAGCATGACCTCGCCGGGCTTCTCGAGGATCGCGCCCAAAGTGTTGTCGATGAAGCCCATGCGCTCACCGGTCGCCGCGCGGGCCCGCAATTCGTCGACCAGCATCTTCAGTCGAACGAGGTTCTTCACGCGGGAGAACAGCGCCGTGTCATCCACAGGCTTGGTCAGAAAATCGTCGGCGCCCGCCTCGAGCCCCCGCACTCGATCCTCCGGCTGGTCGAGGGCCGTGATCATGATCACGGGAATGTGCTGGGTCCGCGGACTCGATTTCAGGCGGCGGCAGACCTCGATCCCGTCCATGCCCGGCATCATCACGTCGAGGAGGACGATGTCCGGCAGCAGCCGGTCCACCAGATCCAAGGCTTGCAGGCCATTCATGGCGATGATCGGATCGAAATATTCCGCCGTCAGCTTGGCTTCAAGAAGCTTCACATTGGCGCGGACGTCATCGACCACGAGCACGCGGGCAGTCATCCCGCAGCTCGCAAAAAGCTGTCGATGGTGGCCAGGAAGCTGTTCACGGAAATGGGCTTCGAAATATAGGCCTCGCAGCCGCCCTCACGAATCCGTTCCTCATCCCCCTTCATAGCAAAAGCTGTCACCGCAATCACCGGAATGTGGCGAAGTGATTCGTCCTCCTTGAGCCATTTCGTGACCTCGAGACCCGAGACTTCAGGCAGCTGGATGTCCATGAGGATCAGATCCGGCCGATGCTCGCGGGCGATGTCCAGCGCCGACAACCCGTCGCGGGTCTGAAGCGTTCGATAGCCATGGGCCTCCAGAAGATCGTTGAACAGCTTCATGTTCAACTCGTTATCCTCGACGATCAGAACCGTCTTCGCCATTCCCCGCTCCACACTTCACTCACATCACTTGGATGGCGTTGACGAGCATCGGTCCCATTCTTATGGTTCCCGCGCCCGTAGCGCCGTGAACGCGGTTGCCTTCTCGTCGCTGCGTGAAAATACGCCGGTCGGGTTATAAACTGTTTAAGCGTATTTACCGGCCTTGGGAGCACTTCGTTGGCGAATTTCGGGAGCGACAGGCAGAAGCGCAGCATCGGTCCCGAAGAGGCCGAAGCGCTCGCTCTGCGCGGCCTGGTCTTCCTTGCCGAAGAGCCCGACAGAATCGAACCTTTTCTCTCCCTTTCGGGCCTCAGTCCCGCAGATCTCCGGCCCGCGGCAAACCAACCCGCTTTTCTCGGCGCGATCCTTGACCATATTCTGTCCGATGACACCCTTATTCTGGCGTTCTGCAAACTGGAACGCCTGACGCCCGAGCTGCTGGTGCGTGCACGAGCGAAGCTCCCCGGCGCTCCCATTTACGACTGAGACCGCATTATGATTCCCCAAGAGACCAGAGACCAAATCGCGCGACTCACCCTCGCGCATCACAAGCCACTGATCGTGTGCGACGTCGACGAGGTCGTCGTGCATTTTCTGCGTGCCTTCGAGACATGGCTCGAGGAGCATGGCTGCTGGCTCGACCCGGTCAGCTTCGCGCTGAACGGCAATGTGAAGAGAATTGATACGGGCGCACCGATCGCGACGCAGGAGCTCGCCCAGCATTTCGTCGACTTCTTCACGGCCCGGACGGCTGAATTCGAGGAAATCGAAGGCGCTGCCCATGCCTTGAGGGAGCTCAGCGATGTCGCCGATGTGGTGATGCTGACCAACCTGCCGAACACCTATCTGGACGCACGGCAGCGAAACCTGCTGGGCCTCGGGATGCCCTACCCCATCGTCGTCAATGACGGTCCCAAGGGGCCGGCCATGCGGCAGATCACTGCGGCGTCGGCGGCTCCCGTGATCTTCATCGACGATGCGCCCAGCAATATCACATCCGTCCGGGACACGCTGCCGGAGGTTCATGTCGTGCATTTCATGCAGGACGAGCGCTTCGGCCGCCATTGCGCGCCCATCGACCGCATTTCACTGCGCTCGGACAATTGGCAGGAGACGGCCGACCACATCGCCCGCCTGATCGAGGTCAAAGGCCTGGATCAGTGACCTCCGCGCTGCGCATCGGAATCGATCTCGGCGGCACCAAGATCGCAGGCTACGCCTTATCCGATGCCGGGGAGACGCTCGCCGTCCGGCGCCGTCCCACACCGCGCTTCGATTACCAGGGAACAATCGCTGCCATAGGTGCTGTCGTCTCGGACCTCGAAACCGAGCTCGAAAGCGTCGGCACGGTGGGCATCGGCATGCCCGGATCGCTGTCGCCACGGACCGGTTTGGCGCGAAACGGAAACTCGACATGGCTCAATGGGCGAGCCTTCAAGAGAGATGTCGAGGCCATCCTGGGTCGCGAGGTGAAGGTTGCCAATGACGCGAACTGCTTCGCCCTCTCGGAGGCCGTGGACGGCGCGGGAAAGGGCTATGCTTGTGTCTTCGGGGTCATTCTCGGTACGGGATGCGGCGCCGGCATCGTCATCGACGGACACATTCACGACGGGCGCCACGGCGTCGGCGGCGAGTGGGGTCACATCCCTCTGCCCTGGCCGCAACCGGACGAGTATCCAGGCCCCGAATGCTGGTGCGGTCGGCGCGGATGCATGGAAACCTGGATCTCCGGTCCCGCCCTCGCGGCCGATCATGAAAGACGCACCGGGCAGACCCTCGATGCACGGCAGATCAGCGAGCGGGCCGGGCACGGCGATGCAGGCGCCAAGGAGACCATGGACCGCTACGTCGATCGTCTCGCGCGGGGCCTTGCGGCCGTCGGCGATGTGCTCGACCCCGACATCGTCGTGCTGGGGGGCGGCGTCTCGGAGATTCCCGATCTCTACGCACCGGCTGCCGCACGTGTGGGACAGTACCTCTTCTCGGACTATTGCGACCTGCCGATCGTTGCCGCCCACTATGGACCAGACAGTGGCGGTCGGGGCGCAGCAAAGCTGTGGACCATGCAGGGCTGAGGCCATTCGGGCATTGCACGAGGCCGGATCTCGTTCTACTGTTGTTCTCCAACTGGCGAGATCAGGCGCCGTCCCATGGTCGAGGCATCGCCCTCTTCACTCCCATCACAAGGGCTCTGCCGCGACTGCTTTCACATGCTGGAGGGAACGCAACGGCGTTGCCGTCAATGCGGCAGTCCCCGCACCGTCTCGCACCCCGAACTGCATCAGCTCTCCATCGCCCATCTGGATTGCGACGCCTTCTATGCGGCCATCGAAAAGCGGGACGATCCCTCGCTGATCGACAAGCCGGTGATCATCGGCGGCGGGCGCCGCGGCGTGGTTGCCACCGCCTGCTACATCGCGCGCATCTCCGGGGTGGGATCGGCCATGCCGATGTTCAAGGCGCTGAAGCTGTGCCCAGAGGCCGTGGTGATCCGGCCGAACATGGAGAAATATCTCGATGTCGGACGGAAAGTCCGTGCACTCATGGAGGAGCTCACACCGCTTGTGCAGCCGATCTCGATCGATGAAGCGTTTCTCGACCTGACCGGGACCGCTCGATTGCATGGTTACAGTCCTGCCGCCGCCCTCGCCCGGCTGGCTCGCAAGGTCGAGAAGGAGATCGGGATCACCGTCTCCATCGGCCTGTCACACAACAAGTTCCTGGCCAAGGTTGCCTCCGATCTCGACAAGCCACGGGGTTTTTCGCTCATCGGCCGCACCGAGACCTTGAGCTTCCTGGCGCCCCGGCCCGTCGGCCTGATCTGGGGGGTCGGCCGCGCCATGCAGGCAAAGCTCGCGAAAGACGGGATCACACGGATCGAGCGGCTGCAGAGCATGGATCTCGGCGATCTGATGCGGCGTTATGGGACCATGGGGTCGCGGCTGTATCACCTGTCACGCGGCTTGGATGATCGCAGCGTCACCACGGAGCGGGACACCAAGAGCATCAGTGGCGAGACCACCTTCAACGAGGACATAAGCGACTTCAGCCTGTTGGAGCAGATCCTGTGGCGGATGTGCGAGAAGGTCTCGCGCCGCGCCAAGGCCGCTGGGCTCGGCGGTGCAACCGTCGTGCTGAAGCTCAAATCGGCTGATTTCAAGATCCGCACCCGGAATGCCAGGCTCGAGGAGCCCAGCCAGCTCGCCATCCGGATCTTTCAGCTTGCCCGGCCGATGCTTCAGCGTGAGGCACAAGGGACGGCGTTCCGGCTGCTGGGTGTCGGGATCAGCGACCTGTGCGCAGCGGAGGCCTGCGATCCACAACGTCCCCTCGATCCGGCGGCGGTGCGGCTGGCGGATGCCGAAAGGGCCATGGATCGCGTGCGGGACAAATTCGGCAGCCTGGCGGTGGGAAAGGGTCTCGCCTTCCAGCCAAGCCCCAAGCGGCCGCAGGCGAAGGCCTAAGGTCACGAGCCAAATTGTTACTTTCTTAGCCTCTTGTGACGGATGATCCGCAAGCTAGCCCGTCACGCAGCCGGAGCCGCCAAGTGACCAACAGGAATTGCAATGGCTGCCACAGTCGCGAGGGCACCGCTTTCGCCAAGCCCTTCACCATGGCCTTTCAACCCATCGTCGATCTCGGCAACCGAAGCATCTGGGGATATGAAGCGTTGGTGCGCGGGACTGCTGGAGAAACGGCCGCGGAAATCCTCGATCAGGTCACAGCGGAGAACCGTTACAGGTTCGACCAGGAGTGTCGCGCGTCCGAGCGATCGAACTGGCCGCGGCCTCCGGTGCCGCCGGATCTCAGGTTCGGCTGTCGATCAACTTCATGCCCAACGCCGTCTATGAACCCGCCGCCTGCATCCGGTCGACATTGACCGCCGCTGCAAAAGTCGGCTTCGACCCTAAGCGCATCGTCTTCGAATTCACCGAGAACGAGCCGCTCGACGTGGCCCATGTCGGCCATATCGTTACGGAATACAAGCGGATGGGGTTTCGGACCGCCCTCGATGATTTCGGCGCCGGCTATGCCAGTCTCAATCTTCTCGCCCAGTTTCAACCCGATATCATCAAGATCGACATGGAGCTGATCCGCGATGTGAACAGCTCAGCCAGCCGGCAAGCGATCATCGGCGGCATCATGGCCATCAGCCAGGCCTTGGAGATCACAGTGATCGCCGAAGGTGTTGAGACATACGAGGAGGTGCAGGCGCTTCGCGCCATGGGCATCCAGATTTTCCAAGGATTCTATTTCGGACGCCCCGCGGTCGAAGGTTTGCCAGCGGTCAGCGCTGTTCACGGGTTCACCTAGGCGCAACAGGATGCCGCCTCGGGTCTCAGGGTGCAATCTTGGCCGTCGGTTGCGGCTTCGGCGCCAGGGGATCCGCCGCCCAACCGGGCTGGGGAGCGACGACAGCGGTGTCGAATTTCTCCTGCCAGGCGGCAAGGCCCCCAGGGAACCAATAGACGGAGGTGTAGCCGGCCGCGACGAGCCGCTTGCCGACGTTCCAACTGCCCCAGCATCGCGGCTTGCAGAATGTCACGACGGGTCTGGCCTTGTCGCCGCCGCTCACTTCGGCGATCCGCTCCAGCATGGCAGCGGCTTTGGCCGGGTCGAGATCGCCGCGCCCGGCGCCGGGAAACCACAGAGCACCGGGAATGGAACGATGGGTCGGCCTCCACAGGGTGGTGGCGGGCAGGTTGTCGGGCTTGCGGTCGGCAGGACCCGAGTCGACGAGCACGGGGCGCTCGTCCATCAGCGTCTTCACGCCCTCGGCGTCCACCACCTTGGCCCCTTGGAGCGTCGCAGGCGTGTCGCTGACCATGGGTCCCGTCCAGAGCCCCTCGGGCTCTGGCGGCGCCGCTGCAATCAAGAGCAAAACCGAGACAGCGGCCAGAGCGCGAAGGGCCGCCTGGAGAGTGTGCATCGGGGCGCCGTTCAGTTCGTCGCCTGAGGCGAGGTGAAATCCTGAGCCCAGACATTGCCGTCCGTGTCCCTCACGGTCACGCGGAATGGCAGGTTGCCCTCGGGCTTGTACAGGAAGGTGATCACGGGATTGGTGGACAGCGATATGTCCGCCTCCATCGCGAAGACGTTCTGGTCTCCCCGGGAGACGTCGATGGCGTTGATGTAGCGTGCCGGCGTGTAGGTGCGCGTGACTTGGTTCATCTGCATGCCGTTGAAATTCGGGTGCCGGACCATCAAAGTCGCTTCGGGGGCCCCGCCCATCTCCTCATTCGAACCGAATTTCATGCGCATCTCGCCCATGTTCCGGGCCGCCGCCTCCTCGCTGGTGCCGGAGGGCGCCGAGCAGCCTCCGGAGGCCTTCACGAAGCGGGCATTCTGCAGAAGCTTACCCTCCCGGGTCTCGGCCACGGCGTGGACATTCGTGTAGCCGTCGATCCGAACCCGGAGCTTCATCTGGCGCGGATCGCCTGCCGGACCGAATTTGATGCGGGCGGCAACCGGCGAGGGGTTGTCGTCGATGATGATGGCTGTTCCCACGATCTCCGCACCGGGCTCGGTGCGGATGGTCACCGGCACCAGGGCGGCATCTTCGGCGCGCTTGGGCGCATCGATGGAAATCACCGTTTGAGTCGATTGCATCGGCCGCTCGTCGAAGAGGAGCTCGCTCAGCTCCGTCCAACGCTGCTGCCGATCCGGCTCGTCGCCCTCGGCGGCATGGCCATGGGCCGGCACGACGACAGTCAAAGTGATTGCAAGAGCCAAGATCCTCATCTGCATCATGTCACCTCAAGCGACCCTATTGCCCGGCATCATTCCCACTCAAGTTCCTTGAACGCCTGAATGACGTTGCGACGATTATAGTCGCCGAACAGCACCCAGTGCTCCGCTTCGGAGAGCGCAACGGTCTCTGCGGCCGCCTCGATCGGGACGCCCTGCCTGATTGCTGCACGGGTGCCATCGCGCAGCGCCACCAGATAACGGCGAAGATCTGCAAAGGCTGACGTGCCGACGCTCACCGGCCCGTGGCCCGGTATGATGGTTCGAGCCTCGAGCGCCTCGAGCCTGTCGAGCTCCTGCAGCCAGCCCAAGAGGCTGCCGTCCAGGGCCGGGACCCGCGTCACGAAAAGAAGGTCGGCGGGTAAGAGCACTCCGGCGGATGGATCCAGGATCGAGAGGTCACTATCCGTGTGCGCCACGGAATGGGCATGGAGGGTGAGCCTGCGGTCGCCGAGGTCGATCTCGCCCCCTTCGGCTCCGATCTCGCGGGTGGGCATCACAACGGGGCCTACACTGCCTGGCCCGAGCAGGTCGGAGAGTTTCTCGCGGTAGAACTCACCGCGCGCCTGAAGCGCCGGTTTGAGCATCACATGACCGATGAATTCCGGAGCGTCAGCAACGAAGGCGCCGGCTCCGAAGCTGTGATCGGGATGAACATGGGACATGACGACGTAGCGGATCGGCTTGTCGGTCAGTCTCCGAATTTCACTCCGCAACCATTCTCCATCGGCAAGGCTGCCGCCGGAGTCGGTTACCAGCACCGCATCCCTGCCGATTATGAAACCGATATTGGCGAGAGCATCCCGATTGCCCGCGGCGGCATCGACATCCAGGCCCCGTCTTATGAAGACCGACGGCGCAACCTCATGCAAGCCACTCCGCGCCGCTGCCGCGCCGAGCATAGGCAGGCAACAAAAGCACAGGCCGCCGGCCAGAAGCTGGCGACGGCTCGCATGGATGCTCGCTGAGAGATCCATCTGGGCTTCCTCATGCGCCGCGCTTTCTTTGAGCGAGGCTGCTGCTCTTGTGCCGGCTCGGCCGAGCATCTTCTGGAGAGGGGACTCTGGCCCTGCCCTCTCGGCTAACCGCCATCAGAGAGATTCTTGTCACAATCGGCCTGCGGCAGCAAGTCGAGATGGTCCAGCACCGCCGACACCTGATATTCCTGGATCGCGAGATTGGCGCCGATGACGATGCCGCCCTCCAAGATGACCACTTCCTCGGTGCTGCTGGGACTTGCGCCCACCAGGGCCGTCACCTTGGCATCGTAGTAGCTCGTCGTGATCGGCCAGGCCGTTCTTTCCCGAAGATCCGGCGCCATTGCATCCGCCGAGGGGAGAAAGCGCAAAAAGCCCGGGAGGGGGTTGCCGATCCTGGTCACGGCCAGTTGCGTCACCGGGCCGACACGGGTGTTGAACACCTCGCGCATGACCATGGGCCGCCTGAGCCGATCGGCGGCGAGGATCTCCTTGAGGAACATCAGTGGAAAGACGGTATCGGCTGGCAGGTCCTGCCGCTCCATCTGGGGCAGCGCCTCATGGACCCAGCCGCCGTCCCCGGGCCCGCGGGTGGCCTTTCCCACCTTCACCCGCTCCTGCTGGCCATCCATCACGCCGCGGGTGTTGTAGCGCAGTGTGCGGCCATTCATGCTCTCCTGGCGCTCGACGAAAAGATTGAGCGGATGCTCGGCACCATCCGACCGCCTGACCCGAAGCGAAAGCTCGAAGGACGTCACCCAGCTGTGACAGAGGTGGCGGTACATGCGGATGGTCATGCGGCCGGGGGTGGCCTTGACCGCCTCTTCGAAGATCCGGCTGCGCAGATTGACCGTGTAGTCGGCGCGATAGGCGGTCAACGCATCGCCCGGCAGCCGGTCTCTGGCCTCCGCAGGTTTGGAGACCGGCCCATACAGGGCCAGCACCATACTCGTTACGCTTAATGTGCCGCGAAGGACCATCGCACTCTCCCCGCTGTTCAACGCCCTCGGGCGTGTCGACGGTGAGAAGGATGGCAGGGCAATCGGGGGTTTAGACGGAAATCCTGTGACGGTTCCTGTGCAGCCGAACCCGATCTCGGCTCATTGCATGCCGCATTTCGCCTGCTGGAGGTAATCGAGCTCGACCAGGGACCCTTTCAAGGCGAAATCGCCATAATCCAAAGTGAGATTGGCGGCCACGGAGTTCTCGAACATCGTGAAGCTCACCTGATGCTCAGGCATCTGTTCGCCATCGGGATCTTCTTTGGGCTTGTTCTCGAAATAGCCGATGCTGACGGGCCAGGATGCCATCTTGTTAAGATCCTGACCGCCCTTGAGAGATATGGGGAGGACGACGGAGTTCGGCTTGTTGCGTTTGCCGATGAAGGTCACAGCCGTCAGGACTTCCTGATCTTCGTTGCCGTCAAAGATCGCGCTTGCATCACGCTTGCTGCCCTGCATGGCGGCATTGAGAATTCGACGGGTATGCTGAACCGGGAAAATCACTCCTTTAGGCAGGGTGAAGCTGCCCGGCTCTGGCTCCTCAATGGTGACCTTGCCCCCTTCAGCATTGCGCTCCGCCCGACCGCGCAGCTCCATCTCCTGGGTCCCGTTGATGAATCGCTGGGTGGCGAACTCCATCATGTCGCCCTCCCCGGACTCCCAGGACGTGGAGCGCGTGTCGAGGGTACTGGCCGTGCCCGTGCGCGGTGCCAAACGGTTGACGACACGCATATTCGCCGTCCACCCGTCACAGGGGGAGCCCGCAACCTCGAGAACAAGCTTACCGCGCACATCCGTCAGACCTGCTTTGGTCTCGGCGCGCGCAAGCGTCAGATCGTAGACGGCGCGATGGGCAGCAAGCATCGGCAAAGGGCCGGCCGTCGCTGCGGGGACGCCGGCGAAAACGCCCATAGCAATGCAAACCAAGGCTGACCGTATCATTGACAATCCCTACGCCACACGTCCAAAGAGTTCGAAAGCAGGTTGTCGCACAAGCGATCCTCTGCCTCGGCCTTCGTCACCATGCTGTCCCAGAAATGAGGCAACACTTCAATGTCTGCTTCAATCTCTCGTCCTCGCCTGCTCGTGTCGCGCAAATTGCCTCAAGATGTCGAAACGCGGATCGAGCAGAGTTATGATGCGCGGCTCAATGCGACCGACACCCTCTATAGAGCCGATGAGCTCATCGAGCACGCTGAGAATTGCGGGGGGCTCCTCGTCACACCCACCGACAAGCTCACCGGCGAGGTGATCCGACGCCTGCCGGCCAGCGTCAAGATCATCGCAACCTTCTCCGTCGGCTTCGATCACATCGACGTGGCTGCGGCGACAGAGCGCGGCATCAGGGTCACCAATACGCCCGACGTCCTGACCGATGCCACCGCCGATATCGCCCTGCTGCTGATTCTCGGCGCCGCCAGAGGGGCGTCCTGGGGAGACAGGACCGTGCGGGAAAACCGCTGGGGACCTTGGACGCCAACAGGCCCGCTCGGGGTGCAGGTGACCGGCAAGAGGCTCGGCATCTATGGCATGGGGCGGATCGGTCAAGCCGTGGCACGGAGAGCGCGGGCCTTCGACATGACGATCCACTATCACAGCCGCCACGCCCTCCCGCAGCCTCTCGAGCAGGGCGCTCGCTACCATGCAACCTTAGATGAGATGCTGCCGCAGTGCGATTTTCTGTCCATCAATTGCGCCTCGACCCCGGAGACCCGCAGTTCCATCGACGCAGACCGGATCGCGTTGCTTCCGGACGGGGCGATCATCGTCAACAGTGCCCGCGGCGACATCATCGACGATGACGCCTTGATCAACGCCCTCCAGAGCGGCAAACTCGCGGCGGCCGGGCTCGACGTCTTCAAGGGAGAGCCCGATATCGATCCGCGGTATCGGTCCCTCGAGACCGCGTTCTTGCTGCCCCATCTGGGCAGTGCCACTCTCGACACACGCATCGCGATGGGCATGCGAGCCCTCGACAATCTGGATGAATTCTTTGCCGGAAAGCGCCCTAAAGACTCGCTCAATGGCTGATCACGGTTCCACAACCCCTCTCACATCAAGAAGGACAACATCATGGGTAAAATTCAAGACAAGCTGACCGCGCTGGGCATCACCCTGCCAGAGCCCGCGGCTCCAGTGGCCAATTACGTCGGATATGTCGTGACCGGGAAACTCGTGTTCATCTCCGGGCAAGTCACCTTGAAAGACGGAAAATTCGAGTATATCGGCAAGGTCGGCAAAGACTTTTCCGTCGAGGAAGGCGCCCAGGCGGCGCGGCTGTGCGCGATCAACATCCTGGCGCAGCTCAAGGCGGCGGTGGGTGGAGACCTCGAGCGGGTGCAGCGCTGCGTGAAGCTGGGCGGCTTCGTCAACGCAGTTCCCGAATTTACCGATCATCCCAAAGTGATCAACGGTGCCTCGGACCTGATCGTCGAAGTGCTCGGCGACAAGGGCAAGCACGCCCGCTTCGCGCTGGGGGCCGGCTCGCTGCCGCTGAACGTCGCCTGCGAAATCGACGCCGTCTTCGAGATCGCCTGAGGCCGCATGCGGTGGGCGCCCGGACAAAGGTCGCTGCACTGGCTGGTCGAGCGGCCGGTCGCCCATCGCGGGCTGCACAACAAAGCAGAAGGCGTGATCGAGAACACGCCTTCGGCGGTCGACGCCGCCATCGCGGCCGGATATGCCGTCGAAGTCGATCTACAGCTGACGGCCGATGGCGATGCAATCGTCTTTCACGACCCGGAACTGGGCCGGCTGACCGATGGTTCGGGACCGGTTCGATCTCACAGCGTCGATGCGCTAAAACGATTCCCGATCAAAGACTCAGCCGATCGGATTCAGACATTCGATGAACTGCTCCGGCAGGTCGATGGACGCGTCCCCCTCCTCATCGAAATCAAGAGCCAGTGGGACGGCTGCGGCCCGCTCGAGGGCCGGGTCGCAGAGGTCCTGGCCGGCTATGACGGGCCGGCGGCGCTCATGTCCTTCGATCCCGACAGCGTCGAGGCCTTGAGGCATTATGCGCCTTGGGCGGTGATCGGCTTTACCTGCGCGGCCAATGGAGATGTGACGGATGGCGAGCATCTTTCCATCGCGCGTCGGCGCGACGTTCGCAGTCTCTCCATTCTGAGCCGGCTGCAGCCGGACTTCCTTGCCCACCATGTGCGCGGGCTCCCCTCCGCCCTGACGCGCGTCTATCGCAGCCTTGGACGGCCGGTCCTCGCCTGGACCGTGCGCACCGAGGCCGACCGGGAACGGGCCTCGCAATTCGCCGACCAGATCATCTTCGAAGGCCTGCGGCCATCCGTGCCCTTGCGCAAGCCCGACCGACCGCAAATGTTGGCGGATGTGAGCGGGCGTGAAGACCATCATGGATGATCGGCCAGAAGCGATTATCACTGTCGAAAGCACAATCGCCAGCATCGCTGCGGCGGATTGGGATGCTTGCGCCAATCCGGTCGGCCGCAGTTACAATCCTTTCGTATCGCATGCCTTCCTGAAGGCGCTCGAGGAGTCGGGCTCGGTCGGGCCCCGCGCCGGATGGCTGCCACAGCATCTCGTGCTCGCCGGCCCCTGCGGCAGCGTCGACGGATGCATGCCCTGCTATCTCAAGAGCCACAGCCAGGGCGAATATGTCTTCGATCAAGGCTGGGCGGACGCTTATGAGCGGGCCGGCGGCCAGTATTATCCGAAACTTCAGGTGAGCGTTCCCTTCACCCCCGTCACGGGCCCGCGCCTGCTGGTGCCGGACAGTCCCGACAGGCTGCAGCGGCAGGCCCTCCTGGCCTCAGGCTCGGTCGAACTGATGCGCCGGATGAAAGCCTCGTCGGTGCATTTCACCTTCCTGACGGAGGAGGATCGAACGGTCCTGGAGGGGCTCGGATTTCTCGGCCGGAAGGATCAGCAGTTCCACTGGCAGAATGACGGCTACGACAGTTTCGACGATTTCCTTGCGAGCCTGCAGTCGCGCAAGCGAAAGACCTTGCGGCGCGAGCGGGAGGAGGCGCTGAGTGGCGGGATCAGCGTCGAGTGGGTCACAGGAGGCGACCTCAAGGAACATCACTGGGACGCGTTTTTCGAATTCTACATGGACACCGGGGCGCGGAAATGGGGACAACCCTATCTCAACCGCAGATTCTTCAGCCTCGTGTCGGCGGCCATGGCAGACCGTATCCTGCTCATCTTATGCAAGCGAAATGGCGCCTATATCGCCGGGGCCCTGAACTTCATCGGATCCGACACCCTCTATGGCCGCTATTGGGGGGCGACGGAGCACTGGCCGTTCCTGCATTTCGAGACCTGCTATTATCAGGCGATCGACTTCGCCATCGCCCATCGCTTGAGCCGCGTGGAGGCCGGGGCCCAGGGCGAGCACAAGCTTGCCCGGGGTTATCTGCCGCACATCACCCATTCCGCCCATTTCATCCATGACCGGGGACTGGCGCGCGCCGTCGAGCACTACCTTCGGCAGGAACGGGCCTATGTGGATGAGGCCAACAGCGAGCTCAGCGACCATTCGCCATTCCGCCACGAGACTTGACGCGGAAAGCGTCTTTTGGCTGTTACAGCTCTAGCATCGCCAGAGGAGTGCCTATGCCTGCTTATGATCCCGACAATGTCTTCGCCAAGATCCTGCGCGGCGAACTCCCCTGCCATAAGCTCTATGAGGATGACCTCACCTTCGCCTTCATGGACATCATGCCCCGGGCCGATGGCCATGCTCTGGTCATCCCAAAGAACCCCTCGCGCAACCTGCTGGAGATTGACCCTTCGGATCTGGCCGCCGTGATGGCGACGGTGCAGATTGTCGCCCGCGCCGCGATGAAGGCCTTCAACGCCCAGGGGATCACGATCCAGCAGTTCAACGAGGCCGCCGGCGGACAAGTCGTCTTTCACACCCATGTCCATATCCTCCCCCGCCATGAGGGGGTTTCCCTGCGCCCGCCGACCTCTCAGATGGCCGCCAATGAGATCCTCGCCCGACATGCCGATATCCTGCGCGCCGCGTTGGAGAGCTGAGGGCTCCCCTCACAGCAGGCGAAGATGAAGCGCTTCGGCCGCCATGAGGGTCCCGAGGGAGACCGCGATCGAGAGCGGCAGGTTCCGCTTTGCGAGAAAGAACATCGCGACGCCCGCCGCCAGAGCGATTACCCGATTGGACAGGGCAGTTTCCGCCAGAACTCCGGAGGGCGTGAGCATCAGCTTCCAGACCAGAGCTGCGACCAAAGCGGTCGCGACGGCCCTGACCCACAGGAGAAACTCGCCTTGCGGGTTGACCTGGCTGACCAAGACGGCCCCCAAGAAGCGCCAGACATAGGTCGAGAGGCCGCCGACGAGCAGCACGATCAGCCAGATCGGCCAATCACTCATGGTCATGAGCGGCTGCGCCTTCGCAGTCTGGGATGGAGCGCGAGAAAGGCCAGGGTCCCGCCCAGCAAGCCGGCGAATAGCAGGTCGAATTGCGGGACGTAATACATGCCGACCGGCGTCAGTGCAGAGCCCAGCAGGATCGCGGCGTAATCGAAGCGATAATAGGCGCTGGCCAGCAGCGAGATGAAGAAGAAGCTCGGCGTCAGGAAGACCATGGCTGCCGCCACCAGAGGCGGCAGGGCATCCGACAGGACATAGCCCAGGGTCGTCACTGCGATCATGGAGGTGGCCAGGGTCAGGCCCATGCCGATCGACCAGGGCAGCCGCTGCTCTCGCGGCATCGTGTCCATGTGCTGGTTGGCAATGACCCACAGGGTCACCGCGGTGAGATGGGCCAGTAAAAATTCCGGCCACCGCGGCTCACCTTGCTGGCGCGACTTGGCGAGGACCAGGAGCACCATGGGCAGAAGCCTTATGGCCGTGAGGGTGACGGCCAGAGCAATGGCGAAGAATCCGGCACCCTGGGCGAGCATGGTGACGAAGACGACCTGACCCGGCAGAGCCCAGATGAAGGCGATGGAGAAGAGCGCCGTCTCGAGGGTGACGCCGAGGCTTTTCACCAACGCACCAAAGCCCAGAAAAGAGGCCGCCATCACCAGCCACGGCACACCGAAGGCGCTCCGCGCGCCCGCTAAGATTGCACTCCAATCATAGCCGCCAAGGGATTCAGATGATTCACTTTTCTTACCGCTCACCAGAATGATTGCCCTGCCTCTGACCCGCGCTTCGAGATATAGCCATGGGAGCAGCAAGGCAAACTTGATTCATTCTCTTAACCGGCTCGCCTCGATCCCTTCAGGCGCCCGCAGAGCCGGATTCAATTCCTCAGGACACTCTCGTAAGGCCTTGTTTTCAGGCCGCGTCAGGCCGCCTGGCGCACGACGCTCTTTGGTCCGACACCGAGAAGGCGGCAGATGGCGTAAGCGAGATCAGCCCGGTTGAGGGTGTAGAAATGAAAATGCCGCACCCCTTGGTCGCGAAGCGCTGCGACCTGCTCGGCAGCCACCGCGGCGGCCACGAGCTTCATGGTCTCGGGATCACCCTCAAGACCCGCGAACCGATCGACGAGAGTGCGAGGGATCGTGGCGCCGCATTTCCGGGCGAAGGCGCAGACGCGCTCGAAATTGGTGATGGGCACGATGCCGGGAACGATGGGCACATCGATGCCGCGCGCCCGCACCCGGTCGACATAGCGGTAATAGGCGGCGTTATCGAAGAAGAACTGGGTGATGGCCCGAGTCGCCCCATTTTCCACCTTGGCGCCCAGCATGGCGAGATCGGCCTCGACGCTGGAGGATTCCGGATGCTTTTCTGGATAGGCCGCCACCGAGATCTCGAAGTCGCCCAGACTGCGAATGCCGGCGACCAGGGCCGCGGCATTGGCGTAACCCTCAGGATGAGGGCAATAGGCGTTATCGAGACCCCCTGAGGGATCGCCACGAAGTGCCACGATGTGCTTGATGCCCATGGATCGATACCGCTCCACCATGGCCGCGGTGTCGGCGCGAGAGGCTCCGACGCAGGTGAGGTGGCCGGCAGCGGGCACCGCCACCTCGTTGCGGATCATGTCCAGTGTCGAGGACGTCTCCGTCTGGGTCGAGCCGCCGGCGCCATAGGTGACAGAAAAGAATCGCGGCTCCAGGCTGGCGAGCCGCCTCACCGTCTCCTCCAAAGTCTTGCCCGCGCCGGGCGTCTTGGCAGGAAACAGTTCGAACGACACCTCGATGCGGTTGGAGTCAAACTCCTCGAGAGGTCTGATCGGTGTGGTCGGATGCATCGTCATTGGCCCCTCGCGTCACTCAACCTGAAGAATATGGGATAGTTCCGGGACACGTCTGGTTTCGGTGTCGCCCTTCTGCGCCAGCCACAAAGAGACCGTCAGGCCTTCCTCCACACCGGCCGGCGGCGGCAGCGTTTCCACAAGTTCGCTGGCCAGACCGGCGCGCTCAGCCCAGGCGGAAAATTGCGGAGCGGAGATGCCCAGACGACGATGCGCCTGGTTCTCACGCAGGAATTCAAACTCGTGAGGGGCAAAATCGACAACCAGCAGGCGTCCGCCCGGGCGCAGCACCCGTGTCGCCTCCGCAATGGCCCGCTCGGGCTCATCCAAGAAGTGCAGGACCTGATGGATGGTGACAAGATCAATGCTCTGGCTGGCATAGGGCAAGTGATAGATGTCACCCTGCCGGATCTGGCAGTGGCGCAGGGCTGCGGCGTCGAGCCTGGCCCGGGCGACCGCCAGCATCTCGCGGCTCATGTCGAGCCCGATGCCCTGTCGCACGCGCGGACCCAGAAGCTCCAGAATGCGTCCGGTGCCAGTTCCCACGTCGAGCAGCGTGTCGACGGGGTCGGAGCCCACGACCCGCTTGACGGCCTCCTCGACCTGATCCTCGGCGATATGCAGGGATCTGATGCGATCCCAATTGCCTGCATTGGAGCGGAAGAAGTTCATCGCCGCATTGGCCCGCTCAGCGCGAATCGTCTCGATGCGCGCCAGATCACGGGCGTGGAAGGGATCATCCGCAGAGAGGAGGTCTGCGATCAGGCGCGCCAAGGCCCCCCCGGTCTCGCGCTCAGCCATGCGGAACAGGACCCAGCTGCCCTCACGATGACGCTCGATCACTTGGGCATCGACAAGAAGCTTCAGATGCCTACTGATGCGCGGCTGGCTCTGACCCAGGATCTGGGTGAGCTCCGTCACGTTGAACTCGCCGTGGGAAATGATGAAGAGCAAGCGCAGCCGGCTCGGCTCAGCAATGGCCCGCAGCGCCGTCAGCAATTGCTCGGATCGATTCTCATCCACCATTAGCCACTCCTCATGTGCCTACATAAACATATCTTTATATCTATGCCAACGAAGAATTGAGCGAGAATGATGGCTAAATCTGCAATGCGGGACGATCTCCGCCGCTTCCGCCAGATTGACGCCGCAAAGTTTGTTTTAGGGTTTGCGCGATAGAGAAGTGCGTAATTTCATAAATTTGGGAATGTGCTCCCAGCGCATCTTACTCTAGTGAACGGGATAGCTCGATGATCGCCTGCATGGGCCTGCGCGGCAGAGTGAAGAGTGACCAGCATGACGGGATGCTCCGGCGGGGGTCGCGCGCGCTGCTGGCGGGTGCCGTCTGTATCGCGGTCACGGCCGGCCTCGGACAGAAGCTGGTCGCGCAGGAGGCGATCGTCTCGGCGCCCTATTACGATGCCGAGCTGATCGCCGCCGTGCAGGCCTTTACCCAGCCCGAAGTGCCACCGAGCGCAAACGTGCTGGCCTCGCCGGCCGGCACTCTCGGTTCGATCGAAGATCTGGAGCCTACGGACGGAGCCGGTGACGATCTGAGGGTCGACCCCAGCGATCGGGCCGATCCGCTGGAGCGCTTCAATCGAGTGATGTTCACCGTCAACGATACGCTGGATGTGGCCATCCTCAAGCCCGCAGCCACAGCGTACCGCTTTCTGGTGCCCTCCGTCTTACGACAGGGGGTGGCAAACATCCTTGCCAATGCCGCCTCTCCGGTGACGCTGATCAACGACCTGCTGCAGGGCGAAGGCGACCGGGCGCAGACCACGCTGGTTCGCTTTGCGATGAACTCGACCGTCGGCGTCGGTGGATTTCTCGATGTGGCGGCCCAGAACGGATTTGCCCAGCATTCGGAAGATTTCGACCAGACCATGGCGGTCTATGGCATCAAATCCGGCCCCTATATCGTCCTGCCTCTGTTCGGCCCCTCCACATTGCGACACGCGGTCGGACGGGTCGCCGACGCCGTGACGACACCGACCACGTGGCTGCTCATGGATGCGGCTGTCGTCGAAAGCATGTCGCCGACGATGGCGCAAACCATGGTGTCACGCGAATCGGCTCTTGACCAAATCGACAGTCTGCGCCAGACCTCGCCAGATTATTACGCGGCAGTCCGAGATCTTTACTTCCAGTACCGTGAGGCCGAGATTCGAAATGGGCGGATCGACGTCGAGGAACTCTCGGATATTCCGGACGTTTCGGAATGACGCATTTACCAGTTAACCTCTCGCAACTCTGCATGCCTGAAAGGATGCCATATGAAAACCTGCTCGGGGTCTGTTTCCCGTAGGGCCTTCTTGAGCGTGTTGGGGACAGGATTGCTCTCCGCGACCGTCCTCCTGCACAATCCCGTTATCGCTCTGGCCGACACCGGCGCCGAAAAATTCGTTCAGTCCATCGGACAGAACGTGCTGGCGGCCGCGCGTGCCCAGTCGGCTGGACAATTCGGCGCCATTCTCCGCAAGAGCGCCGATATCCAGACCATCGCGAATTACAGCCTAGGCCGCTATCGCGCCAAGCTGCCAGCCGCGCAGAAGAAGGAATATTACAAGCTCTTCGAGACCTACATCACGAATGTGTTCGTCTCGAACGCCAGCAAGATCAGCGGCTCTTCTCTGAAGATCAACGGATCACAGGCTCGCTCGGATAGCGTCATCGTCTCAAGCGAAGTGCAGTTCTCCGACGGCCGGCCGGCGATGCCCGTCATCTGGCGGCTGGTGAAGGCTGGCGGCGGCTACAAGATTTTCGACATCAACGTGCAAGGGGTTTGGCTTGCCGGCCTCACCCAGCAGAGCTTCGTCTCGGTGATCAGCCAGAACAATGGCGACGTCGGTTCGCTGATGGCCTTCCTGCAGAAATAGACATTCCCTCGAAAAATTGAGGCAAATGTAGAGCGACCCTTTGCGGTCGCTCTTTTTTTTCCTGTCGGAATCCGATAAAGGTCGCCGCCTGGGAGACGGGGCCAGATCATCGTGAGCGTCGGCGTGCTGTTGGAAGTGTCGCGGCTCGAAACAGAAGGTGGGTTGATGCGTCCCAAAGGATTTTCGGCGGTGGGATTCCGTTGGTTCGGCCGTCGCTCGTGTCGAGCGCTGGTCATTATCTCCGCACTGGCAGCCTCTGCTGCCGGGTCAGCGTCGCAGGCTCAGGACGTCGGCGCGTGCGTGGACGGCATCGGCGCCGACATGATCAATGCGGCCCAGAAGGGTACGCCCCAGGCATTCTACGGGGTCATCGACCGGCATGCGGACAATCAAACCATCGCGCTCTTGTCGCTGGGCCAGTATCGCAAGCTCCTGCCACCGGATCGCATTGGCGACTATACGGCCCTGGTGAAGCAGTTCATCGCCAAGACCCTCGCCGATAATTATCGGAAGTTTCGTGCCAGCAGCGTGGTGGTGACTTCCACGAAGGCGCAGGGCAATGCCGTCAATGTGGAGACGTCCCTCAAATTCCTGGGCGGCCGCCCTTCGCAGAAGGTGATCTGGAAAGTCTCCGCTGCCGGCAATGACTGCAAGGTTCTCGATGTGAACGTCACCAATGTCTGGCTTGGCCAGCTGCTCCGGTCATCGGTCACCTCGGCCATCCAGAATGGAGGCCAGAGCATCGATGCGGCCTTCATCTATCTCGAACCCGCGGGCAGCCGGCGGAACACAGAGATCAAGGTCAACCGCTAACGCGGTCGATCGCAGCGTCCAGGGCACGGCCAGCGTCCAGGCCGGCGGTGCCCAATCTCGTCACGCGGCCGCGGCACCACAACATTTCTTGTACTTCTTGCCGCTCCCGCAGCTGCAGGGATCGTTTCGGCCGAGCTTCGGCGTCGAGCGGACCACCGTCTCCTGACGCTTGCCGACGCGGCCGTCAACGTAATACCAACGGCCCTCCTTCTTGGAAAAGCGGGAGGTCTCGTGGTGGGTCCGCTTCTCGCCGTCCATGGTGAAGTGGGCGATGAACTCGACCTGACCCTCACGGTCAGTCTCCCCGCCGTCCTTCGTGGCGACGATCTCCAAGCCGGTCCATTCACTGTTGCGGGCCCAATCGACCACCGACTGGCGGTCGAAATCGCCGCGCGTGCTGGGCAGCAGAGTGTCCTCGAGATAGTCGATCGCGTCGGCTGCGAAGGCGGAATAGCGGGAGCGCATCAAAGCCTCCGCCGTCGGCGCTGCCCGCTCCTTCGCGATATAGGGACCACAGCAGGCGGCGAAGCTTTCACCGGAGCTGCAGGGGCAGGGATCGCCAGCAGTGATCATCATGGTCCTCAATTCCGCTCGAAGCGCTTGTACTTGACCCGGTGAGGCTGCACCGCCTCGTCGCCAAGGCGGCGCTTCTTGTCTTCCTCATAGGCCTCGAAATTACCCTCGAACCATTCCACATGGCTGTCGCCCTCGAAGGCGAGGATATGGGTCGCGGTCCGGTCGAGGAACCAGCGATCGTGGCTGATCACAACCGCGCAGCCGCCAAAATCCAGCAACGCATCCTCGAGCGCCCGCAGCGTGTCAACGTCCAGATCATTGGTCGGTTCGTCGAGGAGGATGACGTTGGCGCCTGATTTGAGCATCTTGGCGATGTGGACGCGGTTACGCTCGCCGCCGGACAGCTGACCGACCTTCTTCTGCTGATCGCCGCCGCGGAAGTTGAACCAGCTCACATAAGCGCGCGACGGCACTTCCCGCTTGCCCAGCACGATAATGTCATTGCCGTCAGAGATCTCCTCCCAGACATTCTTATTGGGCGCCAGTGAATCCCGGGACTGATCGACATAACCGAGAACGACGGTCTCGCCGACGCGCAGAGCGCCGCCATCGGGCTTGTCCTGGCCGGTGATCATCCGGAACAAAGTGGTCTTGCCCGCACCATTGGGGCCGACGACGCCGACGATGCCGCCCGGCGGCAGACGGAAATCCAGACCCTCGATCAGGAGCTTGTCGCCATAGGCCTTGTTCAGACCCTCGGCTTCGATGACGACATTGCCCAAGCGCGGTCCCGGTGGGATGGTGATCTGCTGCTGATTGACCTTGTCGCCTACATCCTGGTTCAGCAACTCCTCATAGGCATTCAGGCGCGCCTTGGACTTGGCCTGACGGGCGCGCGGGCTCTGACGCACCCATTCCAGCTCTTCCTTCAGATTGCGCTGGCGTGCCTCCTCCTCCCGGCCCTCCTGGATCAGGCGCTTCTGCTTCTGTTCCAGCCAGGCGGAGTAGTTGCCCTCATAGGGAATGCCACGGCCGCGATCGAGCTCCAGGATCCAGCCGGTCACATTGTCGAGGAAATAGCGGTCATGGGTCACGAGGACCACGGTCCCGCCGTAAGCCTTCAGGAAATGCTCCAGCCAGGCGACGGATTCGGCATCAAGATGGTTGGTCGGTTCGTCGAGCAGCAGGAGGTCCGGCTTGGACAGCAGAAGCTTGGTCAGAGCGACCCGACGCTTCTCGCCGCCTGAGAGCTTTTGGATGTCAGCGTCGTCGGAGGGACAGCGCAAGGCATCCATGGCCTGCTCGACCTGCGATTCGAGATCCCAGAGATTCTGGCTGTCGATGACATCCTGAAGCTTGGCCCCCTCGTCGGCCGTCTCGTCGGAGTAGTTCATCATGAGCTCGTTATAACGATCGAGAATCGCCTGCTTCTCAGCGACGCCTTCCATCACGTTTTCACGGACGCTCTTGCTCGTGTCGAGCTGAGGTTCCTGGGGCAGATATCCGACCTTGACGCCCTCGGCCGCCCAGGCTTCGCCCGAGAACTCCTTATCCAAGCCCCCCATGATCTTCAGCAGGGTGGATTTCCCGGACCCGTTCGGGCCCAAGACGCCGATCTTCGCCCCCGGGTAGAAGGAGAGATTTACGTTATCGAGGACCTTCTTGCCGCCGGGATAGGCCTTCGACAATTCGTGCATATGATAGATGTACTGGGCAGCCATGGTGCTTCCGATTTTCGGGATATGGCGGCAGTCATATCGAAACCCGGCGCCGCGAGCAACGGCCGGCCGCGCCAGGATCAGATTCCGTACATCCCCAGTTCATCTTTTGTTGATATTTTTAGACGATCCGGGCGTTGAAGCCGTAGCCCGGATCATCGAGGAGCAAGGTGCCATGTTGAGTAAAGCTTTCGCTTCAGCCGGACTATTGGGCCTCGCAGCCCTCGGGGCGGTGACCGCCTCGTCGCCTGCGCAAGCCCGCGTGGATGTGGTCATCGGCGCCCCCTATTTCGCGCCGCCACCCGTCTACTATCCGCCGCCGCCGGTCTATTATGCGCCACCGCCACCGGTCTACTACGCGCCACCGCCGGTTTATGTCGCGCCGCGGCCGCCACGGTACTGGGGCGGTTACCGGCCCGTCTATGGACCCGCACCCTATTGGCGTCGCGGCTATTACCGGTAGAATACGGCCCGCCTCGGGAGCGGGCCCATAGGATCTTCGGGCGCGCTCATGGCGCGCCCTTTTCGTTTCAATAGACGGTGATCGTCATCGGCATCTGGGGCTGGCTGGCGGTAAATTTCGCATCATCCCAATTCGGCTTCCACCACAGCTTGCTGGTGTAGTTGGAAATGCCCTTGAGCTCGTCCGACAGCGGATTGCGGTCGATTTCGCCGTTCCCATCGACGTCATGGGCGACGATCAGCGCGTATTCTCCAAAGGGCACGGCGGGGATCTGAACCGTGCAAACCTTGTTCACGATCTGACATTTGCCCTTGGCGATCGACTTCTCGGGATCGAAGGATTCGAAATTCTCCTCCCCCTGGAACAATGTCCACAGCAGCATTCCATCGTCCGACTGCAGCCCGTCGACGGTCAGGTCGATGATGGTGGTATTCGGTGCCTGGACGGGGGCAGGTGTCGTTGTGGCGGCGGGCGGGGCAGCCGTCTGCGCCGTCACCGGACCCGACAGGGTCGCTCCCAACAGCACGGCAGCCAGACAGCCGCGCAAAATGGTGCGGCAGGAAGAAAAATGCTGTTCTGAAGATCTCGTCATTCTTGTCGTCCCTGATCGTTATCACTTACCGGGCAGTCACTTGCCGGCAGGTCCTGACGCAGCCGCAGGCGTCATCTGGAAATCCCGACACAAATCACATGAACATTCGATGACTGCGCAAGCGAAATCTGTGCAGTTTCGGCTTTGCATTCATAAATCTGCTTAACTCGCGATGGTGACAGCTGTTCCACAGTTTCGCCAAGCGGATAGAGAATCAGAACCGTGGCGTCACTAGGGCGATCGGCGCGGGGCTCGCCTCACTGTTCGTCATCGGCGGCACCGTGACCCGTGATGGACAGGACATATCGTTCCGCCGATCGCTGCAAAGCCGACTTGCCATCGGTTTCGATCAGCCGATCCCAGAACGCGCCGTAGATCTTGTCAAAGGGAAAGGGGTTCACGGCCGCTTCGATGCGTCGCACGGCCGCTTCGGACAAGGGAATGTAGTTCGGAAAGCTGCGCATGAAGCTGACATGACGATTGTCGGCGACGACTTGAATGACATCGCCCGAGAGCAAGGCCCCCCTGCCCGCCGCCGCCTCTTCCCAATGCAGCACCGTCCCGCCGGCGAAATGACCTCCGCAGCGGATCAACGTGATGCCATCCGCCAGCAGCAGATGTTCGCCGGCCCAGAATTCAATGGCGGGATCAGGGCGCATGACCCACCGCCGGTCGGCCTCATGCAAGAAGATGGGCACATCCCCAAAGGCGCGGCTCCACTCGATGATGGAGCTGTAATAATGGGGATGGGACACGGCAATGGCCGCCAGTCCGCCCATGGCCCTGATGACGCTGATGGTTGCATCATCGACGAGAGAGATGCAGTCCCAAAGGATGTTCCCCACATCGGTCACCAGCAGCAGCGCCCGCTGACCGATGGCGAAATGGGGCACCGTCCCGATCCCGAGCAGGCCGGGTTCATATTGCCGGAACGCGTTGATGTGGCGTCGGCGGAGCTCGGCCATCGTAATCCAGCCCTGGCCGGTCTCGGGAACGAACTGACGCTCCTCCTCGCAGATGGGACAGGAGGGCGGTGGCGCCGGGGTCGGCTCGAATTGCATTCCGCAGGCTGTGCACAGAAAAGCGGCCACGGCGTCCTCAACCACAGATTGGACGCATGTTGGCGATGGCCTGCAGCGTCACGCTGTACTATGTCAGTTTGGCAACAGTCTTCGCCAGCGTCTACACCCTACAAGAACCCAACAAACGAGAACCCGCAACGCAATGTCACTTCTGACCACCACCATCATCCATCTGGTCGGCGAGATCACACTGCTCCTGTGGGGGATCCACATGGTGCATAGCGGCGTGCTGCGGGCGTTTGGCGGAGAACTCCGATTGGTGCTCGGGCGGGCATTGCACAACCGTATCGCTGCGTTCGCAGCCGGCCTCGGCGTCACCACCATCCTCCAGAGCAGCACCGCGACCGGACTGATGGCGACCTCGTTTGCGGCGGACGGGATGGTCGCCCTGGTGCCAGCCCTGGCGATCATGCTCGGGGCGAATGTCGGCACCACGCTGATCGTGCAGGTTCTCTCCTTCGACATCTCCCTCGTCTATCCGGTGCTCATCTTCATCGGCTTCGTCTGCTTTCAGCACGGGCAATCGCGCGTGAAGGATCTGGGGCGGGTCGGGATCGGCCTCGGCCTCATTCTGCTCGCCCTGCATCTCATGCTGCAGACCATCGAGCCCGCCGCCACCACGCCCGCAGTGCGCGAATTGCTGAAGGCCGTGACCAATGACGCGGTGCTTAACCTGTTCATCGCGGCCGCCTTCACCTGGGCAGCGCATTCAAGCGTCGCCACCGTTCTCGTGATCATGTCGCTTGCCGGCGCCGGCGTCATCACCGCGGAAGCCTCCATCGCCATGGTGCTCGGCGCCAATGTCGGCAGCGCCATCAACCCGGTGCTCGAAGGCGCGGGCCTCGACACGGTCAAGCTCAGGCTGCCGGTCGGAAACCTCATCAACCGCCTGATCGGCTGCTTCATCGTCATTCCGCTGATCCACCCGATCTCCGAGCTCATGATCGGACTGGATCCCAACCCGGCACGGCTGGTTGCCAATTTCCACACCATTTTCAACGTCGTCCTGGCGCTGCTCTTCATCCTGCCCCTGCCCGCCTATGCCAAATTGCTCGAGACGATCTTCCCGCCACGGCAAAAGCCCATCGACCCCTCAGCGCCGCGCCATCTCGACCGGACTGCGCTCAATACGCCATCGGTCGCGCTCGCCAATGCCGCCAGGGAAGCCATGCATATGGCCGATGTTGTCCAGGTGATGTTGGCCGGCTCGCAACATCTGCTGCATTCGAACGAGCGCCGAAAAGTCTCCGAAATCTGCAAGATGGACGACACGCTCGACGAACTGCACAACGCCATACAGCAGTATCTGACGGATGTGAGCCGCGAGATGCTGGGGGATGCGGAGCATCAAAGGCTGGCGGAGATCCTGAGCTTCTCCATCAATCTCGAACATATCGGGGATATCGTCGACAAGAACCTGATGGAGCTCACCTCGAAGAAAATCAAAAGGGGGATGGTGCTGTCACCACAGGGGCTCACGGAAATCGACGACATGTATGCCCGCGTGCTCAAGGACCTCCAGCTTTCGATCGCGGTCTTCCTCACCGCCGATCTCGATGCGGCCAAGGCGCTGTTTGCCGAGAAAGAGCATTTCCGCGACCTGGAGCGCATCGCCAATGACAGCCATTTCCAGCGGGTGCGGGAGGGGGTCAAGGAGAGCATCGAGAGCAGCGGTCTACATCTCGATCTCATTCGCGACCTCAAGCGGATCGAATCTCATATTGCAGCCGCGGCCTATCCAGTTCTGGAACAGCACGGGCTGTTGCGGCCGAGCCGCCTCACGGATGACGCTTTGCAGCCGGTCAGCGCCGCTACCGTCGCCGAGGGCGACTGAGGCCGCCACCGTCGCCGAGGAGGACTGACGCGCAGCCCGCGCGAGAGGCAGGCACGCAGGTTGCATCAGAGGGCAGCGGAGATCCGAATTGGGGCACGTCGCCATGCTACATTCCGCTTATGGCCTGAAGTCGATCCGCACCCGCGCCACCGCGGCCGTGAAGGACGGCACGCTCAAAGTCTATGACGGGCTGCTGCCCGGCCGCCGCATCCGCCAGAGCTTCCGGGATCAAGCCCATGCCTGCGAGGTGCTCGGCTCGCCCTTCACGGCGCGGCTCCTGTCCGTTGCAGCGGACCGGCTCACGGACGAGACGCTGGTGGGGCGTGCCCTGCTGAGCTGGAAGGGCGGTGCCGGACGCGATGCGCTGGCGCTGCGCTTCGCCGGGGCCCTGCACGCCCTGGTCCTGTCGCGAGAGGCTCACGCGCTTGCTGCGCTCTATCCACCCGCTCCGATGCCTGATGCAGACCGGCTGTGGACGGCCGTCACCGAAGTCCTCGACCGACATGCGACGGCACTATTGGACATTCTGCAGAGCCCGCCGCAAACCAACGAGATCGCCCGGTCGGGCATTCTGTTGGGCGGCTTCCTCGAGATCGCACGCCGGGCCAGGCTGCCCCTGCGGCTGTCCGAGATCGGGGCCAGCTGCGGACTCAACCTCTGCTGGGACCAGCTCCGCTACCGCATTGGCGGCAAGAGCTGGGGGGCTCCGAGCCGGGCCCTCGAAATCGCCCCGGAGTGGCGCGGCGAGGTTCCCGATCTCGGCCTCGACGTCGCCGTCCTGGAGCGGGCGGGGTGTGATCGCAATCCCCTGGATGCGCGCAACCCTGCCGATCGTCGCCGGCTGCTCTCCTATGTCTGGCCGGACCAGGGCCTGCGCCTCGAGCGCCTCAACGCGGCACTCGACATCGCCGCCGATGCCGAATTGCAGCTCGACCGCGCCGATGCAGCGGACTGGATCGAGGCACGCCTCGATCGGAACACCGCCGGCAGCGTGCATGTCGTCTATCATACCATCGTGTGGCAGTACCTGCCGCAGGCCACACGGGAGCGGATCAGCGCGGCGATGGCCGCTGCCGGGGCCAAAGCGACGGCAGACAATCCCCTGGCCTGGCTGCGCTTCGAGTCGGATACGGGAGATGGTGGTCTTCTGGCATTGACCTATTGGCCGGGAGCGACGACAACCAAGCTTGCCCGGGCCGATTATCACGGCCGCTGGGTCGAATGGTTGGGGCAAGGCGCCCCGTAAGACGCGGGCTCCCAGTGGATTTCTTCTCTGTTTCAAAACTGTTCTGGATCCTCGCCGATCCCGGCAACTTCCTGGTCCTGCTCATCGTCTTGGGATTGCTGCTGCAGTTCGTGCCCCGGGTCCGGACGGCCGGGGTCGTTGTGACAGGCCTCGGCGCTGTCGGCATGGTGCTGGTCTTTCTGCTGCCCATCGGCCTCTGGCTGCTCGCGCCGCTGGAGAATCGCTTTCCCGTCCCGCGACTGCCGGAGAGGGTGGACGGCATCGTCGTCCTGGGAGGCGTCACCCGCAACGACGTCTCCGCCGCCCGCGGCACGCCGCAACTCCAGCTGGGGGCGGAACGGCTGACGAAGGCGACACAGCTCGCCAACGAATATCCGGCCGCCAAGATCGTCATTGCCGGCGGGAGCGGCGAAATCGATCCCGAAGGCAGTCCGGAAGCCGTCCTGATGCGCGAGGTGATGGTCGATCTGGGTGTCAATCCCGAGCGCATCCTTCTGGATGACAAGTCGCGCAACACTTACGAAAACGCCGTGGAGGCCAAGAGGGTCGCCGATCCCAAGCCGGGCGAGATCTGGCTTCTGGTCACCTCCGCCTATCAGATGCCGAGGGCGGTCGGTGCCTTCCGCAAAGTGGGGTTTGACGTCGTCCCCTATCCCGTCGATTTCAGAACTCCCGCCGAGCATCGGCGTCATCTGGATCACCTGCTGTCGCGGCTGGCGACAGGCGAGAAGGAATGGATCGGCCTGCTGGCCTATTATCTCACGGACAAAACCAGCGCGCTGTTTCCCAAGCCTTGAGGAGGTAGACTGTGTCCGAGCTCAGTCTGCGGCAGATCGACGACATCATCGCCGCAGTGGATGGCGGCTTCGACCGGCAGATCGCCCTACTCGCCGAACTGGTCGGACAGGCCTCGCTGCGCGGCCATGAGGCGGGCGTCCAGGCCGTGGTCGAACGCGAGATGGGCCGGCTCGGATTGGAGATCGACCGGTTTCGAATCGATCTCGAGGCGGCGGCCGGCCAGCCCGGCTTTTCTCCCGCCACCGTCGATTATACGAATGCCTGGAACCTCGCGGGCTACCGGCGCTCCGGGCGCGATGGAGGGCGGTCTCTGGCGCTGAACGGGCATGTGGATGTGGTGCCGACGGCGAACCCTGCCCTCTGGAGCCACGGCCCCTATTCGGCCGTCGTCGAGGGCGACTGGATGTATGGGCGCGGTGCCGGCGACATGAAGGCCGGGGTCACCGCCAATCTCTTCGCGCTGGCCGCACTCGATATGGCGGGCATCACGCTGCTGGGAGACGTGCACATCCAGTCGGTCATCGAGGAGGAGATCACCGGGAACGGCGCCGCCATGGCCCTGGCCCGCGGCCATGTGGCCGATGCGATTCTCATTCCCGAGCCCACCGACGAGCAGCTGGTGAGGGCCAATGTGGGCGTCATCAAATTCGCCATCACGCTGCGCGGCGTGCCGGCCCATCCGCGGGAGATCGGCGCCGGCACCAGCGCCATTGAAGCGGGCTTCGCCATGGTCGCCCGACTGAAGGATCTGGAAGCGCATTGGATCGCTGAGAAGGCGAAGCATCCTCATTTCGCCGCTTTGAGAAACCCCGTCGCGCTCACCATCGGCAAGTTCAACGGGGGCGAATGGTCAGCTTCGGTTTCGACCGAGTGCCGGATGGAGGGGCGCATCGGGATCTATCCGGGGGATGATCCCACCCTTCGCGTCCGCGAGTTCGAGAGCTTCGTCGCGGCATGCGCGCTCGAAGATCCAGCCCTGTCGCGCGCCGAACCGCGGGTCGAGTGGGTGGGCCACGTGCATGGCGGCTATGAGCTCGCCCCCGGCGGCGAGGCCGAAAGCATGCTCGGCTGGGCCCATGGCATCACCAATGATCGTCCCCTCCCCGCCTATGTGATGCCGGCCTATCTCGATGCCGCCGTGTTCGCATTGCATGCGGGAATGCCGGCGATCACCTATGGACCCGTCGCAGAGCGCGTTCACGGCATCGATGAGCGCGTCAGCTTGTCCTCCCTGCGCCGGGTGACGAAGACCATCGCGCTGTTCATCGCCGGCTGGTGCGGGGTCGCAAACACCGATCGCTAGGCGACGCTGCCCTTTCGGCGAAGCGCTGCACATCTCTCGCCATCGAGGCCCAGGACTTCCTCCAGGAGTTCATCGGTATGCTCGCCGAGACGGGGCGGCATGGATGGTGGGCGCGGCGGCGTGCCGCGCAGGGCCAGGGGCGAGGCCGGAAGCCGCAGGGAGCCCATGCGATCATCCTCGATCTCGACGAAAAGATTGCGCTCGGCGACCTCCGGGGCTGAGAAGACCTCCGGGACGGTGCGGATCAGCCCGGCGGGCACCCCGGCCCTCTTGAACGCCTCGATCCAGTCCGCCTTGGTCCTGGTGCGGAACACGGCGTCGAGAAGGGGAACCAGGTCCTCACGATGAGTGGCGCGCGCCCGGCTCGTGGAGAAGCGTGGATCATCCGCCAGCTCCGGCTTGCCGATCACCTGGCTGCACATGGCCCGGAACTGCGAATCATTGCCGACGGCGACCGCGAAGCTGCCATCGCTGGAGGAAAAGACCTGATAGGGAGAAATGGAGCCATGAGCGTTGCCGTAGCGGCGTGGGGCATTGCCCGTGGCCAAATAGCCGGTCGCCACATTGGCGAGTAGACTGACGGATCCATCCAGCAACGCGATGTCGATCAGCTGACCCTTGCCCGTCTTCTCCCTGGCCAGCAGGGCGGCCAGAATGGCCTGAACCGCGTTCATCCCGGCGACGATGTCACTGATCGCCACTCCGAGCTTCATCGGCTCGCCATCGACCTCGCCGGTGATCGACATCAGGCCGCTTTCGGCCTGTATGGCAAAATCATAGCCGGCCTCCTCGGACCGGATGCCGGCGCGGCCATAGCCCGAGATCGAGCAGTAGACGAGCCGCGGATTGATGGCGGACAAATCCTCATAGCCGAGGCCGAAGCGCTCGAGTGCGCCTTTGCGGAAATTCTCCACCACGACGTCAGCCTTGGCCGCCATATCACGGATGAGCTGTTGACCCTCGGGATCGCGGAAATTGACCGCGATCGACCGCTTGGAGCGGTTGCAGCAGAGGAAATAGGTGCTCTCGCCATTGACCTCCGGTGGCATCCAAGTGCGCGTGTCGTCGCCGCCTTGCGGGCTTTCGACCTTCCAGACGTCGGCGCCGAGATCGGCCAAGGTTTGCGTACACCACGGCCCCGCCAGCACCCGCGACAGGTCCAGAACCTTCAGACCTTCCAATGCCTGCATCGCTTCCTCTCGCTGACGTGTCGCATCAAGATTCGGATTATGCGCCTGGCCCGGCGGATGGCCCCGGCTGTTCCAGCATCTTCCAGATGCCATTCGCCGTCACGGCGATCCGATCGCCAATGGTGGCGGTACCGCGCATGAAATTCACCGAGCGCGTGGCCCTCACAACCTCGGAGCGGACTATCAGGAAATCGCCCTTCATCACGGCGGAGACAAACTGCACATCGAGCTGGATCGTCGCCTGGCGTCGCCGACCGGTGGTTTCCCACGAGTTCATGGCGATCGCATGATCCATAAGGGTCATGAGCATGCCGCCGTGGACAGCACCATTGCGGTTGCCATGACGCTCCTCTGCCAGCAAACCAAACAAGAGCCGCTCTCCCTCCAGCTTGCGCCAGATCGGTCCCACCAGGCCGATGAACTCTGCATCCGTCGAGGTGTGCCACCCCTCTGCGGCGGGATCGAAGATCGTATCGGGCATAGAAGACATCACTCCACGACTTTTGCAGACGTGATTAAGCCGTCAAACGATTATGGTCGAGCCCAAACTGCAGCGGGCTCACCGCTCGACAAAGGCCTTTTCGATGACATAGGTCCCCGGCTTCGACAGCGCCCCCTCTTCAAATCCGCGGGCGTCGAGAAGGCCGCACATATCGGCGAGCACGGCGGGGCCGCCGCAGATCATGACCCGGTCCTCGGCAGCATCCAGGGCGGGAAGACCCGTGTCGCGGGCGACGATGCCCGTGTCCAGGAGTTCCGTCACCCGGCCACGGTGGAGGTAGTCCTCACGCGTGACGGTCGGATAATAGATCAGGCGGTCGCCGATGATCTCGCTCAGGTACTCGTCATCCTTCAAGCTCTCGACCACCTCCCGGCCGAAGCTCAACTCTTCGATGAAGCGGCAGCCGTGAATCAGAACCACGACGTCGAACCGCTCATAGATCTCGGGATCCTTGATCACGCTGGTAAACGGCGCGACACCGGTGCCGGTCGCCACCAGATAGAGCCGCTTGCCAGGCAGCAGGCTCGCCTGCACCAATGTTCCCGTCGGCTTGGCCCCAACCAGGATCTCATCGCCCTTGCTGATCTTGCTCAGCTGCGAGGTCAGTGGCCCATTCGGCACCTTGATCGAGAAGAATTCGAGGCTCTCCTCGTGATTGGCGCTGGCCATGCTGTAGGCGCGGAGCAAGGGCTTGCCATTGACCGCAAGGCCGATCATCACAAACTGACCATTCTCGAAGCGAAAGCTCGCATCGCGGGTGGTCTTGAAGCTGAACAGCCGGTCGGTCCAGTGCCGGACGTCAAGTACCGTCTGCGGGGCAAGTGCTGCCATGGCAAACCTTTTCGTCGTCTTCGCAGTTGCAAAAACCCGAATAGGTCAGCATAGCTGTCCCGTCAACTCATCGTCTTGCCGCAGTGCGGGAAAATCGCCTGCTGTGGCTATTCGCCCAGCTCCTGAATGGGCTTGCCGACCGTCTCCACCGTCGTTCCCACGGTGTCGCCAACGGAGCCGATGGTGTTCGTCACGGATTTGCCGAAGCGGTCCATCTGGGCGGGATAATTCCGGCGCGTGACCGGATCCACGATGGCCAGGGGCGCACTGATCGCAAGGGCCGCGCCGGTGCCGACGGTCTGAGCCGCCGTGGTGACGACCGAGCCTATATGCTCGCCAATCCCGATCTCGGAATCGGTGATGGCCTGGCCCGATACGAGCCGGGTCCCGATCGCCCTCACCACTTCGGGGCTTTCGGCAAATTTGCCGTGGTTCAGCTGATCGCCGCTGGTCTTCAGCACGGTGAGGTCGATCACGTCGATGCCGGAGCGTTCCAAGGCCGATTTGTAGGGTTCGACATTGGGATTGATCTGACCCAGACGGTCGACATTGCCGGCGATGCGACGCGACAGGCTCAAGGCCCGGTCGTCCTGGGACACGAAGACGGTGAGCTTCGGCTTGTCCGTGCCGAACTCGGCCCATTGGCGGGCGAAGACGTCGACGTCGATGTCGGGAGAGGCGAGGACGACATTGCGGATCTTGCCCGCAACCCGGCCGTCACGAATGGCCATCTGGCGCAAAGCCTCCATGACGAGCCAGGTGCCCATGGAGTGGGCCAGGATCGTCACCTCGCCCACATCGCTGTCGCGGGCTGCCGTCTGCAGGATCTCCTCCAGGGCATCGCGGGAATAATTCGTGCTCTCGCGATCGTAATTATAGCCGAAGACGCTGGCGCTCGAAGGCCAGGTGAACAGGATCGGTGCCACATCGGCGCGGCTGTCGTGGACGATCTGGGCGAACCGAAAGACGGCGTCCTCGAATCGGTTGTTGAAGCCGTGGACGAAGATCAGCACCCGCCGATTGCGCGGGGTGTGCTCCTTGACCCATTTCCCGCCGGACCCCGGCTGGGTGAGCGGCACGATCTTGAGGGCGGCAAATTCGCGCGCAGGATTGGGGGGTACGCGGCTCGGCCATTCCACCTGACCCACCCGATGGACCCCGGGCGGAGGAATGGAGACGGTGATGTCCGTGAGGGACAGCTTGGAGCCGCGCTCGCCGGAATAGAGCTCCCCCGGCAAGGCCGACGCCGCGCGTGTCGTTGCGACGAGAATATCCACCGTGGACGCTCCCGGTGCCGCCGCGACTGGTTGCAGAGAGCCGGTGGTGCGTCCCGCGCAGGCTGCCAAAGGCCCGATCATCATACACAAGACCAGGAGCCGCAGCTTGTGACCCGCTGCCGTCGAACCGAGTTGAACCAACAAAAACCCTTCTCCCTCAACCCTGCTCGCCCTGCAGCTGCCCGTCTTGACACTGCATCATGTCGAATGTGAGCCCTGCCTGCCGATGCAGGGGCCTGCGCCGCTCATGCGGCAGTGCCGACGCAATCGACCGTCCCTATACGACTGGCGCTTGTCAGGAGGCCGCACTCTATGCATGGTTTCCCACGCTCCGTTAAGCCCCGGCCGCATCGAAGGACCAATTCGTGATCGAAGAGAGACTAAAAGAGCTCGGCATCGAGCTGCCCATGCAGACGGCCGACCAAAAGGACTATTACGGGCAGAAATACGGGAAGATGAAACCCTATTACCGCTCCGGCGACATCCTGTTCCTGTCGGGGCACACGGCCGGGATGCGAGACGGCAAAGTCCTGTATCCGGGCGTGCTCGGCCAGGATGTCAGCATCGAGGAGGGGTATCAGGCGGCCCGCCTCACCGGCCTGCACTGCCTTGCCGGCATCAAGGATGCCATCGGCGATCTCGACCGGGTGACCGGGCTCGTGCGGTCGCTCTGCTTCGTCGCCTCGGCACCAGGCTTCATCGAACCGCACAAGGTCGCGAGCGGGCTCACCGACCTCTTTGCAGACGTGTTCGGTGACGAGATCGGTGTCGGACCGCGCGCCACGATCGGGGTCATGTCACTTGCGGATAATTACTGTTTCGAGACCTGGATGACGGTTGCCGTCCGCTGAATGGCCTCCAGTCCCGACTCGCGATTCATCAAGGGGAGTACAAGAATGGGCGTGGTTGAACTCAATTTCGACAGATCCGAGTATGAGGCTCGGATCGCCAAGACGCGTGCGGCCATGGAGAAGGCCGGCATCGATCTGATGATCGTCACCGATCCCTCCAACATGAGCTGGCTGACCGGCTATGACGGCTGGTCCTTCTACGTCCATCAGGCCGTGCTGCTCAGCCGCGAGGGCGAGCCGGTCTGGTGGGGCCGCTTCATGGATTCCTTCGGCGCCAAGCTCACGGTGTTCCTGGATCATGCCAACATCGTCGGCTATCCCGACATCTATGTGCAATCCACCGAGCGGCATCCGATGGACCACCTGTCGGGACTGATCGAGGAACGCGGCTGGGCCAAAGGCACCATCGGCGTGGAGATGGACAATTATTATTTCACCGCCGCTGCCTATGCTTCGCTCACGCAGCATCTGAAGGGCGCGACCTTCAAGGATGCCAACGGCCTGGTCAACTGGCAGCGCTCCATCAAGAGCCCGCGCGAAATCGAGTATATGCGCCGCGCCGCCCGGATCGTGGAGACGATGCATGCCCGCATCGTCGAGGTGATCGAGCCCGGCATGAAAAAGAACGAGCTGGTGGCCGAGATCTACAAGACCGGGATCATCGGCGCCGACGGCCATGGCGGCGATTATCCGGCCATCGTGCCGATGCTGCCGTCGGGCATGGAGGCGACCGCACCGCATCTGACCTGGAACGACAAGCCGATGAAGTCCGGCGAAGGGACCTTCTTCGAGATCGCCGGGGCTTATAAGCGCTACCAGTGCCCGCAGTCGCGCACGGTGTTCCTCGGCAAGGCGCCACAGAAATATCTCGATGCCGAGGCCGCCGTGCTGGAGGCGACCGAAGCCGGGCTGGGCGCCGCCAAGCCGGGCAATCGCTGCGAGGACATCGCCAAGGCCTTTTATGACACGCTGAGACGGCACGGCTTCGACAAGGAGAGCCGCGTGGGCTACTCCATCGGTCTGTCCTATCCGCCGGACTGGGGCGAGCGCACCATGAGCCTGCGTCCGGGCGACATGTCCGAGCTGAAGCCGGGCATGATCTTCCATTTCATGCCGGCCCTCTGGCTCGATGACGGGGGGATCGAGATCACCGAGCCGTTCCTCATTACCGAGACCGGCTGCGAAACCCTGTGCAAGACGCCGCGCAAGCTCTTCGTCAAGGCCTGAGGACAGCTCCATGAAAGCCAATCCGATCGCCGCGGGCGTCGATTTCGAGGCCGATGGCATTCAGCATGGCCATCTGCGCCTGCCCTATTCCCGCGACGATTCGGCCTGGGGCTCGGTGATGATCCCGATCTGCGTGATCAAGCGGGGGGCAGGGCCAACGGCCCTGCTCACCGGCGCCAATCACGGGGACGAATATGAGGGACCGATCGCCCTCTACGACCTGGCAGCCAGCGTGACGCCGGAGCAGGTCTCGGGGCGCATCATCATCGTGCCCGCCTTCAACTATCCGGCCTTCCAGGCGGGAACGCGGACATCGCCCATCGACAAGGGCAACATGAACCGCTCCTTTCCGGGGCGGCCGGACGGGACGGTCACGGAGAAGATCGCGGATTATTTCCAGCGCTACCTCCTGCCCATGGCCGACATCGTCCTCGACTTCCATTCAGGCGGCAAGACGCTCGATTTCGTACCCTTCGCAGCCGCCCATATCCTGCCCGACAAAGACCAGGAGGCGGCCTGCATGGCTGCCATGACCGCGTTCAACGCGCCCTACAGCATGCGCATGGTCGAAATCGATGCAGTGGGGATGTATGACACGGCGGCCGAAGAGATGGGCAAGACCTTCGTCACCACGGAGTTGCGTGGCGGTGGTACGTCGACGGCGCGTTCCGCCGGGGTCGCCAAGCGCGGGGTGCGCAACCTGCTTATCCATGCCGGCATCCTGACGGGCGAGATCGAGCGCTCAGACACGGTCCTCCTCGACATGCCCGACGGCTGCTTCACCTTCGCCCAGGATGACGGCATGGTGGAGTTCTGCGTCGATCTCGGCGATCCCATCCAGGCCGGCCAGATGATCGCCCGGATCCACTCCACGGCGCGGACCGGCGTTGTTTCCACGCCTTATCTGTCCTCCCTGACCGGCATCCTCGCCGGGCGGCATTATCCGGGCCTGGTGAAGACCGGAGACTGTCTCGCCGTGGTCGCCGTTGCGGTGTGAGAATGCGCTGTTTGCCGGCGCGTTTCTAATGCGCGGGACGTCGGATGGGCCAGAGCAGGCTCATGGCGATGTATAAAAGGATGCCGAGAAACAGCGATCCTGCCGCCAGGCCGAGGGCCCAGGCGAATCCCTCGGCATGGCTGGCCGAATGGGAGAGCAGAAAGGCCGCGATGGGCGGCCCGATGATCTGGCCAATCCCAAAGGTCGCCGTCAGCAGCGCCATGAAGCGCGCGGCATGATGCGGCCGCAGACGGCGTACATCCTGCATGGCCACGAAGCCGACGGCCGTCAACGGCATCCCGACCATGAAGCTGCCGATGATGAAACCAGGGACGGTGGGGAACAGCAGGCTGATCATCACGCCTGAGGCCTGCACCAGATACCAGCCCGCCAGCACGTGGCGCGGATCGGCGCGCGGCGGGATCTTGCCGCTGAGCAAGGCGCCGGTAATGACACCCAGTCCGAGGACGGGCCAGAAAAAATCGAGCCACAGGGATTCGGGCAGCGCCTCACGCGCGATCACCGGCAGGAACGTCGCCGTGATGATGTAGCCAAAGCCCGCCAGACCATAGGTGAACGAAAACATCGACATCTCGGCCGAGCCGCCGGCATCCGGCTGCTGCTGCTGGCCCGGCGCAGGATCGAGGGGCTGTGCGGCCGGGGCGACGACGAAATCCGGACCCGTGAAGACCTGCCAGATGCCGGCGCTCAGAAGGACCGCCAGACTGGAAAAGCTGATCCACGCATGGGAGGCCGAAACCCCATAGGCCACCATGGCCATGGCCGCCAAGCCGGGCAATGCGATGCCCATGCCAGGCCCCGTATAGATAATGGCGCCCACATGAACGCGGCCGAGACGTGACAGCCGAGCGAGACACCAGCCGGATGTGTACACAAACACGATGGCGCTGGTAATCCCGGCGAAGAACCGCAGGACCAGCCAGAGCTGGGGCAGATGCAGCGCCATTCCGGCGGTGCAGAGGATGGTCACGATCAGGCCGCCCTTGATCATCCGGACAGAGGGCCACCTCCGCGGGACAACCATGCAGAGAAGGGCGCCGATCAGATATCCCACGTAATTGACGGTCGCCAGCCAACTGGCGAAAGTGAGGTCGAGGGATCCTTCATGCAGCATCATCGGCAGGATGGGGGTGAAGGCAAAGCGGCCGATGCCCACTGATACGGCCAGCGAAGTCGCCCCCGCCAAGGCGATGACCACTCCACTCGCCCGGCGCTCCTGCCCCGTGATGGCGGTCGATCTCAACAAATCCGTCACGGTCGCACTGATCCAGACATGTGTATGCTGCAACGCAATGACGTTTGGTATCATCTGTCCAGCAGCCGGGGCTAGAGGCAATCACGTCATAGCAGGGTCGCGGGAAATGCCGATCACCGTGGCGTGCGGCACGGTCGGCCGCTATAGTTCCGGCCCATCACTGCAAAGCGCGAGCAGCCATGAGACGCTTCACTCCCGAGACCACGGCCCTGATCGTCATCGATGTGCAGAATGATTTCTGCCCCGGCGGCGCACTCGCCGTTCCGGCCGGCCACGAGGTGATCGATCCGATCAACCGGCTGATTCGCAACTTCGACAATGTGGTGCTCACACAAGATTGGCATCCGGCGGATCATTCGAGCTTTGCATCGACCCAGCCGGGGGCGGATCCCTTCTCCACCCATGAGATGCATTACGGCCCGCAGACCCTGTGGCCGGACCATTGCGTGCAAGGCACCCCAGGCGCCGAGTTCCACGAGGAACTCCTGCATCAGGAGGCGCAAGTCATCATCCGCAAGGGCTCGCGCAAGCACGTGGACAGCTATTCGGCCTTTTTCGAGAACGACCACAAGACGACCACCGGGCTAGCAGGCTATCTGCATGAGCGGGGCTTGACGGAGCTCCTGTTGACCGGCCTCGCCACGGATTTCTGCGTCGCCTATTCGGCGCTGGATGCTGCCCGGCTCGGGTTCAAGACGACGGTTGCGATGAATGCCTGCCGGCATATCGATCTCAACGGATCGCTTTCGGAGGCCGAGCGCCAGATGCGCGATGCCGGGGTCGCGCTGGTCGATATCTCGACCGTCTAAGGTCGGTCGACAAGCCTGCCTTACGAGGCCATCTGCCGGAGGGCGGGCAAAGGTCCAAGGCTCGCGACCTCGCCCTGCAACATCATTGCTGCAGCGAGGATCAGGCCGCGACGCTCGAGCTCGTGCGCTCGCTCAACTCCGCACTCCAAGGCCCGTTTGACGAGATGCCGATCCAGCGGCGGGACATGGACCGTCACCAGCCGCGTGCCAAGATCGCTGTCAGGATCGAGCTCCACCGCCGGCCGGCGCTCGATTTCCGCGTGATCCAGATCGACGGCGTTGGCAATCAGGGTCGCTGCCACATCGGCTGTGGCGGCGTCTGCTGCGAGCACGGTCACGCTGTCGGCAATGCCCAAAGACAGGGACCGTCCCCTGGCGCCGGAGGTCGCGACACCGCCGATGCCATATTCGTGGCGAAGGTCGAGAGCACCGTTGATCGAAGGGATGCCGGATCGGCTGAAATCGCCGGCAATGCCGAGGCGCACGCTCTCACCGGGTGCGCAGAAGAGCGCGATGTCGCCGCCATCGTTCACATAGGCACGGGTGAGAGGGGCCGCTGCCCGCATGACCTCCAACACTTCATCGGCCACCGCACCGGCCACCGCCGCCATGGGCGTGAGAAAGACATCGGCAAAGGGATCGCACGCCGCCGCCATCCGGCGCCCCACGGGGCTCTGCGGGCGGGGACCTGTACCGTGAGCCCGTCGCAAGACTGGCAACTCGGCACAGAGTTCGGCCAGGATCGTGGAAAACCGATCCACCCCGGCGGCATAGGCGCATTGCACGGCCTCCCTCTCGCCCTCGGCCTTCAGCACGACATCGATGGGTCCTTGCGACAGATGCAGGCGGTCACCGGAGAGGCCCTGGATCGTCGGGGGCGGAAAGACCATCTCCTATTCCAGCTTGCGCAGGAGGGTCAGCAACATCTGCGACTCTGTAGCGGTCAAGGGCTCGAGCGTCCTCAGCGAGACGTCTGCGCCCACCGCCTTCATGGCCAGTATCGCCTGGTGCCCCTCCGGCGTGAGCTCCAGAATCAGAAGCCGGCCGTCGCTGGCATCGGCGGAGGCGACCACGAAGCCCCGCTTGACGAGGCGGCTCACCACCCCGGCAATGGTCGCGGGATCCATGGCCGTCAGGCGGCCCAGCTCGTTTTGCGACACGCTGCCGACGTCATGAAGCTTGGCGAGGGCAGCAAGCTGCGTCGGCGTCACCCCGAACTCGGCCATCACCTCGTTGAAGATGCCGGTCGCCCGCTGGTGCACGCGGCGGATGACGAAGCCCACCTGATCCTCCAGCCGGTAGGCATCGGCCGGTGAAAGCTCCGGCTTGCGCGCCTGTGCCGGGCGGTTCATGAGGCGGAGCGCCCGAACGGCCAGGGATTGCGCTCCGGCCAGGGGTCGATCCGCGTCTCGGGCGGAAGTGCCGCCAGGAGATCACTGGCTGAGACGATGTCGCCTCCGTGTCCGCCCAGTGCCAGATAGAGGCTCCGCGGCAAGGTGAATTCGATCGGCGCCACGAGGGCCGGGGTCGGAACATAGCCGAAGGAGCCCTTCGGCATGCGGGTCACGTCGACCATGACCGTGATGCCGCCGCCCGGCCAGACATAGACCGGGGCACCGCCCATGGAGACCTTCGTCTCGCCCTTGGCGACCGAACGGGTGAGGCGCACGGGATCCTCCGTGACGCCGGCACGGAGGGAACCTCCCGCCCCCGCCATGAACAGGACCGTGGACAGCGAAGGCTCACAGTTCTCGCCGATGCGGTCGACCACCTTGCGCACCGGCTCCGGAATTTCGGCGGGCACCGGCACGAGATTTTCGTCGAGCACACAATAGAGCGCGTCCTCACCGGTGGTCGAGGTCAGGAGCAAGCGCAGGCCAGGCCAGGCATATTTGGGGTCGATCTTCTGGATGACCGACAGGGGGTCGGTGATGTCGGTACCGCCCCAGCCGAGACCTGGATTGGCGACCTGAAAATACCGTCCCGGGGTCGATCTCCGCCCGCGCACGCCGATGCCCGCATGGGGCATTTCCAGCACCCGACCGGCCTGGTGCTCCGTCAACACGCCGGTAATGTGGTCATCGAGCACGATCACCTCGTCCACATGGCCGAACCATTGCTGGGCGAAGATGCCCACGGTCGCCGAGCCGCAGCCGACGCGCATCCGCTGCTCGGGCTTGCCGTCCACCACAGGCGGGCGGCCGGCTTCGACGACCACCTCATGGCCGCCATCGATGGTCATGGTCACAGGGGCACCGGCGCAGAGCTGGAGCATGGTCTCGCAGGTGACGCGGCCCTCCTTCTTCGAGCCACCCGTCAAATGGCGGACACCGCCGATGGACAGCATCTGGGAGCCGTATTCGGCCGTGGTGACATGGCCCACCTGTTCGCCGTCGACGCGGATCGCCGCCGTCTCGGGACCGAGATGGCGGTCGGTATCGATCTTCACCTTGACGCCGCAATAGCTGAAGATCCCTTCGGTAACGACGGTCACGGTGTCCACCCCCTCATGTTCGGATGAGACGATGAAGGGGGCGGGCTTATAGTCGGGATAGGTGGTGCCGGCGCCGATGCCGGTGACGAAGGTGCGCGAGGGATCCAGCGGATGCCCATCCCAGGTGCCGCCGGCAAAGGCGACAAGCTTGCCCTCGCCTTCCAAAGTGCGTTCCATCAGGACCACCGGATCGACCCGGATGAGATGGCCGCCTTCATTGGCATAGCGGGCGCAGGCGCCCTGGCGGCCGGGACGGATTCGACAGAGGATCGGGCATGCGTCACAGCGAACGATGCCGTCGCCTTCGGAGGCCCCGAACTTCCGCGACCGCGCCTCGATCGAGAGTTGATCGGCGATGCTCATGATGTCACCTCGCCTTGCTGCAATGCTTCCCAGAGCCGATGCGGCAGCACCGGCACGCGCGTCATCCGAACGCCCGTGGCATGGCGGATCGCACCCAGAATCGCCGGGGCCGTCGCCACCAGGGCCGGCTCGCCGACCCCCTTGGCGCCATAGGGGCCCTCGGGATCGGCATCCTCCACCAGGATGGTCTTGATGGCCGGCATGTCGCCCACCGTCGGGATCAGGTAATCATGCAGGTTCTCGGTGCGGCCGGGGATATATTCCTCCATCAAGGCAAGGCCCAGTCCTTGCGCGATGCCGCCATGGATCTGACCTTCGACCAAGGTCGGATTGATGGCGCGGCCGACATCATGAGCGGCGACGATGCGCAGCACCTTCACCGTCGCGAGGGCGGTGTCGACCTCGACCTCCGCCATCTGGGCCGCAAAGCCATAGGTCGCATAGGGCACTCCCTGGCCGTCCGCGTCCAGCGGGCTGGTCGGCGGGTCATAAGCGCCGAAGCCCTCCAGGACGATGCCTGAGGCATCCGCGACGAGGCTCGCGAGATCGATGCGGCGTGAGGCTTCCCCGTCGAGGACCGAGAGTTCCCTCCCCTGCAGCGTGAGGCGCGCCTCAGGACCGGCATTGGCCAGCCCCAAGATCTTGCGCCTTAGATCCTCGGCGGCCAGGCGGGTCGCGTTGCCGGACACGAAAGTCTGGCGCGAGGCCGAGGTCTTGCCCGCGTCCAGGGTGCGGTCGGTATCACCGATCACCATCTCGAAGCATTCCGGACGCAGGCCTAATGCCTCCGAGGCAATCTGGAGCAGGATCGTCGTCGAGCCCTGGCCGATATCGACGGCCCCGTTATAGAAGATCAGCCGCCCCTCGCGTGAAAGCGTGATGCGCATGGATGACGGGTTCGACACCGAGGTGTTGCCGCAGCCATACCACATGCAGGCGATGCCGACACCGCGCTTGCGGCGCGTGGCGGTCTCGTTGAACGCTGCGGTCTGCACCAGCGCTGCATCCCAGTCAGGCTTCAGGGCATCGAGGCATTCAGGCAGGCCGGCGGAATGATCGAGACGCTGGCCCGACGGCGTGACGTCGCCATGGCCGATCGCATTGATCCGGCGGATGTGCCAGCGATCAATGTCGAGCGCGCCCGCCAGATCATCCATCAGCGTCTCGTTGGCGATCGCCGCCTGGGGCACGCCGAAGCCCCGGAAGGCGCCCGCAGGCGTGTCATTGGTGTAGACCGCGCGGGTCCGGTTCCAGACATTCGGCACGACATAGGGACCGGTGCCGTGGACCGGCACGCGGTTGGCGACCGTCGACCCCCAGGAGGCATAGGCGCCGGTGTTGAAGTCGCCGTCGAGCTCGTATGCCGTCAACCGGCCCTGGGCATCGGCGGAAGCCTTGGCCCAGATCTGCGACGGATGCCGCTTTGTGGTCGAGGCCATGGATTCAGTGCGGCTGTAGACGATGCGGACCGGCCGGCCGGTGACGCGGGCCGCCACCGCCAGCAGCGGCTGCACCGAGACGTCGAGCTTGCCGCCAAAGCCTCCGCCGCAGGCCGTCGGAATGATCCGGACCTTGGAATGATCGACGCCGAGGACGCGGGCCGTCTCGTCCAGATCCATGTAAGGGGCCTGGGTACAGGCGGTCACCTCCACCCGATCGCCCGTCGCCACGGCAAATCCCGCCTCCGGCTCAATATAGGCGTGCTCGACGAAGCCCGTGGCAAAGCGACCTTCGACCGTTGCTGCGGCCTGGCCATGGCCGTGCGCAACATCACCTGTGCGCAGGTGGCCACGCGCCAGCACATTATCGGGAAAGCGCTCATGCAGGACCGGAGCGCCCGGGCTGAGTGCCGCCGCCACGCCGCTGGTCGGCGGCAGAGGCAGCCATTCGATGGGTATGTCGCGATCCGAGATCGCCTCGATCACCCGCCGTTCGCCGACCAACGCCGCCACGGCCTCGCCGCGGAAGCGGACATGGGTCTCGGCGAAGACGGGCTGGTCCTTGAGATTGGGAAAGATGCCGAAGGCGTTCTCGCCCGGCACGTTCGCCGCCGTCAGGATCACCTCCAGACCGGGGGTCGCCGCCACGACGGCATCGAGGTCGCCGAAGCGGAAGCCGGCCCGGGCATGGGGAGAGCGGATGACGCGCATCCACAAGGCGCCGTCGGGAGCCGCATCGGCGCCGAAGAGATCCGCACCCGTGACCTTGGCATGTCCATCCCGGCGCACCAGACGTGACCCCACGCCGCCGTCATTCGGCAAGGAGCGATTGCAGGTTCCGCTCGCAACCTCTTCGACTGCCTCGATTATTTTCACATAACCCGTACAGCGGCACAGAACGCCACCGAGGGCATCCTCGATCCGCTCACGACTCGCCTTGGGCTCGTGCGACAGGCAGTCGGCTGCCGCCATCAGCATTCCCGGGGTGCAGATCCCGCATTGGGCGGCGCCGTGGCTGAGAAACGCCTGACGCAGCGTTTCCGTCAGGCCGCCCGGGCCTTCGCCCTCCACCGTGTGGATCTCGGCGCCTTCGAGCTGGGCTATGGGAATGAGGCAGGCACAGGCCTGCTCGCCATTCACGATCACCGTACAGGCCCCGCAATCGCCGGCGTCACAGCCGATCTTCGTGCCGGTCAGCCCAAGTCCATCACGCAAAGTCGAGGCGAGCGTGGTGAAGGGCCGTGCGCTCACCTCCCGGCGCTGGCCATTGACGGAGAAGCTGACAACCCTCTCGTCGGTTTTCGCCAGGGTCTCGTGTCTCATGCCGCCCTCGCCTCGGTGGGGGCCAGAGAGCCCAGCAGATCGCGCAGCACTATTAGCGCCGCATGGCTGCGGAAGGCGCCACTGGCACGGATGTCGTCGATGGGCGACAGGACCTGCAGGTGGGAGGCTGCAGCGATCTCCGCCGCCTCCGACACATGACAGCCGCGAAGAGCGGCTTCCAGATCCGGCAGGCGTTTTGCCATGGCAGAACAGGCGCCGATGGCAATGCGCGCGTTCGAAATCACACCGTGGCCGTCCGGCGCGATCACCGCTGACGCCATGACGATGGAAATCACCAGATACCGCCGGGCCCCGAGCTTCAGAAAGCGCGCCCTTGCGGCAGGCTCGGGCTTCGGAACCAGGATGGCAGTCACGAGCTCGTCGGCGGCGCATGCCGTCTGGCGGTAACCCGTCACGAAATCGGCGACCGGCACCCGCCTCGTGCCGCGGCGGGAGACCAGCTCGATCTCGGCGTCCAATGCCAGGAGGCAAGGAATGCCGTCGCCCGCCGGCGATGCGGTGCAGAGATTGCCGGCCAGGGTGCCGCGGTTCTGGATCTGGGCGCCCCCCACCTCGCGAGCGGCCGACTGGATCCCGGCAAAGGCTGGCGGCAGTGAATGCCGGCGGAGCTGCGTCCAGGTGGTCAAGGCGCCGAGACGGACATGGTCGCCAGAGTCGTCGATGCCGCGCAGTTCGTCCACGGCCGTGATGTCGAGGATTCCCTCCTCACGCATGTCACCCCAGCCATTGCGGCCTGCCTTGGCAGGATAAACATCGGTGCCGCCGGCGAGCACCGTGACGTCCCTATCGGCCCTGATCGCCAAGGCTTCCTCCAGGGAGCTCGGTCGCGCATAGAACATGGACTACCCCGCTTGCCTCAAGCCGCCACGAAGGCGATCGGTGGACAGCGCGTCGACCTCGCCGTCCGGGCCCATCACCACCGAAAACAAGGATTGCAGTTCCTCAGCCGTGTAGTAGCCACGGCGAAAGTCGCGCTCGATCAAGCCGAATTCGCGTCGCAAGGGATCGCCATAGCCGCCACCGCCGGGGGTCTTGACCTCCACCCGGTCGCCCGCCTGCAAGGGGATGCCCTGATCCTTGGAGAGATGCTCGGGGATGAAGACGGTGCCCTCGCGATGCACATGCACCTCGTTGCGTCCGCCCTCCTCCCCGCCCAAGACACCGGGGGGACCGAAGCGGCCATGGTCCATGACGAAGGAGGCCGTCGCCTCCCCCCGCAGGAGCTCAACCTCATAATGGACGCCGAAGCCGCCGCGGTGCTCTCCTGCCCCGCCGGACCCTTCCCGCAAGGCGAAGCGCCGGAAGAGCACCGGGTAATATTGCTCCATCACCTCCACCGGCGGCATCTTGGAGATGCCGATGGTGGAGCAGCCATTGGTCAGGCCGTCCTGGTCCGCATTGCCGCCATAGCCGCCGCCCGACAATTGGTACATGACATAGCCGCGGCCGCGCTCGGGATCATAGCCGCCCAGCGCGAAATTGCCCGACGTGCCCGCAGGTGCTGCCGTCACCTTGGTCGGAATGGCCTGGACCAGCGCCAGGAACACCGCTTCGGCGATGCGCTGGGAGACTTCCGCCGCACAGCCGGAGACCGGACGGGGGTAGCGGGCATCCAGGAACGTCCCCTCGGGGCGCTCGATCACCAAGGGCTCGAAGGCGCCGGCATTCAGCGGAATGTCGGGAAAGACATGGCGCATGGCCAGATAGACGGAAGAATAAGTGGTGGAGACGACGGAGTTCATCGGGCCGCGGCAGGGCGGCGAGGATCCGGCGAAATCAAAATGGAGTTGGCCATCAGCCTTGGTCATACGCAGCGCGATGCGCAGCGGCTCGTTCACCACACCGTCGGAATCAACGAAGGCTTCCGAATGATAGACCCCGTCGGCAATGCTCTCCAGATAGGTGCGCATCAGCTGGGCCGCCCGTGCTCGGATCTCGGCAATGGCGGCCGTCACGGTGGCAAGACCATAGCGGTCGAAGAGCTCTGTCAACCGCGTCTCGCCCACCGCCAGAGCCGACGCCTGAGCGCGGATATCGCCGATCCGCTGATCGGCGATGCGGATGTTGGAGCAAATGATCTGATAGATCTCCCGATCCATCTCGCCGCGCTTGAACAGCTTCACCGGCGGCAGCCGCAAGCCCTCCTGCTCAACCTCCGTCGCCTTGGCGGAGAAGCCGCCCGGAACCATGCCGCCGACATCCGGCCAATGACCGGTGTTCTGGAGCCAACAGAACAGTTCGCCCTTGTAATAGAACGGCTTGGCGAAGCGCACATCCATCAGATGGGTGCCGCCGAGATAGGGATCGTTGACGATGTAGAGATCACCCGGCTCCGGCGCTGCCGTCACGCCGTCGGCAATCCTGCGGCTGAGCTCGCGAGCGGAGTACTGCATCGTGCCGACGAAGACGGGCAGGCCCAGTTCCCCCTGGGAGATCAGATCGCCGGTCTCGAGGGCATAGATGCCGGAGGAGCGGTCGTCCGCTTCGGCGATCACGGGGGAGAAGGCCGACCGGCTGAAGGCAATGTCCATCTCGTTGCAAACCTGCTGGAGGCCTGCCTGGATCACCGCCAGGGTCAGAGGATCGACGCCGCTCATGCCCATGCTCCCACCTTGATGCGCAGATTGCCGATTGCATCGACCGTGGCGACGGAGCCCGGCTCGACGACCGTGGTCGCGTCAAATTGCTGAATGACGGCGGGGCCCTCGATCACCTCGCTCGGCTGGAGCTGGTCGCGGTCAAGGATGCGCGCCTCATGCCAGCGGCCGCTCGCGTAGAGGGGCCGCGTGATCGCTGCGGTCGACCGGCTCCTGATATCGATGAGCGACTTCACGGGGAAGCTTCGGCGACGGCCGATCACCGATGTCACGAGGTTTACGACCACCGCCCTGACTTCGGGCAACCGCACCTGGAAGCGGGCGAAATAGGCCTCCTCGAAGGCACTCTGCAGGGCCTCGCGGCTGATGTCGGGTGAGGGTATGGCGACACGGATCAGATGGGTCTGACCGCGGAACTGCATGTCCGCGCCATGGATGACGATGGTCTCGACGATCTCGTCCTGCTCGGCCCCGTTCACTGCCTCGCCCTCACGGCGCTGCTGGCCGAGAAGCTCTGCCACGAGCGTCATGTCGATCGCATCGAGGCCGATATTGACGGTGTTGACGAAATCCTGGCGCAGATCGGCGGCAAGACATCCCAAGGCGTTGGTCAGTCCTGGCCGCGCCGGCACCAGGACCTCGGGGAGGCCGAGCTCGCGGGCGATCGCGACCGCGTGCAGGGGCCCCGCCCCGCCAAAGGCAAACAGCACGAAATCGCGGGGGTCGAAGCCTCTGGAGAGAGAGACCACGCGGATCGCACCCGCCATGTGGGTGTTCGCGAGATGGATGATGGCGGCGGCCGCATCCTCCGGCGAAAGCCCCAGGGGTCGTGCGATCTCGCGGTCGATGGCCTCACGCAGCGGATCCAGCCCGGTCGATGCATCGACGGCGGTGAGCGCTGCAGGATCGAGGCGGCCGAGCAGAAGATTGGCGTCGGTGATGGTCGGTCGGGTGCCGCCGCGGCCATAGCCGATGGGGCCCGGCGAGGAGCCGGCCGATTCAGGGCCAACCTGCAACATGCCGGCGGCATTGATCGCAGCGATCGAGCCGCCTCCCGCGCCGACGGTGCGGACATCGACGAGCGGCACGTGAATCGGCAGGCCGTAGTCGATCGCAAGTTCGGAGGAGACCTCGGGGATGCCGCCATGGATCAGTGCCACATCCGTGGAGGTGCCGCCCATGTCATAGGTGATGGCATTGGCCAGGCCCGACTGCTGCAAGGTGGCCGCCGCCGCCATGACGCCGGAGGCCGGTCCCGACATGATCGTCTTCACAGCCTCACGGCCCACATGGCGGGCCGTGACGGTCCCGCCATTGCCATTCATGACCAGGAGATCACGGGTGAAGCCCCCCGCCGCCAGATCGTCCGCCAGGCGCCGGATATAGCGGTCGAGAATGGGCTGGACCGCCGCGTTCACGGAGGCGGTGGTGCCACGCTCATATTCGCGAAACTCGGACAGAAGCTCGTGGCCCAGCGTCACATAGGCATTGTGCCAGAGCGCGCGCACGATCTCGCCGGCGCGCAGCTCATGGGCCGGGTTCGCATAGGAATGGAGAAAATGCACGACGATGCTCTCGCAGCCGAGCGCCAACAGCCGTTCGGCGGCGGCCGCGACCTGACCTTCGTCGAGCGGATCGACCACCGTGCCGTCGACGCGCATCCGCTCCGTCACCTCGAAGCGACGTTCGCGCGGCACCAGGGCCTCAAAGGCACCCACCATGCCATAGGCGTTCGGCCGGGTGCGTCGACCCAGTTCGAGCACGTCGCGGAAGCCGCGGGTGGTGATGAGGCCGACGGCGGCGATCTTGCGTTCGAGGATCGCATTGGTGGTCGCGGTCGTGCCATGGATGATGAGGTCGAGCTGGGCCGGCGTCGCACCGGCTGCCTCGATCGCGCGCAGAACGCCTACGGCCTGGTTCGGCAAGGTGGTCGGCACCTTGGCCAGGCGGACGAAACTGCCGCCGGACCCCGTCTCATAAAGCACCAGATCCGTATAAGTGCCGCCGACATCAATCCCGGCGACGCGTCGGACGCGCCGAGACTCACTCTCCAGAGGCGCGGCCGCCGTCAAGACGCAATTCCTCCGCCGAACACACAGGTCATATGTGCACCTATGTTAGTATACATACGATCTCCCCACAATCATCCCAGCCGTGACCCGCATCATGACGGCGCCCGCGAAAGACGGTCCATGAGCAGGGAAAAAAAGCCGTCAACGTCGATGTCCATGGCCGCTTTGACATTCGGGGCACCTCCCTCGAGGCGCCGCGTGCGGCCCAGCTCGACGGGATCGGTGATATCGATCTCGACGCGGCACAGCTCGGTCCGGAACAGGCTGGGATCCAACAGATGGGCAATCACGCAGGCATCGTTCATGAAGGCCGTCGGCTCCGCCCAGAGGCCGGCCACGACATGGGCAGCCGGCGTGTCCTTGGCTTTCAGTGCTGCGCACCATTCGGGCGTCGGCATGGTTTTCCGGGTCACGTCCAGGCCGACCATGGTCACGGACGCTCCGCAGTCGAAGACGATGCGCGCCGCATGGGGATCGCTGTAGATGTTGAAGCTGGCGTAAGGCGTGATGTTGCCGGTGGTGAAAGAGCCCCCCATGACGACGATCTCCGCCAAACGCTCCACAATATCGGGCGCCATGACGATGGCGACGCCGAGATTGGTGAGAGGCCCGATGCAGCAGAACGTCACCTTTTCCGGGGAGGCGCGCACGGCTTCAATGATCGCCGGCACCGCATGAAGCGGATTGAGCGGCATCGCCGGCGGTGGCAGCCCCGCGCCCGCAAGCCCGTCCTCGCCGTGGATATGCGGCACCATCTCAAGACGCTGCAGCAGGGGGCCGGGACAGCCCGCATGCAGCGCAAGGTCCGGCCGGCCGGCTGCATCGCAGAGCCGGCGCAGATTGGCCGTCGTCAAAGCAAGATCGACATTGCCGGCTGCCGCACTCATCATCAGCACGTCGAAATCTTCCGGCGAAGACAGCGCCAGGAGGATGGCCACCGCGTCGTCCTTGCCGGGATCGGTGTCGATGATCAGCGGGCGAGGCGGCATCACACTGCCGCCTCGGCATGAGAGAACATCGGACGGCCGGGAACGGGGACGTCCGCCACCAGGACCTGCCCGCTGTCGGCTTCCGTCATGAACAGCTTTCGCCGATCCGCCCCCCCAAACGCGACATTGGTCACGGCCCTGCCCGCACAGGATCTCACCCGTGCCACCGGCTCGCCGAAGGGGTCGAACAGCCAAACGCAGCCCAGACCGATATGGGCGACCGCCAAGCCGCCCTGCTCATCGACCGCAAGACCGTCGGGACCCGTCCCGCCGGAGAGACGGATGAAGGCGCCGACCTTGTAGGGGTCGCCAGAGGGCAAGAGCGGCACACGCCACACCGCGTTGTCTCGGGTCACCGCCAGGTAGAGCATGGTTTCATCCGGTGCAAAGACCAGACCATTGGGACTCGGGATGCCGGCCAGGACCCGCTCCACATTTCCCGCCGCCGTGATGCGGAACAGTCGACCCGAGGGATCGTGCAGCCCGGTATGACCCTGGTCGGTGAAATAGAGATCCCCATTGGCAGCGAAGGTGATGTCGTTCACCCCTTTGAAGCGCTCGACGCCAATCCGTTCCACGACCGGCGTCACCGCACCGGTCGCCGGATCAAGCTGCATGATCCCGTGCCGGAAGTCGGCAAGGAAGATGCGCCCGTCACGATGGATCTTCAGCCCATTGGGCTCGCCGTCATACTCGGCGACGAGGTCGACCGAGCCCTCTGGTGAAATCCGAAACACCCGCCCCCAAGGCACGTCGACGACATAGAGATTTCCCGCGCGATCGAAAGCCGGGCCTTCCAGAAAGCACTCCGTGACCAGCGCAGCGCCGCGCTGAGCCGCCACCCAGGCGGAGGCTCGCCCCCTGACGCGATAGCGATCGGGGATGCGCGCATAAACCGTCGTCGCGATGTCGGGGGGCGCTGCAAACATCAGCCGCTCAAGCCCGGCATGGTGAAGCCGAGTGCGTCAAGCTCCGTTTTGAGCGTGCGGCGTTGTTCACCCGTGAGCGCCACCAATGGCGGCCGCACGGTGCCCCACTCGGCGTCACCCGAATATTCTCCGACGATCGCCTTCAAGGCCGGGATCATGGGATAGGCCTGGACCGTCATGCGCGTCTTGGTCAGCGCCTCCTGACGGGCATCGGCGTCAGCGGCCTGCCAGTTGCGATGCAGATCAACGATGGCGGCCGGATTGACATTCGCCGTGGCACTGATGCAGCCGACGGCGCCCCCGCGCATCCCGGCCAAGAGGAAGGCCTCGCTGCCGGGAAAGACGTCGAAGCCCGGGAAGGCCTCGAGCATGGCTTGGGTGTTCGACCAGTCGCCGGAGCTGTCCTTGATGCCGACCACCGTGTCTGGATAGGACTTCAGCAAGCGCTCGATGAGGCCGAGGGAGATGCCGACCTGGGCGACCGGAGGAATGTGATAGAGATAGACCTTGAGCTTCGGATCACCGACCCGCTCAACCACCTCGGAGAAATAGGCGAAGAGCCCATCATCACTGACCCCCTTGTAGTAGAAAGGCGGCAGCATGAGGACGCCGGCGCAGCCCAGCTTCGCCGCATGGGCCGACAGCTTGACCGTGTCGGTCAGGGCACAGCAGCCGGTGCCCGGCATCATCCGTGCCGGATCGAGGCCGGCGGAGACGATGGCCTCCAACAGCCCCATGCGCTCCTCGACGGACTGGGAATTCGCCTCACTGTTGGTTCCAAAGACCGCCAGTCCGCAGCCTTGCGACAGCAGCCACCGACAATGGGCGACGAAACGACCAAGATCAGGGGAAAGGTCGCTCTTGAAAGGGGTGACGACGGGGGACAGGACGCCCTGGATGCGGGATGAATTGCTCATGATGCTGCTGCACTTGCCTTCGCGTATGGAGTGGCGGGACCGGGAAGGACAGCATCGACCGCACGGGGCGGGGCGCTGCTCGCCCGGATAATCAGGCTTACGGTTACTTCGGTTACGGCGGCGGCAGGCTCACCGTCAATATGGGCGAGGAGATAATCGGCGGCCCGCAAGCCGATTTCCTCTGCCGGAACGTGGACGGTGGTCAAGGCAGGCACGATCTGGCCGGCAAATTCCAGATCATCGAAGCCGGCGATCGAAACGTCGCCCGGAACATCGATGCCCTGGCGCCCGCACTCGATCAGCGCACCAAACGCCAGCTGGTCGTTGCCGCAGATGATGGCCGTGGGGCGCGGCGTGCCCGCCATCAAGGCGCGCAAGGCGAGCTGGCCCTCGGCGATCTTGTAGGGCCGCTCGATCAGCAATTCGCGCGGCAAAGCGAGCCCACGCTGCTCCAGCGCGCGATGAATCCCCTCGAGCCGTCCCGCGGCACGGTCATTGTTGCGGGTGAGGCCGGCGACGACGCCGATCTGGCGATGACCGAGGTCGAGGAGATGGCTGGTGAGCCGGCGGGCAGCCTCGGCATTGTCGAAACCGACGCAGGGGGTGCCATCGGCGGTCATGGTCCAGGTCACCACATAGGGCACGCGGCGCTGCCGCAGAAATTCCACGACTTCGGCGTCGCGCTGGGCGCCGACCAGGATGATGCCATCCACGCCATGGGCCAGGAAGGCCTGGATGTGGTCCATCTCGCGGGCCGGGTTGTAGCCGGTGCTGGCCACGAGAAAATTATAGCCCGCCCCGACCAGCCGCGTCTGCGCCGCCTCGACGCTGATGGCGAAATTCATGTTCTCCAGGGTCGGGACGATCGCGCCAATGACTCGGGTCTTCTGGGATGCCAGGGCCCGCGCCGCACCATTGGGAACATAACCGAGACTTGCCACCGCATCCTCGACCTTGCGCCTGATCGCGGGGCTCACGGTTGTCGGTCGATTGAGGGCCCGGGAGACGGTCGCGCCCGAGACGCCCGCAGCCATGGCGACATCCTCGACGCGCACCCGATCCGAGGTGCGGCGCTGGGCACGCTTGCGGTCGCGCAGCGGGGGACCGGGGTTCATGCGAGCCGAGGCACCAGGATCATGCGCCCGCCTTGAAGCTGTTGCCGAGACCGACGCGCTGCCAAGGATCCATGGCAAAGGAGGAGACGACCTCCTCATCGAAGTCGAAGCCCATTCCCGGGGTCTGCGGCAGAACGAGCTCGCCATTCTGGATCTCGAGCTGCGTGTCGACCAGGCGCCGGAAGTTTAACACCTCGCTGTCGGGGAAGAACTCCACCATTTCGCCATTAGGCACGGAGGCGACCAGATGGATGTGCAGGTCATGGAACCAGTGCGGACACATGTTGACGCCGAAGGAGGCCGCCGTCGCCGCGATGCGCCGCCATTCGCTGATGCCGCCACAGACCGCTGCATCCGTCTGCAGGATCGCGGCCCCGCCCGATTCGAGCAGATGCTTGAAGCGCCAGCGGCCGACCTCGATCTCACCGGTCGCCACATTGATGGAGGTGGCGGCCGCGAGACGGGCGTGATTGTCGATATCGTCCGGGCTGAAGGGCTCCTCGACCCAATAGGGATCATAGGGCTCGTAACGGCGCACGAAGCGCAAGGCCGTCGGCAGGTCGTTCCAGGCATTGTTGGCATCGAGGGTGAGCAGCACATCGGGGCCGATCGCCTCGCGGGCGGCGCGGATGCGGTCTTCCTCGAGCTGCTCACCATGGCCGCCGACCTTCATCTTCACAGCCTTGAAGCCCATGGCCACGTAGCGCGCCATCTCTTCGCCCAGCATGGCCGGGGTCTTGCCTTCGAGGTAATAGCCGCCGCTCGCATAGGCCGGCACCGTCTCCGTCCGATGGGCGCCCAGAAACTTGTAGAGCGGCAGGTTCGCAGCCCGCGCATTGCGGTCCCACATGGCGATGTCGAGAATGGACAGGGCCCGCATCACGGCACCCGCACGACCCTGCAGCAGACCCTCGCGATACATCACCTCCCAATGGCGCTCCACAGCATGGGCATCCTGGCCCACCAAGAGCGGTGCGAAGAGGTCCAGGACCGCCTTGGTGACAAGCCCTCCGGCATTGTTGCCGCCATAGCAGAAGCCGATGCCCTCGACCCCGTCATCGCCCCGCACGCGCACCAGGGCGTAATCGCGCGCCAGAACGCGCCGAGTCGAGAAGGCGGTGGGCACATTCAAGGGCACGCGCACCGTGCAAGCGTTTACACTCTCAATTTTCGTCACGTGTGAAGCCTTTGCCGATATCCAGGTGTTCTGCCGATCCCGCGCCACTGCCCTTGTGAGACAGGCAATTCTGAGTCTCACATTCCGTCGCGACGGCGTTTCTGTCAAGCCAGCGAAGAAAGCGCTTCTCCAGAGGAGATTCAGGGTCCCCCACAGCGATAAGGGCCATTAAATCCTTCTAATACAGTGACTTGAAACATTCAGAGCGGCATTCGCCGCGGAGCGCGCAAACGGATTGACGGGCGATCAGGGTCGCCATAATGTAAGCGCTGACAAAGGGCGCGCGGGCCGGTGATCATCAGATTCGAATAATGGATTGACTGCGGCGCGCGCGCATCGAACCTTAGCAGGCTGAGAACAAGGAGCAGGGTCGATGGTGAGGTGGAGGGACTGTCAATCACGTCTAGCAGGCATGGCCCTAGGGCTCGCCGTGCTGGGCCTTACGGGGCTCAGCGGCAGCGTCGCGGTGCAGGCGGATGAAATCCATGTGCTGAACTGGAAGGGCTGGGGGACGGACGAGGCTTTCGCATTGGAGGCCTTCGAGAAGCAGACGGGCACCAAAGTCGTGCACGACTACATCACCTCCTACCCGGAAGTGTTTTCAAAGCTGCAGACAAATCCAGGCTATTACGACGTGGTGGTGCTGAATGCGGCCTTCGTCGGCAAAGCGGTGGAAGAGGGGCTGATCGAGCCGATCGACACCAGCAAACTCTCGAACTTTGCCGACCTCTATCCGGACATGCGCGATGCACCGGCCCTGAATATCGACGGCAAAGTCTATGGCGTCGCCTGGATCTGGGGCGGCACGTCGGTGACCTATGACACCACCGTCTTCACGACGCCGCCAACGTCGCTGGAAGTGCTCTGGGATCCGAAGCATGCCGGACGCGTCTGCTGGCGTGACGATCCTGAGGATTCCGTGCGCTTCACCGCGCTGGCCCTGGGACAGAACCCGGACAAGCCCTCGGACATGGATGCGATCCGCGAAAAGCTGCGGGCGCTGAAGGCCCAAATCAAGTCGTTCTGGAAGTCGGAAGACGAGTGGCGCAAACTCGTGGCCGCCAAGGAATGCGATCTGTCCATCTTCTGGACGAGCAGCGCCGAGAAGGCCGTGATCGAAGACAAGCTGCCCGTCAGCTACATCGTGGCCAAGGAGGGTGCGATCGGCTTCCGCGACGGCCTGGTAGTGCCCAAGGATGCACCCAACGAGAAAGGTGCGTACGCCTTCATCAACTATCTGATCAGCCCGGAATTCTATGCCGGCTGGGTGAAGGCCGGCGGTGCGCCTGTCTCTGCCAATGCGAAAGCGCTCGAGGGGTTGCCGGCGAGTTCGCTGACGCGCCAGGTGCTGTCGACACCGGAGAATTTGAAGCGGATCAACTTCAAAGGTCCGATCTCGGACGAACAGCGGCAGGACTATCTCGACCTGTGGCAGGAAACGAAAGCCTATTTCGCTCAATAGGCGCGCCAGCTGATCTGCAGCTTCGGGGCGGTCCGCCCCGAGGATGCAGCAGCCGCAAGGGAATGCATTCCCGCCTTCGCTCTTCATGGGCCGGTCAAGCCCAAGCATGACGAAGGCGCCACACGGGATGGCCGGCATCGGCGCGCAAACAGCCGAGCCCGCCGCTCCAGCCTATTGAAGAATGGAAGTCCCGGACGCCATGGCCGCCGATATCCTAGATGCCCCCTCCCCCCTCCTGAAGCTTCCCGCGCTCGAGCGGCATGCGCTCGCCTGCCTCGGCTTCGGCGTCATCGGGGACGCCATGGGCACGGCCACTGAGTTTCTCGAGCTTGACGCGGTCGAGGCGCGCGACGAGTGGGTTTCGAGTTTCACCGGCGATGGAACTGACGACACGCTCATGCGGGACCTGCTCGCCACCGCGGTCATTTCCACCGGTGGCTATGCGACGGCGGATGACTGGGCGCGCGAATGGAAACGTCAGGCCAGCGTCATCTTCGGGGAGAAGGCGGACAAGTTCTTCTCCTCGATCCTGCATGCGACCGACAAGCTGCGCCGTGACTACCCGCCACGGCTGATCGCGGTCGGCACCATGCCGAGCTCGACCTCGGCCATGTCGATCGCGCCCGTGGGCATCGTGAATTCAGGCCATCCGCGCGCCGCGGCCGCCCAGGCGATGGAACTCGCCAGCCTCATCCATGTGACCGATGTCGCCTTTTGCCAGGACGGGGCCGCCGCCGTCGCCTCTGCCATTGCGGCAGCCCTCAGCCCCGGGGCCACGATCGACAGTGCCATCGCTGCCGCCCTCGACCAGATCCGGCCCTGGAGCGGCGCCGAGATGCGCACGCTGATCACGGATGCCCTGGCGCTGGCGCAGGATTCGAAAGACTTCAAGGCCTTTCGAGCGGGGTATCATCAGCGTTTCCGCAGGCCCATCATGTGCGACAGCCGCGAGACCATCCCGGCGACGCTGGCGCTTGCCTGGCTGGCGAAGGGCGATCCCTGGCAGGCGGTGATGCTGGCAGCCAATTTCGGTCGCGACGCCGATACGATCGGCTGCATGGTCGGTGGGATCTGCGGCGCGGTGTGGGGCCTCGACGAAGCTTCGGAGATGAAGCTGCGACTGCTTTCGGTGCCCTGCCTGGAGCATCAGGAGAGGCTGGCGCGGGCGCTGGTCGAGGCGCGCCGCGCAAAGGCTGATGCCGAGCGGCGGGCGCTGTCCAACAGCCTTTAGGAGAACCAGACGGTTGCAGGATCGCAAGCATTGGCACGATTGAAGCGCGCATGGGTCGGCTATGGGCTGACCGCTCCCTCCTATCTGTGGCTGACCATCACCGTGCTGCTGCCGTTGATGATGATGTTCTATTTCAGCTTCCTGTCGCGGATGCCGTTCGGGGCGGCCGAACCCGCTCTGACGCTGAAGCAATACGCACTCTTCTTCGAACGCGACTTCTACCGGTTCCTGACCTGGCGATCGATCATGCTGGGCGTGCATGTGACGGTGTTCTGCGTGCTCATCGGCTATCCTGCCGCGCTCATTCTGGCGCGCAGCGTCGAGGGGCGGTGGCGTGAGGCGATCCTGCTCCTGGTGGTGCTGCCGTTCTGGAGCAATGCACTCATCCGCATCTTCGCCTGGACCATGGTGCTGCGCACCGATGGGGTGATCGACCAGGCGCTGCATGCGATCTTCCCCTGGGCCCCGTCCCTGGGCATCCTCTATTCCTATCCGGCAATCGTCGTCGGGCTCGTGCACTCCTTCGTGCCCTATATGATCCTCACCTGCTACATCTCCCTGCAGGCGATCGACGGGGCACTGATCGAGGCGGCCCGCAGCCTAGGAGCGTCCAACTTCACGATTTTCCGGCGCATCATCCTGCCGCTCAGCCTGCCGGGGCTGGTGGTGGGCGTGATCCTGATCTTCGTTCCCACGGTGGGCGCCTTCATGGAACCCCGGATCCTGGGGGGGACGCAGAGCATCATGCTCGGAACGGTGATCGAGGACCAGTTCACCGAGGTCTTCAACTGGCCGCTCGGGGCGGCGTTGTCCTTCACCCTGCTGGCCATCGTGATGCTCATCTTCGCCGCCGCCTATCCGCTTCTGCGGAACCGGCTCAAGCTGGCCTGACCCTCATGCGATCCCCCAAACGCTTCCTCGCCTATGGCTATCTGGCTGCGCTGCTGGTCTTCATCTACCTGCCGATCCTGGTGATGATGGCCATGGGCTTCAACGAGTCACCCAACTACCAGTTGCCGTTCCGCTTCAGCCTTGTCTGGTATCAGCAGCTCAGCGGCAACGAGATCCTCTGGCGGGCGGGCCGGAACAGCCTGCTTCTGGCTGCCTCGACGACGATCGTGGCGACCGTCATCGGGACCATGGCGGCGATCGCCTTCTCCCGCTACAAGGTGCGCGGGCATGTGGTGCTGCAATTGCTGCTGTTCCCGCCCATGGCCGTGCCGTGGCTGATCCTCGCCACCGCCATGCTCATCTGCTTCTATTACACCGGCATCGGCCGCGGCCTGCATGCCATGCTGCTGGCCCATGTGGCGCTGGCGCTGCCTTATGTGATCGTCGTCATCGGGGCACGGTTGCAGAGCTTCGGCTCGGAGCTCGAAGAGGCCGCCTCCACCCTGGGCGCCAGCGCTTGGCAAACCTTCTTCCGCGTCACCCTTCCCGTCATCGCGCCGGGCGTGGCGGCGGCGGCGCTGTTTGCCTTCGGCATCTCCTTCGATCAGTTCGTCACCTCCTATTTCCTGTCACCACCGGGCGTCACCACGCTGCCGGTCGAAATCTACGCGTCCATCCGCAAGGGCTTCACGCCCGAGATCAATGCGATCTCGACGATCATCATCATCGTGTCGATGTTGCTCCTGCTCATGGTGTCGCGCTTCTATCGCTTCGGAGGCACAAATTGAGCGAAGTCGACATCCGTCACGTCTCCAAGCATTACGGCACGGTCGCCGCCCTGGACGACGTTTCGCTCACTCTCGCCGACGGAGAGTTCTTCGGCCTGCTCGGGCCAAGCGGCAGCGGCAAGACAACATTGCTGCGCTCGATCGCCGGTTTCGTGGAGCCCGAAGCCGGACAAATCCTGATCGACGGACAGGATGTGAGCCGGATCTCCACCCATCGCCGGGACATCGGCATGGTGTTCCAGAACTACGCGCTGTTCCCGCATATGTCGGTCTTCGACAATGTGGCCTTCGCGCTTTCGGTGCGGCGGGTCAGCCAAGCGGAAACGCGCGCACGCGTCGCCGAGATGCTCGCTTTGGTGCAACTCACCGGCTATGAGGAGCGCCGTCCGCGGCAGCTCTCCGGAGGCCAGCAGCAGCGCATCGCCCTGGCCCGGGCGCTGGTCTCGCGGCCCCGCGTGTTGCTGCTCGACGAGCCACTGGGCGCACTCGACAAGAACCTCCGGCAGCAGATGCAGGTCGAGCTCCGGCAGATCCAGAAAGAGGTCGGGATCACGACGGTCCTGGTCACACATGACCAGGAGGAAGCGCTTACATTGTCAGACCGGATCGCCATCTTCCGCGAGGGCCAGGTCGTGCAGACCGGCAAGCCGGATGCGGTCTATGAGCGCCCGCGAAGCCGGTTCGCCGCCGACTTCCTCGGCGCTGCAAACTTCCTTCCAGGCCAGGTGGCGGGCACGGGCATGGTCGCGTTGGCGGACGGCCAGACGATCGCGACGGAGGATCAACTGCCCACCACGGGTCAACCTGTGACTCTGACCGTGCGGCCGGAGAAATTCACGATCAATGCGCCCAACGCCGAGGGCCAGAACCGGCTTTCCGTCCAGATCATCCAACCCATCTATATGGGTGCGTCCATCACCTACAGGGTCAAGGCGGGGGCGACGGAGCTCACCGTTTTCCACCAGAACCGCGACGCACAGATCCATGAGCCGGGCACGCAAGTGGAGCTGACCTGGTCACCGGCCCATACGGGGGTGATCGAGGCCGGATAGCCGTCTTCCCCTGTCGCTCCTCACCCACTGGGGCGGATTGGACAGATGGCCGCTATCCGAGGGCCTGTTCCAGATCGAGGATCAAGTCGTCTGCATCCTCCACACCGACCGACAGCCGCACCAGGCCATCCAGGATGCCGAGTTCGCGGCGGATCTCCGCGGGAATGGAGGCATGCGTCATGATCGCTGGATGCTCGATCAGGCTCTCGACGCCCCCGAGACTTTCAGCCAGGGCGAAGACCTGGGTGCGCTCCAGGAATTTGCGCGCATCTTCCAGGCCCCCCTTCAGAACCGCCGAGACCATGCCGCCATAGGCCTTCATCTGGTGGGTCGCGATGTCATGTCCGGCATGGGACTTCAGGCCGGGATAATAGACGTGATCGATCTTCGGATGACGCACCAGGTAGTGGGCCACGATCATCGCGTTTTCGGAATGACGCTCCATGCGCAATGGCAGGGTCTTCAGCGAGCGCAGGACGAGGAAGGCGTCGAAGGGCCCCATCACGGCCCCCACGGCGTTCTGCAGATAGCGCAGTCGCGCCTCGAGGCCTTCCTGCACGGTATTGCGGGAGACGACCGCGATGCCACCCACAACGTCGGAATGGCCGTTGAGATATTTTGTCGCCGAATGGACGACAATGTCGATGCCGTGGTCGATGGGGCGCTGGAGATAGGGCGAAGCAAACGTATTGTCGCAGACGGAGATCAGGCGGTTCGCCTTGGCGAATTCGGCGATCTGGGTCAGGTCGATCACCTTCAGCAGCGGATTGGTCGGGGTCTCGACCCAGATCATCCGCGTGTCCGGCGTCAGGGCTGCGGCGAGTGCCACCGGATCGGACACATCGACGAAGCTGATGCGGAGCCCGGCCGAGCGTTTCCGCACATTCTCGAAGAGGCGGTAGCTGCCGCCATAGAGATCATCGCCGGCAATCACATGGGCGCCGGCATCGAGGAGTTCGATCACCGTCGCGGAGGCGGCAAGGCCGGAGGCGAAGGCGAAGCCCGCCGCGCCATTCTCGAGGTCGGCCATGCAGTCTTCCAGCGCCTTGCGCGTCGGATTGCCAGAGCGGGAATATTCATAGCCCTGGTGGACGCCCGGGCTCTGCTGGACGAAGGTCGAGCTGGCGAAGATCGGGGTCATGATGGCACCCGTCGAGGGGTCGGGAACCTGACCCGCGTGAATGGCACGGGTGGCAAAGCCCTGTCGGTTCGATCGTGTCGGCACGGGAGAGACCTTTCAGAAGTAATGCGAAGCGCGGTCAGGCGCTGCGCTGAGCTGTGAGCCGCAGGTGATTGAGGAGATCGATCTTGGTGATCACGCCTTGAAAGCGGCCTTGGCGCATCACCGGGGCCACCATGCCGCGGCCCACGAGACCCAGCACGTCCTCGATCGAATCCGTGGCCTCGAGCTTGATCACATCGGTGGTCATGGCATCGGACGCCGCACCCGTAAACCGGCCCTGCTGCCGCCAGACCTGATTGAGCAGATCCTCCTCATCGAGAATGCCCACCAGCACGCCATCCTCGAGGACGGGCAGCTGAGAGATATCATGCAGCTTCATCTGGCGGTACGCTTGGGCCAGAGGGGTCGAGGGCTTCACCGTCACCGTCTGCTGTTCGGCGTATTTGCGCGCCACCAGATCCGTCAGATCGCCGGTCTGCGGCAAATCGAGCAGACCGTTGTCGAGCATCCAGAAATCATTGAACATCTTGGAGAGGTACTTATTGCCGCTGTCGCAGACAAAGGTCACGATCGATTTCGGCTCGACCTGCTCGCGCGCATAGCGCAGGGCCGCCGCCAGCAAGGTGCCGGTCGAGGATCCCGCCAGGATGCCTTCCACGCGCAGCAGTTCACGTGCCGTGCGGAAGGCTTCGGCATCGGAGACCGAGTAAGCCTTCGAGACACGGGACAGATCGGCGATGTCGGGGATGAAGTCCTCACCGATGCCCTCGACCAGCCAGGAGCCGACCTCCTCGCTCACCTCACCGGTCTCCACGTAATGGGCGAGGATCGACCCCTGGGGATCGGCGAGGACGAACTTCGTCTCAGGGTTCTGGGCGGCGAAATATCGCGACAAGCCGGTCACGGTGCCGCCGGAGCCCACGCCGCAGACAATGGCATCGGGGCCGACACCGATGTCGCGACATTGGGCCAGGATCTCAGGGCCGGTGGTGGCCTCGTGGGCCGCCGGATTGGCCGGGTTCTCGAACTGGTTGATATAATGCCAGCCGTTCTCCGCAGCGAGGCGGGCTGCCATATCCTGATAATATTCAGGGTGACCCTTGCCGATGTCGGAGCGGGTATTGATGACCTCAGCCCCCATGGCGCGCAGATGGAAGACCTTCTCCTGGGCCATCTTGTCGGGGACGACCAGCTTCAGCGCATAGCCCTTCTGAGCCGCCACCAGAGCCAGTCCCAGACCCGTATTTCCCGCCGTCGCCTCGATGATGGTGCCGCCGGGTTTCAGGGTGCCGGCCCTCTCGGCGGCCTCGATCATGGAGCGGCCGATGCGGTCCTTGATGGAGCCGCCCGGATTCTGGTTTTCCAGCTTCAGGAACAGCCGGCATTTGCCTGTGTCCATGCGGGTGATCTCATGCATGGGCGTGTTGCCGATCTCATCCAGCACCGATCGCGATACTGCGGCAGTCTTCATGGTCACTCTCCGTCCCTCACGCCATTTCGGGCTCGATCAGCCAGAGCGGGTCCGGCGCAGGCGGTTTCAATCCCAGCATCGCAGCGGCGCGATGGGCGGCATCGATCCCCGACAGATAGGCGCCGTGACAGGTGGCGAATCGCGTCGGGCTGGTATGCTCGCCCGCCAGAAAGAGCCGGTCGTGAACCGGCTCGGCAAAGGCGAAGCGCGCCTGGCCATGACCGGGCAAAGCACAGGAATAGCCCCCGCGCGTATACGGATCCTCCGTCCAGCCCGTCATCGCAGCCTTAAGGATATGGCCGCGCAGGTCGCTGCCGAAAGCGCGCACTAACGTATCCGTGACGAAGGCCACCGCTTCCGCCTCGCCTGCCTCCACCATGGCCTTGGCGTGATCGCCCGCCAGATGAGCGACCGCTATCGGCCGACCGAAGGGAGAGATCTCGAAGTTGAGCGGCTCAGTGTCCGTGGATACGGGGTCGAAGATGTCCACATAGACGCAGGGTTGCGGCGGCTCCAGGGGACGATCGAACAGCAAGGCGACCTTCTCATAATGGCCCATGGGGACCGCATCCAGAGTTGCGGTCAGCCAGTCCGGATAGCCTGGATCGATCGCGATCCGCTGCTCCTGGAGAATCCGGGCCGGGACCGCGATGACGACCGCCTTGGCCGTAATCGTCCCGTGCGATGTGTCAACGACCGCGCCGCTCGCGCCCACGGTGATCCGCCTCGCCTCGATGCCGCAACCGATCGCCAAGCCGCGGGCGATTTTCTCCATGAGCCGGCCGTAGCCATCCTTGACGGGTAGATTGACGTGGCTGTCGTCGTAGCGGCCGTAATCGGCCGCCGAGATCTCCTCCGGCTCCCGCGAGGTCATCAAAGTGAACCAGTGATGCAGCAGCGGATAGAGCCGGTGCGAACGGTCGAGAAGGGAGGCGGCGGAGACGTCCCGGCCCTTGGCTCCCTCATCGGAGACATAGCCGAGGCGGTCCCAGACATAGGCGCGTGTCTCGTCGCCGAACTGCCATCGGCCGTCCGTGTAGGTGCCGATCATCGGCGGTGTCGTGTCGTGGTCATAGCCATGACCCAGCCGGTCGGCGAGGACCCGCAACGGATTGCGATCAGCGGTGTGAAACCAGTGGCAGCCGCGGTCCCAGGTCACGCCGAGCGTTTCGCAATCAGTATGCGCCCGGCCGCCGATGCGCGGCTTTGCCTCGATGATGGCGGCCGTCAACCCCAAACGCTTCAGGGCCAAGCCGGCGCCGATCCCAGCTGCACCGGCGCCGATCACCAAGACGTCGGGATTCGAAGGCCATGGCGTCATGACGTTGCTCAACGTTGCAGCGGAGATACACGATCGAAGACGATGAGCGTCACATCCGCCGCATCCCCCTCCTCCGCAGCATACGCCTCGCGGGACACCTCCCGCCAGTCTCCCCGTGCCAAGTCCGGAAAGAAGGTATCACCTGGCGGGGAGGCGTGGACGCGGGTGAAATAGAGCCGATCCACATGCAGCATGGCCTCGCGAAAGACACGGGAGCCGCCGATGACGGCGATCTCCTCGACCTGCCGGTCGCGTGCCATGCTGGCTCCCAGGCGAAGGGCGGAATCCAGAGAGCGGGTAATGAAGACACCTTCCGGGGCAAATGTGTTCGATTCAGAAATGACGATATTGTCCCGGCCCGGCAGCGGCCGACCGATGGACTCGTAGGTCTTGCGGCCCATAATGATCGGCTTGCCCATGGTCAAAGCCTTGAACCGCTTCAGGTCCGATGGCAGTCGCCACGGCAGGCCCCCGCTCGCGCCGATGACCCCGTTTTCCGCCACGGCGACGACAATGCTGATCCTCATGAGACTTGCCTCTTCTCTCACGACATGCGGTATGGTGCGTCGGTTCTAGCACCATCCGATCCCTACGATGTAAGTTGCCAGGAGAGTTCTGTCCATGAAGCCTATTCTCGTCTTTCTTCACGGACTCGGCGGATCGGTCGAGATCTGGGATCGTCAACGGCAGCATTTCGACCCGTATTGGCAGACCTTCGCCTGGCAGGCTCCCGGCTATGGCGGGCGGGCATTGGCCGATCCCCTCACCTTCGAGCATCTGAGCGACCTCCTCTGGGCGGACCTCGATACGCTCGGCTTCGAGCGTGTGGTGCTGGTGGGGCATTCGCTCGGGGGGATGCTCGCCCAAACTGCCGTTGCACAAGTTCCGCTGCGGGTCTCAGCGCTGGTCCTCGCCTCCACCAGCCCCGCCTTCGGCGATCCGACCGGGGAATTCCAGAAGCGCTTCCTCGCCGAGCGGCTGGACCCGCTCGACCGCAACATCGCCATGGCAGAAATGGCGGGGCCGGCCGCTGCCAGCATGGCCGGTGACACTCCGGACCGGGAGGGATTGCAACGGATCGAAGCCGCCATGGCCCAGACGCCGCCGGATACTTTCCGTGCCTATGTGCAGCTTCTCACGACCTTCGATGCCCGCGCCACCCTGGCTGCGATCGATTGCCCGACGCTGGTCATCGTCGGCGAGCACGACAAGGCCGCTCCACCCATCGTGTCGGAAAAGATGGCGCAGAAAGTCCGCAATGCCCGCTTCGTGCTCGCGCCCGGGGCCGGGCACCTCTTGCCCTTCGAGCAACCGGATGCGTTCAACGTGTCGATGGAGCAGTTTCTGGTCGAGAGCGGTATCGGAGCCTAGGCGCCTGCTTCTGCCCCGCCCTACAAATTCGGCGCGTTGAACGTGTCGCAATCCTTCGGATTACCGCTGGCAAGGCCGGTCTTGAACCATTTCACGCGCTGGGCGGATGAGCCGTGGGTGAAGGATTCCGGCACCACATAGCCTTGAGAGCGCTTCTGGAGACGGTCGTCGCCAATGGCTGCGGCGGCGTTCAACCCTTCCTCGATGTCGCCCTCCTCGATCATCTTGTGCTCGGCATCGGCATCATGACCCCAGACGCCGGCAAAGCAATCCGCCTGCAATTCCATCATCACGGAAAGCTGGTTCTGGTCGGCTTCGCTCAGCCGCGACCGGGCGGCATTGACCTTGTCACTGATGCCGAGAAGCGTCTGGACGTGATGGCCGATCTCATGGGCGATCACATAGGCCTGGGCGAAATCTCCCGGAGCCCCCAGGCGGTCCCGCATCTCCTTATAGAAGGAGAGGTCGATGTAAACTTTCTGATCCGAGGGGCAATAGAACGGGCCCATGGCCGCCTGGGCAAAGCCGCATGCCGATTGGACCGCGCCCGAGAACAGAACCAGAGTGGGATCTCGGTACTGCACCCCCAGCTGCGGAAGGACCTTCTTCCAGGTGTCCTCGGTGCTGGCCAGGACGGCGGAGACGAAATCCTTCATCTCGTCATTGGTCGCGGTCTGTCCGGCGCCCGGTGTGCGCGGGGCCTGCTGCTGGCTCGAAGGCGGCATTGAGCCGCCCCCGCCGTCCAAGAGGATGCGGGGGTCGATGCCCAGGAAATAGGAGACACCGAGCACCACTATCAGGCCGACAATGCCGATCCCTCCCCGTCCCACCGGAACGCGCATGCCACCACCGCCGAGCCCGCCGCCGAAGCCGCCACCCCGCTGGTCGTCGATATTGCCGCTCCGACGCAAGTCTCTCCACCGCATGACCGCACTCCTCTGCCGCGTCTCAAACGCTATCATATCAGAGGTGGTTGCACCTATCCGAGTGGATCCTTGGGCATGGCGTTGCCGATGCACGCCGCGGGGGCTATGAGAAGAGCATGACCGACCGTCTCGCCATCGCCCTCGCACAGCTCAATCCCGTCATGGGCGCGATCGAGGCCAATCGAGAGCTGGCGCGGGAGGCGCGCTGCAGGGCCGCTGCGGCGGGCGCCGATCTCATCCTGTTCAGCGAGCTGTTCATCTGCGGCTACCCACCGGAAGATCTGGTGCTGAAGAGCGCCTTCGTGGCGGCTTGCCGGCGGGCCGTGGAGGCGCTGGCGGCGGAAACCGGCGATGGCGGGCCCGGGGTCATCATGGGCACACCATGGGCGGAGGGTGGCCATGTCTACAATGCGATCGCGGTTCTCGATCAGGGCGCGGTGCAGACCCTACGCTACAAATACGAGCTGCCAAATTACGGGGTCTTCGACGAAAAGCGCGTTTTCTCCATGGGCCCGCTGCCAGGGCCGGTGAATTTTCGCGGCATCCGCATCGGCATCCCGATCTGCGAAGACATCTGGACCGAAGAGGTCTGCGAATGCCTCGCCGAATCGGGGGCCGAGTTCCTCCTGGTGGCCAATGGGTCGCCCTTCGAACACGGCAAACTCGACCGACGCATGAATCATGCGGTCTCCCGGGTGACCGAAACCGGCCTCCCTCTCGCCTATCTCAACCAATTGGGGGGCCAGGACGAGCTCGTCTTCGACGGCGCCTCTTTCGTGCTGAATGCCGATTGCAGTCTCGCCGTGCAGCTGCCGGCGTGGGAGAGCTCGATCGTCGTTACGCACTGGCTGCGCGACGGAGATCGCTGGCGCTGTGAAGGCGGCGAGCGGGCCGTGATCGAGGACGGTCTCGAAGCCGTCTATCGCGCCTGCGTTCTGGGCCTGGGCGACTATGTGGACAAGAACGGCTTTCCCGGCGTCGTGCTGGGGCTCTCCGGCGGCATCGACAGCGCCCTGTGCGCGGCGATCGCCGTCGATGCTCTGGGGGCCGAGAGGGTCCAGAGCCTGATGCTGCCGCATCTCTATACCAGCGATGACAGCCTCGCCGATGCCGAGGCCTGCGCCCAGGCTCTCGGCATTGCACATGTCAGCCTACCCCTTTCAGGCGCGGTCGAGGCGGTCACCGAGACCTTGGCGCCGGTCTTCAACGGCGCCGCACCCGGCTTGGCGGAAGAGAACCTCCAGTCGCGGTTGCGCGGCCTTCTGCTCATGGCCGTCTCCAACAAGCTCGGCCCCATGCTCGTCACCACCGGCAACAAATCCGAAGTCTCGGTCGGCTATGCGACCCTCTATGGCGACATGAATGGCGGCTTCAATCCCATCAAGGACCTCTATAAAACCGAGGTCAATGCGCTTGCGAGGCTGCGCAACCAGCAGCGGCCGAAGGGCTGCAAGGGTCCGGTGGGACGGGTCATCCCGGAGCGGATCCTGAGCAAGGCTCCCAGTGCCGAGCTGCGGCCCGACCAGACGGACGAGGACAGCCTGCCGCCCTATGACATCCTGGACGAGATCCTGCGCGGCCTCGTCGAGGAGGAGGCCGCGACGGCCGAGATCATCGCCCGGGGCTTCGACCGGGAAGTGGTGGAGAAAATCGAAGGCCTGCTCTATAGGGCGGAGTATAAGCGCAGGCAGGCCGCTCCGGGGGTCAAGATCACACGTCGGAATTTCGGCCGTGATCGGCGCTATCCCATCACCAATCATTTTCGCGACCGAGGCTGAGATATCATGACCGTAAAGGTGCGTTTCGCCCCCAGCCCGACGGGGCGGATCCATATCGGCAACGCCCGCACCGCGGTGCTGAACTGGCTGTTTGCCCGCAAGCATGGGGGCCGCTTCATCCTGCGTCTCGACGATACCGACGTCGCCCGCTCAACCGAAGAATATGCCCTGGGCATCCGCGAGGATCTGGACTGGCTCGGCCTTGCACCGGACCACTCCTTCCGGCAGTCCGATCGCCTCGCCAGCTATGACGCGGTGGTCGAGCGCCTGAAGGCTTCCGAAAGGCTCTATGCCTGCTACGAGACGCCCGAGGAACTCGACCGCAAGCGTAAGCGACAGATGGCGCGCGGCATGCCGCCGGTCTATGACCGCGCCGCCCTCACCCTGACGGCGGAAGACCGATCACGATACGAAGCCGAAGGCCGGCTGCCGCATTGGCGTTTCCTTCTGGAGGACCGGCCGGTCACCTGGCACGACCTCATCCGCGGTCCCCAGAGCGTCCGCGGCGACAGCCTGTCCGATCCGGTTCTGATCCGCGGAGACGGCACCTATCTCTACACCTTCACCAGCGTCGTCGATGACGTCGAGGAGGGCATAAGCCACGTGATCCGGGGCGAGGACCACGTCACCAACACCGCCGTGCAGATCCAGATCTTCGAAGCCCTGGGGGACCACGTCCCCACCTTCGCCCATCACAGCCTGTTGCTCGGCGCCGATGGCCAGGGTCTGTCGAAACGCAGCGGGGCCCTCTCGATTGCCGGCTTACGCGAGGCCGGGATCGAGGCGATGGCGATCGTCAGCCTTGCCGCCACTCTGGGGACGTCCGACATGGTGGCCGTCCATGGCGAGATGGGCGAGCTGATCGAGGCGTTCGATTTGGAGAAACTCTCGCGTGCGCCGGTGCGCTTCGACGAGCGCGAGCTGCGGGCGCTGAATGCCAAGCTGCTGCATAGCCTGCCCTTCGAGGCGGTGGCGGCTCGGCTTGCAGAGATGGGCGTCTCCGGGGGACCCGAGTTCTGGGAGGCGGTGCGCGGAAACGTCGAGACATTGGCCGATGTCCGCCTTTGGTGGGACGTGGTCACCGGTCCCGTAACGGCGGTAATCGAGGACCAAGATTTCGTGGCCGCAGCCGTGCGGTCCCTGCCCAGCGAGCCGTGGACGGTCGAGACCTGGCGGGAATGGACAGGGGCCGTGAAGGAGGCCACGGGGCGCAAGGGCAAGGCCTTGTTCATGCCCCTGCGCCAGGCGCTGACGGGGCTCGAGCATGGGCCGGAGCTTGCCGGCCTCCTGCCCCTGATCGGCCGTGAGCGCGTGCTCGAGCGGCTCCACGTCAAGCGCTGAAGGCGAAGTCCACACTGCTGATCTTGGACACGCGGATCTCACCCGCGGCATCCCAGCTGTAGCGGAAATGATCTCCCTGGATCACAGGCAAGGGCACCAGGGACGGCCGGAAGAGGCAGACGCAGGTGCCTTCCTCGCGGCGGACGCTGTCATAGACGATCCCGTTCGCGCCGCGCCCGCTCGCCGGCCAGCGGCTGAGGGCTGCAAAGGCCTGGGAGGCTTGGTAATGGTCGGGGTCGTAGAGATCCCGTCGCGTCTCCCGCTGACCTCTGAGGTCGATGAGATCGGCATCGATGTCGGCGATCAGCTCCCGCATCTCGATCGTGTTGGGAAAGCCACCGTCGGACAGGCTCAGCCGGCGGGTGGCGTGGTGGATTGTCTCCGCCAAAGCCGTTTCGAGCTCCAGGGCGGCATACCAGCCGCCGAGCCGGCCGTCGGTGAAGCGGCCGCCCCTCTCATCGGCGTGGAGGAAGGCCGCCATGACCAGGCTGGCCGTCGGTCCGTGGGGGATGTCACCGGGGGAAAACAGCGTGATGCGGCGGACCAAAGTCGTCATCCGGTCGTTCGTTGCCGCCTCCAGCAGGAAGGCCGCCTTCAGCTCTTCCGCATCCGTGGCGATATCGTCGAAGACGCCGACCGTCGGGAAGCGGCTGGCGATCAGGCGATGGCTGCGGCCAGTCACCCTCGCGTCAGAAGCCTCACTGCTCATTTCACACCGCGCCATGCATCGAGATAGCGGCGCACCGCATAGAGATCATCCATGGCGCCATTGAGCATGTGGGCAAGCGGTGAGCGGCCGCCGAAGGGCATGTCACGATTGGCGCTCTTCAGCCAGCGCATCGCCCCGGCGTCCTCGACGAAAACCAGCTTCAGCCCCTTGTGAATTCCGAGAATGAGCGAGATGCGCTCCAGCTGGTCGCGCGACAGCGCCGAGGCCTTGCCGCCCTGCCAATTGTGATAGGTCTGGCGCGCGATGCCGCCGAGGAGGATGAGCCTGTCATTCACCGGCAATTGCCAGACGTCGGCGAGGCGCAGGAACAGCCGTACGGCCGGACCCGACAGGGCTTCCCGTTGACGGCGCGATCCAAGATCGGGACCGTCGACGAAATTGAGGGCGGAACTCGTCGCCTCTGCGTGCATCATGATCCATCCAGTCCAAATTCGGACTGAATGTACAATCTTATACACAGCCGTTCAAGAGGGCCATTTGATTTTTTCGGCGGCCGCCTTCAGCCGCTGAACCTCCCGATCGTAGCTGTCAGGCGGCAGGAGACAGATCTTGTCCAACAACAGCGCCTCGCGAACGGCGCCGAGGTCGACATCGTCAAAGGCCCTTCGCACTCCGGCTTCGATCCGCGCCCGCACGTCCCGATCATGAGCCGAGGCGGTGACATAGGGCAGGCTCGGCGCCGATGGGCTCTCACCGATGATCGTCAAACCGTCGACCAGATCCGGCCGATAACGCTGTGCAAGCGCGAAGCTCACACAGTCGATCGCTGCCACATCGGCACGCCCTGCTCTCACGGCGGCCATGGAGGCCACATGTCCGCCCGTGACCTCGACGCGTCCGAAGAACACTTCACCGGCTTCGGCCACGCCACTGAAAAACGCCCCCAAGGCGAGGTAGCCGGAGAGGGAGTCGGTGCCGTTGATGGCTGCCACCTTGCCCCTGAAGGATACGGGCGCCACCGAATTGCAGGCAATGATCATGCTGCAATAGGTGGGTCCGTCGCAGCCCTTGGCGGCATAAGCGGGCGAGCCCAGGATCGAGAGATTGGGGGCGAAGCTCTCGACGAGCGGAAAGCCGCAGGTCTGGCTCAGCAGGAGATCCGGGCGGCTCCACGGCTGCTTGAAATCCCCCTCCCGCAGCAGGGCATCGGGGCGGTCGGTGACACCCTCGCGTCCTAGGCTGCGAGACAGACCCGCCCACCAGGCATCGGTTGCGGCCCGCATCTCGGGCCAGTCATACATGGGCAGGCTGGCAATCATCGCACTTCACCCCGGAGCTCTCTCAGATAGCGCGCACAGTCATGGGGCTGGATCCTGGCATGGCGGATCAAATCGTCAAAATGCCGGGTCAGCTCGCGAATATGCTGGGTGGAGGTGAAGACGAAGTACATCTCGCCGATGTAGATGGCGGCACGTTTCGGTCCGAAGACGGTGTAGGAGCTGGAATATTGCTCCAGACCGTCGAAGAGGAACCAGCGGAAGGTCGGATAGAGCTCCTCCGTCAGCCGCGCCATGCGGTCGATCTGGGCGATGCGGGCGCGACGGTCGAGGTCGCTCCAGACGCCCTCGCCGCGGGCGAAGCCGACGATCGACTGGAACGAGCTGCAGACCTCCATGTCGGTCTCGGGCTTGCGGGTATATTCGAGGCTGGACTGCGCCGCCTCCTGCCGCAGGGCCGGACGCGGTCCGGTGCGGGCGGCGTATTCGTAATCGATGACTTCGTCGCTCTTCAGCAGATCCGGCAAGGTCGTCGGGACATAGCGGATCTTGAACCCGGTCGCCTCCTCGCGCCAGCGCTGCAGCCGAATATCGACGGGGCTGCCGGCCGCCGTCTCGATCTCGAGCTGGGGGACGATGTCGGTGGCGACCTTGTCCTGCTGGGCGAGCCCGAGCAGCCAGTCGACGGAGCTGTTATGCTGGGCTGCGATCTTCGCGATGGTTTCGGTGCGGGGCAACCGGACCGCCGACTGACCCAGGAGCAGCGACAGCGTCGAGCGATCCAAGCCTGCCTTCTCGGCAAATTTCGCCCGGGTCAGCCCGGATCGGGAGATGAGTTCGGCCAGCCTATGGCGAAAGACCTCAACGGTTTCGCGCTTACGCGTTTTCGGCATTTGGTGACAATCATCATCAATTATACGGATCCGCCGCAAACTATCAGCAAAAGCCTCGCTGTATCAACTGTGGCGTCGCGCACCCAGCGCTTAAGCTCTGTGCAGGAGAATCACATGGATAGGATTTTGAATGACTGCGCATCGTCTGCGCGGCGCGCGGCTGCACGCCGTCGAATGGCCCACGGCCTCGCTGCTCGTCGCCTGCTACCTGGCCTTCGGTGCGCTCACCTATTTTGGCGATGCCCTGCCCCTCTGGCTGCTGATTCCGGCGGGCGCCTGCGTGGTCTGCCTTTACGGCTCACTGCAGCACGAGGTCATTCACGGGCATCCGACACGGCACGCAATCCTCAACGAAGCCCTCGTCTTTCCCTCGCTCAGCCTCTGGGTGCCGTTTCGTCGCTACCGCCGCACCCATCTCATGCATCACAACGATGATTACCTCACCGATCCCATCGACGATCCCGAATCCTGGTATCTGGAGCCTGCGACCTGGGCCGCGCTGCCCGCCGCGGTGAAGAATGTTCTCAAGATCAACAACAGCCTGGCCGGCCGGCTGACCATCGGGCCCCTGGTCGCCCTGTCGCTGTTCGTCTGGCACGAGATCCGCCGGGGCTTTGCCAATGATCGCGGCATCCTCGGGGCATGGGTGCTGCATGCGGGGTCAGTCTCGGTCACCCTGTTCTGGGTCATGGGCGTGTGCGGGATGAGCTTCTGGACCTATGTGCTGATCTTCGCCTATCCCGGTACCTCGCTCTCCCTCCTGCGCTCCTTTGCCGAGCATCGCGCCGATCACCACGCCAAGGCGCGCAGTGCCGTGATCGAGACCAATCCCATCCTCGGTCTGTTGTTCCTCAACAACAATCTCCATGCGGCCCATCACGACAATCCGCGGCTTGCCTGGTACCAGTTGCCGGCCTTCTACCAGAGCAGCCGGGAACGGCTGCTGGAGCAGAACGGCCGTTATCACATGGTCGGTTACCTCAGGCTGGCACAGCGATTTCTGTTCACACCCAAGGAAAGCGTCCCGCACCCGCTGAAGGGCGGCTAAGCGGTGGAATTACGGGTTCTGCAGGCGGGACAGAGACGCGCTGTGAGGTCGTCCCCCCGCCTCGCCCGCCTCCCGGAAGAGACGCTAACACCTTCCCTTGTCTTGCGTTTGAGCCCAAGCAGGCTATCATCGTTCTAAACAAGTGGCCGCAGAGCCCGCAGGACGAGCAACCGATAGTGCTCGATCGTCGCGATCGAACGCATGGGGGGTCATGAGGGGATCAAACACCGTCCGGAGACCAACGCCTCGGACGTCAGGGACGGCTATAGGTCACGGCTCGCGGCAGCGGGACGAAGGATCCTTCGGAGCCTCGCGCTCCCTTCTCAGCCCGGCTGACAGAGGGGTCGTCTGATGCTGGCTCTGCTTGGCAAACGTCTGACCTCCATGATCCTGATCATGCTGGTCATCTCGTTTCTGCTGTTCCTGATCTTCGAGGCCGACAAGGTCAATGTCGCCACCAAGGTGCTGGGGACGTTCTCCACCATGGAACAGCGTCTCCTCTGGCTCGAGAACAATGGCTATAACGCACCGTTCCTGGAGCGGTATTTCGAGTGGCTGTGGAAATTCATCACCGGAAATTGGGGCAATTCCCTGCAGTTCCAGGCGCCGGTCAGCGAGCTGCTGCTGCCTCGACTGCTCAATACCGCGCTTCTCGGCGGCATCGTCTTCATCATCACGGTCTCGCTTGCCCTGGCGCTCGGCATCCTGTCGGGGATTGCCGAGGGGAGCATTCAGGACCGCACCATCACCGTGGTCTCGGTGCTCACCACCTCGGTGCCGGAATTCGCCTCCGCCACGCTGCTGGTGGCGATCTTCGTGTTCTGGCTGAACTGGCTGCCGGGCACCTCACCCTTCAACAGCGGCATCGCGCTCCAGGAGCTGGTGCTGCCGGTCGCGGTGCTGGTCCTCTATAATTTCGGCTATTACACCCGCATGACGCGGGCCTCCATGGCGGAGGTCATGACCTCGCAATATGTGCGGACCGCGGTCCTCAAGGGCCTGCCGCGCAAGCGGGTGGTCATGCGGCATGCCCTGCGCAACGCCCTGATCGCGCCCTTCACGGTCATGGTGCTGCAGCTGAACTACCTCCTCTCGGGGGTCATCGTCACCGAAGTCTTCTTCTCCTATCGCGGCTTCGGAAAACTCCTCTACGATGCCGCCCTGTTCAACGACATCTATGTCATCGAAGCCTGCACCATGGTCGCCGTCATGGTGGCCGTCAGCTCTCAGTTCATCTCCGATATCGGCTATACCCTGCTCAATCCCCGCATCCGTTTTGCCTAACCGTAGAGGATCTCAATGGTAGACCAGACGGTCGGACAGTTTCCTTCAGCGCCCGGGGTCATCCGCCGCTTCTTCCGTGCCCTGTTCCTGTTGCGCGAAAGCAAGATCGGCATGCTGGGCGCTTTTCTGGTGCTGTTCTGGATCGTGATGGCCATCGCTGCACCCTATCTGCCCATCGCGGACCCCTTGAAGATCTCCATCCCCTTGCAGAAGATGATGGCCCAGGCACCCGATGGCTCGACCTTCTGGCTCGGCACCGATGATCGCGGCCGCGACATCCTCTCGCGTGTCATCTGGGGCTCACGACTGGTGCTGTTCTGGGCGAGCCTGGCCACGATCGTCGCCTATACCGTCGGCATGGGACTGGGCGTCGTCGCCGGCTATCTCGGCGGATGGTGGGACGAGATCATCTCGTTCCTCGCCAATGTCCTGCTGTCCTTTCCGCTCATGGTCCTCTATCTCGTCATTCTCACCAATTTCGGCGCCACCTCGGCGCTGGGGTCCTTTCTCGCCAACACGATCGGGCTCGATTCCAAGGCCGTCTCCGGCATCATCATCGTCGTCGCCGTCACCTTCGGGACGGCACCGCAAGTCGCGCGCATCGTGCGCGGGCTCATCCTGGACCTGAAGACGCGCGACTATGTCGCCGCGGCCCAGGTGCGCGGGGAGTCCGCCGCCTACATCATGCTCGTTGAGCTCCTGCCCAATGCCCGGGGGCCGCTGATCGTCGATGGCTGTCTGCGTCTCGGCTATGTGACCATCACCATCGCCCTCCTGGGCTATCTCGGCCTCGGCCTGCCCCCGCCGGATCCCGACTGGGGCAAGATGATCCGCGAGGCTCAGCCGATGGGCCAGTTCGGCGCCAATGCGATGATCTGGCCGGCGCTGGCGATCTCCTCGCTCATTCTCGGGCTCAATCTACTGGCGGACGGCTTGCGCGAAATTTCGCTGCGAGATTGATCCCGGCTCGGCCGGCTGAATCAGGAAAGACAGGCATGGCAGTCACGGCAATCGAACCCAGGCTTTCGGCCCCGCCCAGCCCCGAGATCGTTCCCGTCCTCGACTGCCGCGACGTTTCCATTTCCTACACCACCCGCGCCGGGCAGATCCCCGCCGTGATCGACTTCAACCTGCAGGTCATGCCGGGTGAGGCCGTCGGCATCGTCGGGGAATCCGGCTGCGGAAAGTCCACGGTGGCGCTGGCCATCATGAATTACATGGGCCGCAACGGGGCCATCACCGGCGGTGAAATCCTGTTCCAGGGCCGGGACATGCGCCTGATGTCGGAAGCCGAGCTGCAGCAGGTCCGCGGCAAGGACATCTCCATGGTCTATCAGGAGCCCATGGCCTCGCTCAATCCCTCGCTCAGGGTCAGCGAACAGCTGACCGAGGTGTTGATCTACCACGAGGGTCTCACGGAAGCAGATGCGCGCCTGCGCGCCACATCCATGCTGGATGCCGTGCGCCTGCCCGATGCCGGTCGGATCCTGTCATCCTTTCCGCATCAGTTGTCGGGCGGCCAGCAGCAGCGCGTGCTGATCGCCATGGCGCTGCTGTCGCGACCGAAGCTTCTGTTGCTGGACGAGCCGACCACCGCCCTCGACGTCACCGTGGAAGCGGGGATCGTGGAGCTGATCAAGGAGATCGCCCGGGAATTCGGCACATCCATGGTCTATATCTCGCATAATCTCGGGCTGATCCTCGAGACCTGCGACCGGGTCACGGTGATGTATTCCGGCCAAGCCGTCGAACAAGGCACCGTCTCTCAAGTGTTCGACCAAATGCGCCATCCCTATACAAGGGGCCTCTTCAACTCGATCCCGCTGCCCGGCACGGACCGTTACGCCCGGCCGCTGGTGCCGATCCGCGGCCAGCTCCCTCTGCCGCATGAGCGGCCCAAGGGATGCTATTTCGGCCCGCGCTGCGATTTCTTCCAAGCGGGACGATGCGATGCCCAGCTGATCCCCATGGAACCGGTGGCGCATGAGGACAGCCACGGCGTGCGCTGCGTACGCTATCGTGAAATCGACTGGCATGCGGAGGCCCCCATCGCCGTCCGCAACGACCCGATGCGCATCGGCGACACGGTCCTCGAAGTGCAGAACATGACGAAGCATTACGAGATCCGCGACAATTCCCTGCGGGCACTGCTCACCGGCCGCCGCAAGCGCTATGTGAAAGCCAATGAAAGGATCAGCTTCGAGGCGCGCGAAGCGGAGACGGTGGCGATCGTGGGTGAGTCCGGCTGCGGCAAGACCACCTTCGCCAAAGTGCTGATGGGACTCGAAGAGGCCACCAGCGGACGCATTCTGCTGCATGGCAAGGACATCGCCAATCTCCCCGTGGAAAAGCGCTCGCCGAAGCTCATCGGCGATCTGCAGATCGTTTTCCAGAACCCGTTCGAGACCCTCAATCCCAGCCATACGATCGGCAGCCAGATTTCTCGCGTCATCAAGAAATTCGGCGTGGCCAAGACGAAGGCGGATGTCCGCCGGCAGATGTTCCAGATGCTCGATATGGTCAAGCTGCCGCGCGACTTCGCCTTCCGCAAGCCGCGCCAGCTCTCGGGCGGACAGAAGCAGCGCGTAGGGATCGCGCGGGCCTTTGGCGGCGATGCTGCCGTTGTGGTGGCGGACGAGCCGGTCTCCGCCCTCGACGTCTCGGTCCAGGCGGCTATCACCGGGCTTCTGACCGAGATCCAGCGTGAAAAGCGCACCACCATGCTGTTCATCAGCCATGATCTCTCGGTCGTCCGCTATCTGGCCGACCGCGTCGTCGTGATGTATCTCGGCCAGATCATGGAGCAGGGGACGACGGATCAGGTGTTCAATCCGCCCTATCATCCCTATACCGAAGCCCTGTTGTCGGCCGTGCCGATTGCGGATACCTCGATCACCAAGAAGCATATCGTGCTGTCGGGCGAGTTGCCGAGCCCGATGAACCCTCCGCCGGGCTGCCCGTTCCAGACCCGCTGCCCGCGCAAGATCGGCGCGATCTGCGAAACCAAGGCACCGCCCCGCAAGGAACTGGCGCTTGGCCACACCATCCTGTGCCATCTCCCCGATGAGGAATTGCGCGCGATGGAACCGGTGATCGCCATCGGGGCGCCTCGATCCAAGCCGGCCGAGGCGGAGGTCGCCCGCTTCCCAGAGATCCAAACGCCGCCTCGTCCGACGACTCCGGTCGCGGAGCGAGCGGAGCCCCTTCTCGACGGTGACCCTGCAGGACATCACCAGTCGGCACCCCCGTCGAGGTCGGAGGTCGCCACGGAAGCCGCCGTCGCGGGCCAGATGCCCACGGAGGCCCGCGCCACCGAACTCGACGGCCCGGCAGCCGAAGACACCGGGATCTTCGAGGGGGCCCGGATCGACGAGGGCCCGGCGGCCGGCACGCCGGCGCTGGAGGACCGAGACGATCTTACCCGCATCAAGGGCATCGACGAGGAGCGCCAGAAGCTCCTGCATGCCATCGGCGTCTACGACATCGCCTCCATCGCCCGCTGGTCGGAAGACGACATCCAGAGGGTCAAGAGTGCGCTCGGCCTCAAGCGACGCACCCAAGCCGATACCTGGAAGAAGCGGGCGGGCGAACTTGTGGCGGGGGAAGCCGTTGCGGGCGAGGACGCCCCGGTGTGACGCTCAAGGGCCGGCTCATTTGTCAACCACTACCATCCGCGGAGCTCAAAACGACAATCCACTGTCGACAATCGGGGGTTTAGCCGCCATTGTTGCGGTTCAATCCAAGAAGAAAAGGGAAGGCTATGAACCTCATCAAAACATCGCGCGCCGTCATCGGCGCGGCCGTTGTGGCCGCTGTCATGGGTGCAAGCTTCGTCGCCGCACAGACGCCGGCGTTCTTCCGCATCGGCACCGGCGGTACGGCCGGGACCTATTATCCCATCGGCGGCCTCATCGCCAATGCCATCTCCGCCACCAGCGGCACCGGCGTGCCGGGTCTCGTCGCCACTGCGGTCGCGTCGAACGGATCGGTCGCCAATATCAACGCGATCCAGGCGGGTTCGGCCGAATCCGGCTTCACTCAGTCGGACGTGGCGACCTGGGCCTATAATGGCACCGGCCTCTATGAGGGCAAGCCGAAGGTCGAGGACCTCCGACTCATCGCCACGCTCTATCCCGAGACCATCCACATCGTCGCGCGCAAAGATGCCGGCATCAAATCCGTCGCCGACCTCAAGGGCAAGCGCGTGTCCATCGACGAGCCGGGCTCCGGCACCATCGTGGACGCCCGGCTGGTGCTGGCCGCCTATGGGATCACCGAAAAGGACATCTCACCCGAATATCTGAAGCCGGGACCCGCCGGCGATCGCCTGCGCGACGGTGCGCTGGATGCCTATTTCTTCGTGGGTGGCTATCCGACCGGCGCGATTTCCGAACTCGCCACGTCGAGCGGCATCACCCTGGTGCCGATCACCGGACCCGAGGTCGACAAGCTCATCGCCGAGAACGGCTTCTTCTCGAAGGATACGGTGCCGGCTGACGTCTATAATGGCGTCGGCGCGACACCGACCATCGCAGTGGCGGCGCAGTGGGTGACGAGCGCGAAGCAGCCGGAGCAGCTGGTCTATGACATCACCAAGGTGCTGTGGAGTGATGCCACGCGCAAATCGCTCGATGCAGGCCATGCCAAGGGCAAGATGATCACGCTGCAGAACGCCACGACAAGCCTGGGTATCCCGCTGCATCCGGGTGCGGAGAAATTCTACAAGGAAGCCGGCGTCCTGAAATAAGGCAAACCTCGATCCTGGCGCTTCCATGACCGACCCGCAGCAGGACCAGGTCCATCTCGATCCCCTCGAGCTCGATGAGGCGAAAGCCCGTGAGCTCGAGGAGAAATTCGATTCCGAGATCCGCTTTCGGCCCCTCTCCCGCTTCCCCGGCCTGCTGGTCGGCGGCCTGCTCGTCATCCTGTCGGTGTTCCATTACTACACGGCAGGCTTCGGCCTGCTGCCGGAGATGCTGCACAGGGGCATCCATCTCTCCTTCGTGCTGGCCCTCGTCTTCCTGGTCTTTCCCTTCTCGAAGCGCGGTTATCACGAGCCGGCGACGTCGCGCTGGTACCGCCCCTTCGGCATCACCGTGCTCGACTGGCTGCTGGCGCTCTGGGCCGTCATGTCGGTCATGCATGTGCCGCTCATCCCGCTGGACGAGCTCGCCTTCCGGGTCGGCAATCCGACCACTGCGGATGTGGTCTTCGGCGGCGCGCTGATCCTGCTCCTGCTGGAGGCCACGCGTCGCTCGGTCGGCTGGCCGCTGCCGATCATCGCCGTGATCTTCATGACCTATGCGATCTTCGGCACACATATGCCGGGCATTCTGCTCCATCCCGGCGCCAGCCTATCGCAGCTGATCGACCATCTTTACCTGACCACCCAAGGCATCTACGGCATCGCGCTCGGCGTGGTGGCCACCTATGTCTTCCACTTCGTGCTGTTCGGCGTGTTTGCCACCCGCATCGGACTGGGACAGCTGTTTCTCGACTGCGCCGCCTGGGTGGCGGGACGCTATGCGGGGGGGCCCGCCAAGATTTCGATCTTCGGCTCCGCCCTGTTCGGCATGATCTCCGGTTCTTCGGTCGCGAATACGGTGACCGTCGGCTCGCTGACCATCCCGGCGATGATCAAACTCGGCTACAAGCGCCCCTTCGCTGCGGCCGTCGAAGCGGCGGCCTCGACCGGGGGGCAGATCACCCCGCCGATCATGGGGGCTGCAGCCTTCCTGATGATCGAATTCCTGGGCCTGCCCTATACCACGATCATCCTGGCGGCCATCGTGCCCGCCTTCATGCATTTCTTCGGCGTGTTGATGCAGGTGCATTTCGAGGCCAAGCGCAACGGTCTCCGCGGGCTCAGGCCGGACGAGATGCCCGACGTCAAGGCCGCGCTCAAGCGCGATTGGCCAACCATCATCCCGCTCGTGGTCCTGGTGGGCATCCTGCTCTCGGGCTATACGCCCTATCTCGCGGCCTTCTGGGGGATCACCCTGTGCATCGCCGTCGGCCTGCTCAATCCGCGCAACCGGCTGTCGATTCCCGAAATCTTCGCGGGCCTGCGCGATGGTGCGAAATATGCCCTCGCCGTCGGGGCCGCGGCCGCCACCGTGGGCATCATCGTCGGTGTCGTGACGTTGACCGGGGTCGGCTTCAAGATCTCCTATATCGTCACCAGCACGGCCGGCGACATGGCGCAGTGGATCGGAACCGCCATGCCGGGCGGATGGCTCAGCATCAGCGCATTGACCTTGCTGTTCACGCTGATCATGACCGGCATCGTCTGCATCCTCATGGGCTGCGGCATTCCGACGACGGCCAATTACATCATCATGGCGACCATCGCCGCGCCGGCCCTCGGCCTGCTGGGCATCGAGCCGATCGTCGCCCATTTCTTCGTGTTCTATTACGGGGTGCTCGCCGACATCACGCCACCCGTGGCGCTCGCGGCCTATGCCGCCGCGGGGATGGCGGGGGCGGATCCGTTTAAGACCGGCAACATCGCCTTCCGGCTCGGCCTGGGCAAGGTGCTGGTGCCCTTCGTCTTCGTCTTCTCGCCGTCCCTGCTGCTGGTGGCAAAGGGCTTTACCTGGCCGGATTTCGTGCTCGCCTTCGCCGGCTGCGCGATCGGCATCACCTGCCTGGGCGCAGCCTTTTCGGGCTTCATGCTGGTCAGGACGAAAGCCTGGGAGCGCGCCCTGCTCGCCATCGCCTCGCTTCTGCTCGTGGCGCCGGAGCTTTATTCCACCCTGGCCGGTGCGGCCCTGATCGCGCCGGTGCTGATGCATCAGATCGCCGGCTTCCGCCGGGCACCCGTTGCCGCCTGACGTGTCCGGTTCAATCACGACCTTTGCCGGTCGTTTTCACTCATGCGCCGAAGACTGCGGGCTGCTACCAATTCCTCCATCCAGGTCGGGAGTTCTCGGATGAAGTCACATGCCCAGGTCGTCGTCATCGGCGGCGGCGTCGTCGGTTGCTCGGTGCTCTATCACCTCACCAAGAAGGGGTGGCGCGACGTCGTCCTGGTGGAGCGCGAGGAGCTGACCTCCGGTTCAACCTGGCATGCGGCTGGCGGTTTCCACACGCTCAATGGCGATCCCAACGTCGCCAAGCTGCAGGCCTATACCGTCAAGCTCTACAAGGAGATCGAGGAGATCTCCGGCCAGTCCTGCGGGCTCCATCTGACCGGTGGCCTGCAGCTCGCGGGTACGCCGGCGCGCATGGAATGGCTCAAGATGGCCCATGCCCGCGGCCGCTATCTGGGCATGGAGACGGAGCTCATCTCGCCGGCGGACGCCAAGCAACTCCTGCCGATGCTGGATGAGCGCTATTATGTCGGCGCCATGTGGGATCCGGTGGAGGGCCATCTCGACCCCTCCGGCACCACCCATGCCTATGCGAAGTCGGCACGGATCGGCGGTGCCGAAATCTATCGCCAGACTCGCGTGACCGAACTCGTGCCCACCCCCGAGGGCCATTGGGACGTGGTCACCACCCAGGGAACGATCCGCGCCGACCATGTGGTGAATGCCGGTGGGCTGTGGGCGCGCGAGGTCGGACGCATGGTGGGAATCGAGCTCCCGGTGCTCGCCATGGAGCATATGTATGTGCTCACCGAGGACATGCCGGAAGTCGCGGAGATCCAGCGGACGACCGGCAAGGAGGTCGTCCATGTCATCGATTTCGAGGCTGAACTCTATACGCGCCAGGAAGGCCAAGGCATCCTGATCGGCACCTATGAAAAGGCCTGCGTGCCGTGGTCGCCGCGCGTGACGCCGTGGGATTTCGGACAAGAACTGCTGAAGCCCGACCTCGATCGGATCGCACCCTCGCTGGAAATGGCCTTCGACCACATGCCGGCGTTGAAGACGGCCGGGATCAAGCGCATCGTGAACGGCCCCTTCACCTTCTCCCCGGACGGCAACCCGCTTGTGGGGCCGGTGCGCGGGTTGAAGAATTTCTGGTGCGCCTGCGCCGTCATGGCCGGCTTCAGCCAGGGCGGCGGCGTCGGCCTCGCCTTGTCGAACTGGATGGTCGATGGGGACCCGGGCTTCGACGTCTGGGGAATGGATGTCTCGCGATTCGGCGACTGGGCGACGCTCGGCTATACCAATGCCAAGGTGCGGGAGAATTATTCCCGCCGCTTCTCGATCCGGTTCCCCAACGAAGAGCTGCCCGCCGCCCGGCCGATCCAGACGACGGCTCTCTACGACCTGTTCAAATCGCAAGGTGCGGTCATGGGCGACAGCTGGGGGCTCGAGACGCCCCTCTGGTTCGCGCCGAAGGGCATGGAGCCACGCGACATCGTCTCCTTCCGCCGCTCCAATGATTTTCCCCATGTCAAGGCTGAGTGTCTCGCGGTGCGCGAGCGGGTCGGCGTCACCGAGATCGCAAACTTCGCCAAATACTCCATCAGCGGGCCGGGCGCCGAGGCCTTCCTGTCGCGGCTGATGACCAACCGCATGCCGCGCACCGGACGTCTGGTGCTCACGCCGATGCTGAACGAGAGCGGTAAGCTGATCGGCGACTTCACCATTGCCAAGGCCGGCGAGGATCGCTTCTTTATGTTCGGCTCCAGCCAGGCGCAGATCTACCACATGTGCTGGTTCGAGCGGCAGCTGCCCGCCGATGGATCAGTCAAGATCCGCGCGCTGGGCATGGAGCTCGTGGGCCTGTCGATCGCCGGTCCCCAAGCGCGCGCCGTGCTGGCCAAGCTCACGCAAGAGGATGTCTCGAATGATGCCTTCAAGTTCATGGATTTCCGTGAAATGGACGTGGGTTCCGTCCCCACGCTCACGAACCGGATCAGCTATACCGGCGATCTCGGCTACGAGATCTGGGTGCGACCCGAATATCAGCGCCGACTCTACGAGACGATCATGACCGCGGGCGCCGAGTTCGGCATCGCCAATTTCGGCATGCGCGCCCTGCTCTCGCTCCGGCTGGAGAAAAATTTCGGCACCTGGTACCGGGAATACCGGCCCATCTACGGGCCCTTCGAGGCGGGGCTGCATCGCTTCGTGGACTTGAAGAAGAACGACTTCATCGGCCGAGACGCCGCCCTGAAGGAGCATGCGGACGGCCCAGCCCTCGCCCGCGTCTGCATGATCGTCGATGCGGACGATGCCGACGTGCTGGGCGACGAGCCCATCTGGCATGACGGCACGGTGGTCGGCTGGGTGACCTCCGGCGGCTATGGCCATTTCGTGGACAAGTCCCTCGCCCAGGGCTACATCCCGGCGGCGCTGGCCAAGGCCGGCGGCAATGGCGGCCTCGAGATCGAGATCATCGGCGACCGCCGGCAGGCCCGGATCCACGACGCACCGCTGTTCGATCCCGAAGCGAAGCGGATGCGGGGGTAAGTCCCTGCCCTGCGCCGCCAGTCCTGATGTCGGGCTTGTCTTGGTTCAGGGGGAGGAAACGCTGTTCTATCGCACGCGCCAGCGGCCCAGCGCATGGATCGCCCCTCCGGCCACCAGCCCCCAGAATGCTCCACTGATGCCGAAGAGGTTCACGCCAGAGGCCGTCACCAGGAAGCAAATCACCGCCGCCTCACGGTCGCGCATGTCCTGCATGGCGCCCATGAGCGCCGAGCCGAACGCGCCAAGAAGGGCCAGACCCGCGACGGCCTCGATGAGAATGGGCGGCGAGGCCGAAATGAAGGCCGTGGCGGCACCCGCCAGCAGACCGAAGACGACATAGGCGAGGCCTGCCACCACGGCGGCCCAATAGCGACGACGGGGATCAGGATGCGCGTCGCTGCCGGCACAGAGTGCGGCGGTGATCGCAGCCAGATTGACGGCATGGCCGCCGAAGGGTGCCGCGATCAGACTGAAAATCCCCGTCGTCGTGAACAGCGGACCCGGAGCCGGATCGTAGCCGTTGACCTTCAGCACGGCGATGCCGGGAATGTTCTGCGAGGCCATGGTGACGATAAAGAGCGGCAAGGCGATGCCGACCACCGCCGACAGGGTCAGTTGCGGCATGACGAACACCGGCTCTGGCCACAATGATCCAAACGTCGTCGTGGACAGATCCGTGGTCCAAGCAATCAGCACGATCGTCACCAGCACTGCGGCGGGGACCGCATAGAGGCGGTTCACCTTGGCGACCACAGCCCAGGTGACGATGATCGCCAAAGCCAAAGCCGGCAGCTGCCTCACCGCCTGAACCGGGGCCAAACAGAGGCTCAGCAGCACCCCTGCCAGCATGGCATTGGCCAAGGGCGCTGGGATGGCGGCGACCGCCCTGCCCAAGGGCTTCCACAGGCCTGCAACGATGATCGCCAGCGCCGTGAGGATGAACGCGCCGACCGCAGCGGCAAAGCCTCCCTCGATGGCGCCGGAGCTGGCCAGCAGGGCTGCGCCCGGCGTCGACCATGCAACCGAAATCGGCTGCTTCAGCCTCAGGCTCAGATAGATCGCGCATAGGCCCATGGAAAGCGACAAGGCCATCAGCCCGGAGGCGGCCTCGGCCTGAGTGGCGCCGACGCCCCTGAGGCCCGCCACGACGACGGCAAAGGAGCTGGCAAAGCCGACGAAAGCTGCCAACAAGCCCGCGGCCAGGGCCGACAGAGACAGACCGGCGACGTCGCTTCCGACGCGCTGGCCGTCGACAGGCGCGTCATTGCTTTCCGTCACGCCGCCCGCTCCAGCTGGTCCAGGATATAGATCGCCGTGAACAGGTCGAGATGGGCGCCCCCGCCATTCTTGAACAGAGTGATCTCCGTCTCCGAGGTCCGGCCGGGTTTGCGGCCCTGGCAGAGATCGAAGAGATCACCGAGAATGTCGGTGCGGGCAATGATGCCGCGGGAGAGCGGGTCGGCGAGGTCGCCGGGCTGGTCCACGCCGAAGGCCCAGCTGTCACAGAATAGGCTTGCACGCCGCACGGCCTCGTCGTCACATTCGCGCATCGCCGGGGTGAAGCTGCCGACGAGGTCGAGATGGCAGCCGGGCTTCAACCAGGCGCCTTCGAGATACGGCGCGGTCGAGGCTGTGGCGCAGGTAATGATGTCGGACTGGCGCGCCGCCGCCTCCAGATCCGCAACCGGCGAAGCGGCAATTCCCTCACTTGCGAGATCGCGGGCCAAAGCTTCGGCCTTCGCCGCCGTCCGGTTCCATACCAGAACGCGATCGAGAGAGGGTTTGACCGCAAGATGGGCTCGAACCAGATAGGGCGCCAGGGCTCCTGCGCCGGTCACCAGCAGCGCTTTCGGTTGGGACCGGGCCAGCAATCTGGCGCCCAAAGCAGAATCCGCCGCCGTCTTGAAGTAGGTGAGCATGGTGCCGTCGATCACGGCCGCAGGCGTCCCCGTCTGCCCGTCGAACAGGAGATAGGATCCCTGGACCGCCGGCAGTCCGTGGGCCCGCGACGGATTTCCAGGCATCACCGTCACCAGCTTTGCCCCATAGGCACGGCCCGGCGCCCAAGCCGGCAGGACGAAGAAGGTGTCCGGGGTCTCGGCACCACGATCATGGTGAAGCTCGGAGCGGTCGACCAGCGGCATCGGCGCCCGATGGGCCGCTGCCAGGGCATCGACAAGGCCAGGAAAGGTCAGGAGCCCGGCAAGCGTCTCCGCCGTGATGATCCGCATATGTGCTCCACCCGCCCTGGACAGTGGGAGTTTAGAACAGGTTGGATGCCGGTTGAAGGGTGCAGTTTAGCCCATCACCAGGGAGCCGCCTCACGCCGCTGTCGAACTCGGCGTGCTGCGGGTCGAGGATTGGTCGAGAACGCCCGGCGTGTCCCATTGACCCTCGGGCCTGATCAACACGTAGGGATCGGTCTTCAGCGAGATCGCGTCAGGATGCGGCTCAACCTCGATCAGGATCTCCGTATAGCGGTAGTCGGAGAAGATCAGCTCACGCCGCGGCTCCACCGGCTTGCCGCCGAAGCGCGACCAGAAACTCACCAGCGGATCCTGGGCGTGGCCGTAAATCTTCGTGTAGCCTTTCATCCGGCACAGCTCGATGGCCGCCTTGGCCATGGTGATGGCGACGCGCGACTTGCGATAGGCCTGGCGCACCGCGAACCGCTCAAGCTTGGCAAAATCGGCGAAGTAGCGGACCCGCATGCAGGCCACAGGCTCATCACCGATATAGCCGATCAGATGCGAGGCCGAGAAATCATTGCCGTCGAATTCCTCATCATACGGGCATTCCTGCTCGCTGAGATAGACGGCCGAGCGAATCGCGAAGACCTTCATCAGATCCTCGATACAATCGGCGACCTTGATCCCTACCTCCTTGCCATTCTTAAAAGGTGACCTCTGGCCCCCTTTTCGGTAGGTATTGTAGGAGTAGCCGCCTCCCAGCATACTCATGCTACGCTCCATCTAAGCCCCCAGTCCACGGACCGATCTCTGGTCCAAGCCTGCATCGTCACGGCGTTTGCGGTTCACTACTCTCTTGTAGCGATAAAGCGGCTTGTCACCGGGGTCGACTCCGTTGAAACACCTTTCGAAGTGCAGGGCCTGCATCAGATGGAGGCCGGAGACCGATGCCGGTCTCGCATAAACGTCTGCACGACGATAAGGTTCGGTCTTCAGAACCTCCATCACGCTGATCAAACCTGCAGCCGCCTTCCCGACCGCGACAACACCCCAAACATAAATGCCGGCGGGTTCATGTCCCGGCAAGACCAGCAATGAAAGATCCGGCTCCGCCGCATCCAATTTCCCTGCTTCTAGAGCCCTAACACCTTTACGATTCAGTAACAATAAAGCCACGTAGCCCAAAGGTCGAAAATCATCCTCATCTTCGCAGCATCGCCCGATCGAATAGGCGGAGGCCGGATTATGGTTCACAACCCTTCTGACAACATCGAAGCTCGCGATTTCATCGCCGAAATGGCGCACCGCCAGATTATAGAGTAGATCGAACTCCTCATTTCGCACCAAGCGGATCCCGATCCCTCTCGGAAACGCATTCAATGCCAAATAATCAAGTTCACGTGGGCTCTTAGCACTCATATTACGCCACCCCAAGAGCTGCTCACAACCCCCAAACTCTGCCTCAAAGACCACCTGTTGGCCGATTTTTGGCTGCTCGGACCGTTCGGTTTTGTTGATGCGTTCGGGTTAGTTAAGTCCTAGACTGAGCATTAACTTGGGAAGTCCTTGAAAATTAGCCTTACTTCGGAGAGGCAAGTTGATTAAAAATGCGGAGCAGTCCGCTGCAGAAACAGACCACCTGAATGATCCTGCCGTCCAACCCGACTGGGATGACCTTCGGTTATTCATTGCAGCAGCCGAGACCGGTTCGCTACGACAGGCGGCAGACCGCCTGAAAATCAGCTCCTCTACAATCGTCCGTCGCATCGACAAACTCGAATCCACTCTGCAGGTTCGCCTGTTCGACCGCCTTCCCGATGGCGTCGAGCTCACCACATCGGGCGCTGCTATCCTGGCGCACGCAAAACGGATGGAGCTCACAAGCTTCGAACTGCTTCGCGCCGTGCAGGGCCGCGACACCAAACCGTCAGGGCTCGTGCGCGTCTCCATCACCGAGGGGCTCGGCACCTATTGGCTGGCTCCGCGCCTCGTCGAATTGCAGCGGACGAACCCGAAACTTATCATCGAACTAAAATGCGCGATGGAAAGCGCCGACGTTTTACGGATGGAAGCCGACGTCGCCATCCAGTTTACGCGGCCGACGAATCCCGATTTGAAGATCACCAAGCTCGGGCGTCTGCATATCTTTCCCTTCGCCTCCAGCGCCTATGTCGCCAGCTACGGCATGCCGCGGTCGCGAGAGGACATTATCAATCACCGGCTCGTGGACCAGAGCGCGCCGCAACTCGAAGAAGGCGTTGCAGCCCGTTTCCTCGGGATCAGCAACCCAGAAGGCATCGTCGCCATTCGCACCAATGCCAGCACGGCGCATTACCATGCGGTCGAAAAAGGGGCCGGCATCGGCGGGTTGGCAACCTATGCCGCTGTCCTGTCGGACGACCTGCAACCCATCGATGTGGGCTTCTATCATTCCGTCGATATCTGGATGACCTATCATCCCGATGTGCGAAGCTCCACTCGGGTCTCCATCATCATCGACTGGATCAAGGAAGCCTTTTCGCCGCAGCGCTTTCCGTGGTTTCGCGACGAGTTCATCCACCCGAACGAATTGCGGACCCTCAATTCCGACGCCTGGAAGATCAACCTCGTCCATCACACGCCGACCATCTTCGAGACCGAGGGCGTCTGATCAGTCGAGGTCGAGTTCGCCATCGACCACGTGATGGAGACCCAATTCGTCGCAGGTGACGACGGCCCGGATCGCCACCCGACCCTTCGCGGAACTGCCGCGCGCGGCAGTCTCCACCTGTCTTTGGGAGGTGATGCCGACCTCCTTGAGAAACTGACGGATCGAGATGTTCAGGCGATCTTCATCCATGAGGCTTTCCTCTCTCTCATCGCAACTAGCAAAATCACCGACTTAGCCATTATATAGGACGCATGTCTTTCCATCACGCAGAGCCACACGTTCCGATGATCGATCCGTTTGGACGGCACGTGACTTACCTCAGGGTATCGGTCACCGACCGATGCGACTTCCGCTGCGTCTATTGCATGGCGGAAAACATGACGTTCCTGCCGAAACGCGAGATCCTGACCCTTGAGGAACTGGACCGCGTCTGCTCCGCCTTCGTGGACAAGGGCGTGCGAAAGCTGCGCATCACCGGGGGAGAGCCCCTGGTGCGCAAGGACATCATGACCCTGTTCCGCGGCCTGTCGCGCCATCTCGACACCGGGCATCTCGAAGAATTGACCCTCACCACCAATGGCAGCCAGCTCGCCCGCTACGCCGACGAACTCCATGCCTGCGGCGTGCGGCGCATCAACGTCTCGATCGACACAATCGATCCCGATCGCTTCCACGCCATCACCCGATGGGGGGATCTCACAAAGGTTCTGGACGGCGTCGATGCCGCGCGCCGGGCTGGGATCCATGTGAAAATCAACATGGTGGCGCTGAAGGGCGTCAACGAAGACGAGATCGCGGAGATGATGGTCTGGGCCCACGGGCTCGGCATGGATCTCACTCTGATCGAGACCATGCCGCTCGGCGACATCGACGGCGATCGAACGGAGCAGTATCTGCCCCTGTCCCTGGTTCGCGCCCGGTTGCGGGAGCGCTTCACGCTCGATGAGATCGACTACAGGACGGGCGGCCCCTCCCGCTATGTCTCGGTGCGGGAGACCGGCGGACGGCTGGGCTTCATCACCCCGATGACCCATAATTTCTGCGAAAGCTGCAACAGGGTGCGGCTGACCTGCACGGGCACGCTCTATATGTGCCTGGGCCAGGAGGATGCCGCCGATCTGCGCGCCCCCATGCGGTCCTCGGAAGCCAATGATGCGCTTTACACTGCGATCGACGAGGCCATCGGCCGCAAGCCCAAGGGCCACGACTTCATCATCGACCGCCGCCGCAACAAGCCCTCGCTCGGCCGGCATATGTCGGTGACGGGCGGCTGAGCTCAGCTGCGCTGAGGCTTCATCCAGCGCATGAACCGGCCGCCATAGGTCATGAGCGTCGGCTTCGGATCGCGCCATGACCAGGTGACGTGCATGTCGGCCGTGAGGGCCGCCTTCAACGCCTTCAGGGCCCAGCTCAGGGCTGCACCGGGTGCGATGTTCCGGTGGAGGATCTCGTGCACGAGACCGGCGAAATCGCCATAGGTCCATACGAAGTGCACCCGCCGTCTTGCCCCCTTGGGCACTCCCCTGGGGGCTACGGGATCGGAGCCAGCCAGCATCAGGCCCAGGCGCGTGAGCGGCATGCCCGCCGCCTCGATGAAGGAGTAATTGGCGCCGAAGCGCGGATTGATCTCCAGGAAACAGCGGGTCCGGTTGCCTTCATCCAGCAGGAACTGGGCGCAGCCGACGCCGGTATAGCCCAGAGCCTGGGACAGGCGGTGCACGTCTTCGGACAGCTCGGTCACGGTCGGGATCGTCTCGCCCTCCACGGTCAGACCACTGCCATCGGCACGATCGGTGCGGAAAATCCGCGCATGCTGCTCATCGAGCACCCGGCCTTCCAGAGAGGCGAAATAGACGTTGTAGCGCTTGCCGGTGAAATAGCGCTGCAGCAGCATCGGACCAATCGTGTCGAAGATCCCTGCAGGCTGCGTCCGCAGATCCTCAAGCCGGTCCAGGGTGATCGCCTTCAGCTTGCCGATGCGACTGCCCGGCGTCAGCGGCCGGATCACCAGGGGAAAGCCCACTTCGATGGCGACAGCTTCGAGCTCGGAGACATCTCGTGCCACCGCATAAGAGGGACAGTCGAGACCCGCGCGCTGGGCAATGTCGAGCATGCCGGTCTTGTCATGGCATTGACGCACGACCGGAGCCGGCGGCATGGCGAGCCTGATCCCGCGCGTTGTGACTTCGGACCAGCAGCTCACCAGCAGATCGAGGGCGGCCTCGCTGACCGGCATGATCGCCACCAGATCTGAATGGCTGTCGATGAAACCAAGCAGGCTCGCGATCACCTCGCGATCGCCTGGCACCAAGGCAGGACACTCCCAGACCTCGCTGACGTGACGGGAGAATTCCGCGAAAGGCTGAGCCGGATTGCCCGTCACCGCCACACGATAGCCCAGAGCCGAAAGCGCCCGCGATGCCGTCAGCGCGGGCCGGTAATTGCCGAGGATCAGGATGGTGCCGCCCTCGCCTTCCCGCCAGCGGGGTGTGGCGTTGCTGATCTCGATCGGGAGCGCGTCGCGGGATGTGCGAAGCGCGTCGACGGGGGCCGCAGGTTGCAGGGTCAGGGTGTGTTGCACAGCAGATCTCCTAGGCCGCGCGGTCTGCGGTCACAAAACCGGCACCGGCTGCCGCTGCCTCGAGGATCCTCCGGGGAATGTAGACATATCCGTCGAATAACCGCCGCGCCGTCCGCACCAGGGAGGCGCGCGAAATGGGCGAATGATTGCTGCCGGGGCTGCTGAGCTCGATCTCAATCTCGAGCATGCCCGCGGGATGTTCGATCCTGACCTCGCCGGACTGCGGCGCCGCAAGGCCTGCCAGCTCGGCTGCCACGGTGCCCTCCAGGCATGTTGCGACCGCCAAGCAGAGGCCTCCGGTCACCGGATAGCTCTCATGGGCGGTGCGCGGTGTGAAGTAGCGCGAGGCGATGGTCCCTCCGCGCCCGGCCGCTGATACCAGGGCGATCTTCGGCAGCACCGACTGGGACACGTCGCCCAGCCCCATGCGGCGCCCCGCCTCCCGGCGCAACGCCTCCAGGCGTTGAAACAAGGCAAGATCGGCGTTCAGAGCTGCCGTCGTCTCGCGTCCGGTGAGACCGAGATCGGCCGCACGCACAAACATGACGGGGACCGAGTAATCCACCAAGGAGACCTCGATGCCGTCGATCTCGTCACGGGTCGAACCGCTGGGCAGCAACGCTCCGGTCACCGCTCCCTCAGAGGCGCAGAAGCTCATGCGCACCGGGGCACCGGCGCCTGCCACCCCATCGATGTGATGGTCACCGGAATAGGAGGCCACGCCGCCCGGCGTCTCCACCGTCTCTTCGATGACCGTGTTCGTGTTGACGTTGAAGATGCGCAGGACCGTCACCGGCGACGTGGCGGCGACAAGGCCGGTCTCCAAGGCAAAGGGGCCCACAGCCGACAGCATATTGCCGCAATTGGGTGCCGTATCCACATGGGCCCGATCAACGCTCACCTGAGCAAAGAGGTAATCGAGATCCGCATCCGGCCTGGACGAGGGCGAGACGATCGCCACCTTGCTGGTGAGGGGGTTGCCGCCGCCGATGCCATCGACCTGCAGCGGATTGCCGGCTCCCATGGCCGCGATCAGCACGGCATCGCGCATCGCCGGATCGGTGGGAAGATCCTGGGCCTGAAAGAACGCACCGCGGGATGTCCCGCCCCGCATCATGACGCAGGGGATGCGAACCTGATCAACCGACAGCTTGATGGACATTGGGCGTGCTCCGACATGGTCTCGCCTGGCTGACGGGGCGTGCCACTTTGAGGCTGTCCCGTCGGCCACCGGATCATGCGGTGCGAAAGCTGTGCCAGGGCCGTCCGTCAGGCCCTCAGCGCGCCGAGAATACGCGCCCAGCTGCGCATCCCGTGATGAAAGCTGGACAGGTCATATTTCTCGTTTGGACTATGAATCCGATCGCTGGACTGCCCGAAGCCGATCAGCAGGCTGTCCATGCCCAGCATCTGGCGGAAAGCTCCGACGATGGGGATGGAGCCGCCACATCCCATCATCACCGGCGCACGGCCGAATTCCTGTTTCAGGGCGGCTGCCGCCTTGGTCAGATAGGGATTGTCCGTCGAGATCTCGATGGCCCTGCTGGCTCCGTAGCCGATGAACTCCGCCGTGCAGTCGGCGGGGAGCTGCGCGCGCACGAAATCGCGGAAGGCGTCGCGGATCTTCAACGGGTCCTGCTTGCTGACTAGCCGGAACGAAACCTTGGCGGAAGCCTTCGAGGGGATCACCGTCTTCGATCCCGCGGCGGTGTAGCCACCCCAGATCCCGTTCACGTCGCAGGTCGGCCGGGACCAGAGTTGTTCCAAAACGTTACGCCCACTTTCACCAGCGGGAATTTTCAGGCCGACTTCGCCAAGGAAGTCCTCGGCCGAGAAGGACAGGGCGCTCCATTGCTCCGCAATCGCGGCCGGAAGCTCGTCCACGCCCTCATAGAAGCCTGGGACGGTCACTCGCCCGTCATCATCGTGGAGGGACGCCAGAATTTTCGTCAACACGCGGATCGGATTGCGAGCCGCGCCGCCATAAAGACCGGAATGAAGGTCGATGCTGGGGCCGGTGATCGTTACCTCATCCATCATCAGGCCGCGCAGCCTTGTCGAGATCGCCGGCGTCTCCGAATCCCACATATTGGTGTCGCAGACGAGGGCGACGTCGGCCTTCAATTCATCGCCATTGGCCTGGAGGAACGGCAGCAGGCTCGGGCTTCCGGTCTCCTCCTCGCCTTCGAGCAGGATGGTCACATTCACCGGCAGTCGGCCGTGCACGGCAATCCATGCCCGCACCGCCTCGATGAAGGTCATCAACTGGCCCTTGTCATCGGCGGCACCGCGGCCAACGATCTGCTCGCTCCCATCGGCGCGCTTGACACGTTGCGGCTCAAAGGGGCCGGAGCTCCACTTCTCGAGAGGATCGGGAGGCTGGACATCGTAGTGACCGTAAAACAGGACTCGCGGCGTGTTGGCGCCCCCGGCGTCGTTGTAATGGCCAACCACCATCGGGCGGCCCGCCGTCGGCCGGACGCTCGCGTCGAAGCCCAGTCCTTGAAGATCCGCCACGAGCCATTCGGCCGCCTTCTGACACTCGGCCGCATAGGCCGGGTCGGTGGAGACACTCGGAATCCGCAGCAGGCCAAATAAACGCTCGAGGCTGCCGTCAAGGGAATGATCGATATGGGAAAGCACTGAGGTTTCTGGCATTTTTCCTCTAGGGGCGGTCGCGATCACGCCAAGGAGAGACGCACGCGGTAATCATGTGTTTGCAGGTCGGCGATAGTGTCAGCTGTGCTCCAGGTGAGCAAGAGGGAAGCCGGTGAGAACTCTGACCCTAGCGCGGGACAGCCTGCAAGCGCACGAACCATCCGCGGGATGGTCGTCCTGGCTTGTCCGCCAAGGGTACCAGCACCTCCTGGTCCTGCGCTCGCAGATCAACCTGTATTATTTCTGGGAGAAGCGCTGGTTCTTCGTGGCCATGGCCATGGGCGCCCTCATGCTCTCCTTCGATCCGCCTCGGGGCCTGAGCCAGGACGGCTGGATCATGCTCACCATGTCGGCCTCGGCGACGCTGCTGTTCATGACGCAGCCGGTGCCGCTGCCCACGGTCGCCCTCATGATCATCGTCGGCCAGGTGCTGCTGGTGGGCGTGGATTCCGACATCGTCGCCAAAAACCTGATGACGGATTCCGTCCTTTTCATCATGGGCTCGCTGATGCTGGCGGTCGCCGTGGTGAAGCAGAAGCTCGACAAGCGCATCGCCTGGGCGATCGTGCGCATGACGGGGACGCGCACGGTCAATGTCTGCTTCGGGATCTCGGCCGTCTGCGGCCTGCTCGCCTCCTTCATCGGCGAGCATACTGTCGCGGCCATGATGCTGCCGGTGGGGCTGACGCTGATTTCGCTCACCTCGCAGAACCCGCAGCGCATCCGCCGCCTCTCGGCTTTCATCCTGTTCTCGATCGTGTTCGGCTGCACCACGGCCGGCATCGGCACGCCGTCGGGAGGCGCCCGCAATGCGATCATGATCGGGTACTGGCAGCAGTTCTTCTACAATCCGGCTGATCCGGCGACCTATCGCTATCTCGTCGATTACATGACCTGGATGCTCTACGGCTATCCGCTGTTCCTCGCCCAATTGGTGTTCGTCACCCCCATCCTCTACTTCACCTTCCGGCCCGAGCGTACCGACCTCGCCCGCGCCATCGCCAAGCTGCGACTGCAGATCGAGCTCGATGGACCGATGACCCCGGCGGCATGGCTCTCCATCCTGCTGTTTGTGATGATCATGATCGGCTGGATCTTCACCTCACAACTGGTGGGGATGGGAACGGTCGCGCTGCTGGGCACCTGCGCCTTCCTGGTGACGGGCCTGGTGAAGTGGGAAGACATCAATTCCGGCGTCAATTGGGGGGTCGTCCTGCTCTATGCGGCGGCCATATCCCTGGGCGTCGAAATGCAGGCGACAGGCGCTGCGGCATGGCTCGCGGCCAGCGTGCTCGGCATGTTCGAGCCCGTCGGGATGGGAAGCGGCATGGGCCTCCTGGTCGGCGTCGCGTTCCTCACAGCGGGTGTGGCCAACACCATGGCTCCGGGGGCGGCGGTTGCGGTGCTTGGCCCCATCGTGCTGAAACTCGGCAGCACCGCCGGTGCCGATCCGCTCCATGTCGGCTTCATCACCGCCTTTGCTTCAGCCTTCGCCTATCTGGCTGTTGCGAGTTCCCCCGCCTCCACCATAGTCTTCTCCTCGGGATATCTCAGGATCTCGGATTTCCTGAAAGTGGGCTGGCGGATGGCGCTCGTATCGATGATTTTGCTGCTGCTGCAGGCCTATTTCCTCTGGCCTTATCTCGACCGCCTGCGATGAGCTTCCTCGCGCGCGTCAGACAGAGGCTCTTCCGCAAGGATCCCGCGGCCGATCGGCGGTCAAAGGCAAGGCGCCCGCCAAGTCATCACGAGAAAGCCGTCCAGCGCGAAATCGATGAAGTGCGCCGGCAACGGCGCCAGCGCTTTCGCATCCTCGCCTGCATCGACGGATCGGACGAATCGCTCGAGACCGTCCGGCTGGCGGCGCGGCTGGGAAAGCCGGATGAATGCGACATCATCCTGCTCTATGTGCGGCCCCTTGAGCATGGACTGGCCTCAGGGGGACTCCAGGTCCGCGTGGCCCGCCAGAACATGCTCGAATGGGGCATCGAGCAGCCCGGCATCCGCGATCTGCGGCAGGGGCTCGAGATCCTCAAGGCGGAAGGCATCGCTTACGAGGACTGGAAGTTCACCATCGCGCATACCGATGTCTGGGGAGATCCGCTCGGCGACAACAAAGTCGAATATCGCAACGAGACGACCGGCAAGAGCATCGTGCTGAAGCTGAAGACGGCGCCGGATGCCGCCAGCGGCATTCTCGACCAATATGAACTCGGACCCTATAATCTCATGATCCTCGGAGAGCCGTCGCGGTGGCGCAACGAGTTCTCCTCCTTCTTCTTCACCACGGGCGTGGTCCAGAAGGTCGCCATGCTCGCCCCCTGCTCCGTCCTCGTGACGCGCAAAGCAGGCCAATCGAAATCCGGCTTCTTCATCTGCACCGACGGGACGGCCCGGTCCACGGAGGCGGTGAAGCGCGCCGCGGTGCTGGCTCATTCGAGCGGAGCGCCGATCACCATCTTCGCCGTCGCGCCGTCACTGAAGAGCCGAGCGGCGGCCCGGGAGGCGGTGGACAATGCCCGCGCCATCCTCAAGGGCATGCAGATCAAGGTCGCCCGCACCAAGATCGCCGTGGGCGAACCCGGCGAGCAGATCATGCGTCACGGCGCAGGCCACCAGATCATCGTCGTCTCCGACGAAGGCCGCACACGCTGGCAGCGCATCTTCAAAGGCTCCACCGCCTATGAAGTCGTCCGTGGCGCCAAGACGTCCGTGCTCGACGTGCGGTGATCATCCTCCCTGCGGGCCCTGTATTCCGGCCCGAGGACCAAGACCTCAGGCGTCACTCCAGAACGATGCGCGGCGGCGGCCGCTGGGCGCTGGCGCCAGAGCCGGCGATCTGCCGCCAGACCTTGTCGGCCATCTCCAGGAAGATGCGCGTGTGAATGCTGCCGGGATCCGTGGCCAAGATCGGGGTGCCCGCATCCGAGCGCTCACGCATGGCGATGTCGAGGGGCACCTCACCGAGAAAGGGCAGGTCCAGCCTCTCCGCCTCATGACGCGCCCCGCCATGGCCGAAGATTTCCGAGCGTTCGCCGCAGGAGGGACAGATGAAATAGCTCATGTTCTCGATGATGCCGAGCACCGGCACGTCCACCTTGCGGAACATGGACAGACCCTTGCGGGCATCGATCAGCGCCAGATCCTGGGGCGTGGAGACGATCACGGCACCGGACAAGGGCACCTGCTGGGCCATGGTCAGCTGGGCATCGCCGGTGCCGGGTGGCATGTCCACCACGAGGACGTCGAGCTCACCCCAGACGACCTCGCGCAGAAGCTGCGTCAGTGCCGACATGACCATGGGCCCGCGCCAGATCATGGCGGTCTCCTCATCCACCAGGAACCCCATGGACATGACCTTCAAGCCATAGGCCTCCAGCGGAATCAGATTGCGGCCGCCGGCCGTCTGCGGCTTGCCCTTGAGCCCCAGCAGCCTGGGCATGGAAGGGCCGTAGACATCGGCGTCCAAGACGCCGACCTTCAGCCCCTGGGCCTGGAGCGCCAGGGCAAGGTTCACCGCCGTCGTGGATTTGCCGACACCGCCCTTGCCCGAGGCCACCGCGATGATGTGCCTGATGCCAGGAACCGGTCCGCCCTGTCGCAAGGCGGGCGCCGGGCGCGGTGCCGCGGGAGGCGAGGCTTGCCCCGGTGGTGAAATGGTCCTCGCCCTGGTGCCGCTCTGGGCGGAGGCAGTCGCGGCGGTGGGGGCCCGGGGCCCGGCGGCCACCGTGTCGGCGGTCAGCGCCACGATCACGCGTTTGACGCCATCCAGCTGGCCGACGGCGCGTTCGGCCGCCTGACGCAGCCCTTCGAGCTCCTCGGCGCGCGCCGGATCGATCATCACCGCGAAGGTCACGGTCCCCTCTCGGATCATGATCTCCGAGACGAGGCCCATGGCCACGATATTGCCTTCGAGATCCGGACCGCGGACCTTTGCCAGCTGCGAGAGCACATCTTCCTTGGTAACGTCAGTCATCGAACCCGTTTCTCAACACGGGTCGGCGCTGGTTACTGAACGGTGCGGCCGCCGACCTCGCACGTAATCTCGGCTGCAATGGCCTTGACCGCAAGCCCGAGCGACATCATGCGACCATCGGCGAGGCGCGCGGTCGGGCCCGACACCGACAAGGCTGCCAAGGCGTTGCCATTCTCATCATGGATGACGGACCCTAGGCAGCGCAGGCCGATGGCGGTTTCCTCATCATCAATGGCAAAGCCGCGCGCGCGCACGGAAGCGAGTTCCCGCCGCAGCTGTTCAAGGGAACACAGCGAGTTGCCGGTTTCCCGCCGCAGATCCTGACCACCCAGAATCCGCAAAGCATCAGCCTCCGGCATGCTGGCCATCAGCGCCTTGCCGACGGAGGAGGTATGCGGAAGCGTGCGCCCCCCGGGACCGGCAATGGCCCGCATCATCTTCTGGCATTCCACCTGGGCGAGATAGACGACCTCGCCACGATCGAGGATCGCCAGATTGACGGTCTCGCCGGACTGCTCCATGAGCCGACGCATGAAGGGACGCGCCGTGGGGATCAGATCCCGGGACCGTATGAAGGCCGATCCGACGCGGAAGGACTGGACCCCGATCAACCACGTGGACCGCTCGGGATCAAACCGAACGTAGCGTTCGTTCTGCAGCGTAGTCAGCAGGCGATGCGCCGTCGAGGTCGGCAATCCCACCTCGTGGGCCACCTCGCTCAAGGTCGATCCTTGCGCATGATGGGACAGAGAATTCAGCAGCTTCAAAGCCCGGCTCAGGGACTGAACCTGTCCCGATGCGCGCAAGACTTCCTTGCTCGGCACCAGAACCTCGAGCCGCCTGCGCTCCTCTTCGGTCGACACTCTCGCAATCATGTTCATGGGCAGCCGCCTTCCTCAAGCTCGGGACGCCAAACATCGTTCTGCCGCCCCTCTATTCCCGACTTTAACAGTCAGGAATTATTTGAGCAAGCTATCTGACGCGATTGGAAATCTGAGCCGGTGAAAGCTCGGCGCCCGAGGGCAGAGTGCCGCGTGCATTCTTGATCCAGGCGAGGATGTCGCGATAGACGGCGACCCGCTGCTTATCGTGCAGCAACATGTGCCAGCCCTTCTCGTAATAGGCGATCCGGTGAGGGCCGCCGACCGAGGCCATGACGCGGGCCGTCGGCGCGGCGGGCACCAGCTGGTCGTTCTTTCCATAGAGGTAGAGAACGGGGGTCGCGATCCGTGGCGCTGCCGAATAGGCCTCGTCCATCACCGTCACCAGGCCATAGATCGAATCGATGCGGGTGTCGCGAATGTAGAGATCGTCCTTCGACATGGCCCGGAGCACATCGACATTGTCCGTCGGCCAGATCTCGAGCCCGCTGCCCGTGGCGGTCATCGAGGGAACGGTGTGTGCCGATGTCCACAAGGCAGCCTTGTAGAGCGGGTTCATCGCCTGCCAGCCCCAGATCGCCGGTGCGACGAGGATTGCGCCGTCGACGGCGAGCCCTTGCGCCAGGGCCACCATGGTCACAGCGCCCCCCATGGAAGAGCCCAGAACGTAGAGCGGCTGGCGCGGATGTGCAGCGCGGATGAGCGAGACGACGGTCTTCAGGTCCGAGACCATGAGGTCGCTGCCGGGCCACAATCCGCGCTGGGCCGTCCCGCCGAAGCCACGCTGATCATAGGCGTAGACGGTGATTCCGTGCTCGGCGAACCACGGAGCTGGAAGCTTGAAATCCCCGCTATAGGCATTGAAGCCATGCACAGCGAGGATGATCGCCCGCGGCTGCTTTGCGCGCCACGTGATCAGCGGCAGCGTGGTTCCATCGCTCATCACTGCCGCATTCTTCTCCAGATGCGGCAGAACGGCCCGGGGAGATCGCTGCTGCAGCTGTGGCGCGCAGGCGCTCAGCGCCGCCGCGGCAATCAGCACCAACGCGGCCAGCACCCATCGAACACTGTGCCTAGACTGTGAGAACAAGTCCGTCCTCGGCAGTTTCGGTTTCGATGTCGTCTCTCGCCAGCAGCATCTCGCTCGACATATGGGTCAGGATCATTCGCCGTGCCGTGATCAAGGGCCGCTTCTCCATCAGCAGGCGGTGGTTCAGATGGTACGGGACGATCGTGTCCTTGGTATAGCATTCGCAGATGAAGAGATCGGCGTCCCGGGCGATATCAATGATCGAATCCGTCCATTCGGTGTCGCCGGAATAGGCCAGGAGCTTACCGTCCGCAGCCAGGCGAAGCCCGGTGGAGGGGGCCCCTGAGGGGTGAATGACTTCCAGGCTTTCGACACCGAAGCCGCAAATGTCCACCGGCCGACGCGGCATGATCTCGATGAAATGAACCTCGAAGCTCCGGCGATTGTCGGAGGAGCCCGGAAACATCGCCTCGCATATTTGCCGCACCCGTGGCTCCAGCCCGGGCGGGCCGGCAATGATCAGCGGCTCCTTGCGGCGGCTGACGAACTGGCACTCAAGCAGGAAGAAGGGCAGTCCCCCAAAATGATCGCCATGCAAATGGCTCAGGATAATGGCCCCGATGCTGTTCCGATCGATCCCCAGCCTGTTCATGGCGATGAGGGATGAGGCTCCGCAGTCGACCAGGATCGTGGCTGCAGACGAGGTGACGTGAAAGCATGTGTTGAAGCGGCCGCCGCTGCCAAAGGCATCACCGCTACCGACGAAGGTGACCTGCATGGAAAGAGATCCTTCGGATCAGGCGGTGGCGCTGGGACGGGCAGAGACGCGGGCATGCCACTCCTGCAGGTGCGGATGCTCCGGTGTCAGGGACAATCGCGCGAGCTTCATGAAATCGACCGCCACGAGCGTCGTGATATCGGCGACGGAGAATTTCTCGCCCGCAACATAGGGCCGGCTGGCCAACTCGGCATTCAGGAACTCCAGCATCCATGCGGCGCGCGGGCGATTGGCCTCGCCCCATTCCGCCACCTGAGGCTGCTCGAGTGGCGCCATCTTGGGATGGAGATGACGAAACACTTGCGAGACCGGAAACATCAGTCCCTGCTCCACCCGCCGCTGCCACATTTCGATCATGGCCTTCTCGAGCGGTGTCGAACCCAACAACACAGGCTCCGGATTGAGCTCCTCGAAATACCGGCAGATGGCCATCGTCTCGGCAATCACCTGGCCGTCGTCGAGGACGAGAAAGGGCAGCCGGGTCATGGGATTGAGTCGGCGAAGCTCGTCTGTCAGATGCTCCTTGGCATTGATGTCGACCTGCACGCGGGCGATCTCGATGCCCTTCTCGGCCAGGAAAATGCGGACCCTCCTGGGATTCGGCGCGCGTCCTTCCTCGTAGATCTTCATGCCGGCCGTCCTCTTCTGCCCTTTGCTAAAAACACTGGAAAATACGACGAAATCTTCTCTCGATCAGTTAACCAGCCCAAGGAAGCGCTTCTTAAGCTCTGGCCCTCTAGCATGAGTTTGACAACGACGTCTGCGCCTTTCGGCAAGACGATCGAACAACTCGCAAGATGGTTCTCCTCCACCGCTCATGATCGCACTCAGCAACAACTTGTTCGACGGCCGAGGCTCCCAATGGTCCCTCAGCCGGCCGACCCTCGGACTGCTTAAGCTTTTCGTCGCCAATCAGCTGCGCGTGGCTCTTGCCATGCCGCTGCTGGCGGTGCTCTTCGTCTGTTTCGTGGCGACCTGGGGCGCGTGGAGCGCAGGATTGCCCTGGCTGGCCCTGATCCTGATCTGCCAGGGATTGCAGCTGGTCACCTGCCGTCGCTTCGAGAGAGCGCGCCTGGGTGACGAAGACCAGCTTGCCACCTGGCTCACCCGCCTGGTCGGCAGCGAAGTGCTCTATTCGCTCGCCTGGGCCTCCGCCCTCCTCTGGTTCTGGAGCCCGGTCAACGCCGCGCTCAATCTCGCCATCATCACGGTGCTGCTGGTGGCCATCACCGTTCGACTGATCATCGCCAGCCACTGCCTGCCGATCGTGGTGGCCGGTACGCTGCCGACCACGATCGCAATCATTCTACGCTGTGTGGAACAAGGTGATCCTTTCTATGTCGGGATTGCAATCCTTGTGACGCTCGCGGAGCTCTATTTCCTCCATCTCGCCCGCAGCCTGCACCAGACGGCGCACGACATGCTGATCTTCCGGGCCCAGAAGGACGCGTTGATCGATGCTCTGGCCCGCGAGACAGCCGAAGCCGATGCCGCGAGACGCAAAGCCGAAGCGGCCAACCGAGCCAAGTCGCGCTTCCTGGCAACGATGAGCCATGAATTGCGCACACCCCTCAACGCCATCCTGGGCTTCTCCGAAATGGTGAAAACGGAAATGCTCGGGCCCGTGGGCAACATCGTCTACAAGGCCTATGCTGGCGACATCCACCATTCAGGTCAGCACCTCCTGTCGCTGATCAACGAGATCCTGGACCTCTCGCGCATCGAATCCGGCCGCTACGAGCTGAATGAGGATGCCGTCTCGGTGGCCGAAATCGGCCGCGAGGTCTGCCATCTCCTGTCGATGAAGGCCGCCGAGCGCCAGATCACGCTGCAGGAGCAGTTCGAGGCGGAGCTGCCCAAGCTCATCGGCGATGAACGCGCCATCCGTCAGATCTGGATCAATCTCGTCGGGAACGCGATCAAGTTCTCGCCCCAGGGTTCAAAGGTCATCCTGCGGGTCGGCCTGAACCAAAGCGGCGGCCTCAGGCTTGCCGTCCTCGACGAGGGACCCGGGATCGCGGCCAGCGAGCTGCCCCATATCTTCAGCGCCTTCGGGCGGGGGGATGCCAGCGTGAGCCGGCAGAAGGAGGGCGTGGGGCTGGGATTGTCCATCGTGCGCGGCCTCGCCAAGCTGCATGGCGCCACGGTCGAAGTGAGGAGCACGCAGGGGGAAGGCACCTGCCTCAGCGTCGATTTCCCTCTGACGCGGATCCTCGACGAGACGCCGCTGGAGCGGCGGCCGCTGGCAATCCCGACAGAGGGTCAGCGGCTGCTGATGGCCATCACGCGATAGGTCACGTCGCCTTGGCGCTGACGCCGGCTTCCGCGAAGGTCGCCATGCCCTTGTGGATCTGCGCCGCCGCCTTCACGACGCCAACGGCGAGGGCGGCGCCGGACGCTTCGCCCAGTCGCATGCCAAGATCAAGCAGCGGCTCCTTGCCGAGGTGCTTCAGCAGTCGGCGATGAGCCGGCTCGGCCGAGCAATGACCGACGAGGCAGTGATCGAGGGCCGACGGTGAGATGGACTGCAGGACTGCGGCTGCGGCGGTGGTGACGAAGCCATCGAGAATGACGGGCACCTGCCGCATCCTGGCACCGATGATGGCACCGCAGATGGCCGCCAATTCCCTTCCGCCCAAGCGGGCCAAAAGCGCCAGCGGATCGCCGGCGGCGGCCTCGCGATGGAGCGACACGGCCCTTTCGATCACCTTTGCCTTGTGCCTGATGCCGTCGGCGTCGAGGCCGGTGCCAGGGCCCGCCCAGTCCTCCGCCTCCCCGCCGAACAAAGCCAGACAGAGCGCCGAGGCGCTCGTCGTGTTGCCGATCCCCATCTCGCCGACACAGAGGAGGTCGAGATCCTCCGCCACCGCCTCGAAGCCATAGACGATGGTGCCGGCGCAATCCTCATCGCTCAAGGCGGGACCGACCGTGATATCGCCGGTCGGGACTTCCAGGGCCAGCTCGAAGACTTTCAGGCCCAGGCCGAAGCTCGTGCACAGCTGATTGATCGCGGCTCCGCCACTGCGGAAATTTGCGACCATCTGGGCCGTCACCTCCTGGGGGAAGGCGGAAATGCCCTGCGCCGTCACGCCATGATTGCCGGCATACACCACCACCAGGGCCTGGTCGATGGCCGGAGGATGGCGGCCCTGCCACGCGGCCAGCCACTCGGCAATCTCTTCCAGCCGCCCTAGCGACCCCGGCGGCTTCGTCAGTTCACCCTGGCGCGCCCGGGCTTGCGAGGCCGCCTCGGCGTCCGGTCCGGGCAGATCCCGGATCAACGCTCTCAACTCGTCGAAGGCGTTTGGCGCAGCAATGTCTGTCATGAAATAGCCGTGTCGGAGTGATGCAAGGGCGCGTCCGCCGCTATCCCTGGACAGCGACGATGCGGGCCGGCTATAGCGGCTCGTGCCCAGAGTTGAAAGTGCTGTGACGCAGGAGCGATCATAATGCCGCGCGCCACCTCGCGAAACGAGGCCGTCGACTTCCCCCTCTGGTGGTCGGATATACGGCAGTCGATCGCGCTCCTCACCCGGATCTCACACGGCGAACCCTCAAAGCGCAGCATGGCCTCCGCCATGCGGGCCTTTCCCATTGTCGGGGTGCTGATCGGCCTCCTTGGAGGCCTCGCATTCGGCCTTGCCGAGCAGATCGGCCTGTCCGCCTTCCTTGCCGCCGTCGTCACGACCGCAGCACTGCTGTGGCTCACGGGCTGTTTCCACGAGGACGGCCTCGCCGATACCGCCGACGGAATCGGGGGCGGCATGACCCGGGATGCGAAGCTCGCGATCATGCGGGATTCCCGGATCGGCACCTACGGCGTCGCAGCGCTTGTGATCGCCCTGGCGCTGCGGATCGGCACTCTGGTGCAGATTTCGGATTTCGGCGGCTGGAGCACCATCATCGTCGTTTTGGCCGCCAGCGGCGCCTGGTCCCGCGCCCTGATGGTGGTGCTGCTCGGCACCGCACCACCGGCCCGCGCCGAGGGCCTGTCGGTGCATGCCGGCACGCCGTCGCGCGGCACTCTCCGGCAAGCCGCTCTGCTCGGCGGCCTCATGGCAGGCTTTCTCATCCTGTGGTGCTTCGGCTTCTGGACGATGATTGTCGCTCTCCTTGCGTCATATGGCGCTTTCGCCCTTGTACGACGGCAGGCCACCAAGCACATTGGCGGGCAGACAGGCGATATCGCCGGAGCCGTTCAACAGGCTTCCGAAATCGTGTTCCTGCTGTGCATAGCTGCGATGGTGCCGTGAACCCCGATCTCGAAAAATACATGCGGCCACAGGCCATCGAGTCTCCTTGCGTCAATATCTGCGTCGTCGATCCCGACTCCGATCTGTGCATCGGCTGCGGGCGCAGCCGCATGGAGATCGCGGGCTGGGTCCGCATGACACCGGTGCAGCGCCGAGCGGTGATGCTGGAACTGCCCGAGCGGCTGGCGGTCTTGACCCGCAACCGCCGACGGAAGGGGGGCGCCAGGGCACGGCGCGCCTCAACCGAATGATCGGCTGGCTCTGCCTCGCTCTCCTCCTGCTGATCGGCGGCGTCGTGCTCATCGGCACCGACCTCCTCAGCCTGCTGCCCATCGACACCGATTCGATCTATGCCGAACTCGGTACGACCATCGCCCTGCTCGTCGCCCTCCTCTTCATCGAGATCTTCAACCGACAGGGAAAGGACAGCCTGCTGCGCGCGCTCAACAGCGTTCTGGCTGCGATCATCGCCCTGGCGAGCCTGGCGATCGTGGCCGACGACATCACAGAAGCCGTCAAGGCGACGCTTGCCGTCGGGTCTCTCGAACGGATCGGGAGCAGCGGGCCGGCGGGTTTCACCCTCACCTTGGAGAGTTGATCGATCATGCTCGCCTGGATCGGCATCGGCATTCTGGGCATCGCGGCCCTGGCCCTCGTGCTGGCGGACAATCCGGGTGCGGCCTTCGGCGTCACGAGTGCCGATTTTGCCCAGCTCGCCTCGGCCATCGCCCTCCTGGTGGTCCTCGGCGCCTCCCTGATCTGGTCCTACCGGGGCCATATGAGAGATGCGGTGCGGCATGCGGCCATCTGGATCGGCATCGCCCTCCTGCTGCTGCTCGGCTACACCTATCGTCTCGACCTCCTCGTCGTCTCGCAGCGGATGCTGGCCGAACTCGTGCCCGGCATGCCCGTGATCAGCACCGTGACGACGGAGGGCGGCGACCAGCGGGCCGTCACCATCAGGGCGGATGCGACCGGCCATTTCCGGGTGCGAACCGCCGTGAACGGGGTCGATCTCGATCTCATGGTCGATACCGGCGCCACCGCCGTCACCCTGTCCTATGACGATGCAAGGCGCATCGGTCTCGATATGGACAATCTGTTCTTCATCGTCCCCATCGAGACGGCCAACGGTGCGTCCCAGGCCGCCGAAGTGCGCCTCAAAACCGTTTCCGTCGGCGGGATCACCGTCTCGGGCCTGCGCGCGCTGGTGGTCGGCCAGGGCCAGTTGCGCAGCAGCCTGCTGGGCATGAACTATCTCCGCGTCGTCGGCAGCTTCGAGGTCCGGGGAGATGAATTGGTGCTAAAACGCTGACGCAATGAACCGCCATGCCGGGCTGTGCGTTGCTGACCCGTTGATTTTGCAAGGAGCATAAGAATGACCGTGAAGCCGAGGCAGGACCTGGTCGAGAATACCCGCGACTATGAGGAGTTCCCCTTCGTCAAGCAGACCGGCTTTCGCGAATATGATGCCCGCTGGCTGTTCGGCAAGGAGATCAACCATCTCGGCATCCGCTGCCTGGGCTTGGGACTGGGCACGTTCCTGCAGCAGCGCGGCGTCAAGCCAGAAGTCGTCGTCGGCCACGACTACCGTTCCTATTCCTCCTCCATCAAGCAGGCGCTCATCGCCGGCCTCCTGGGCTCCGGATGCACCGTCCACGACATCGGCCTCGCTATGACGCCGATGGCTTATTTCGCCCAGTTCGATCTCGACGTCCCGGCGTGCGCCATGGTCACCGCCAGCCACAACGACAATGGCTGGACCGGCGTCAAGATGGGGATGGACCGTCCCGTCACATTCGGCCCCGACGAAATGGGCGCGCTCCGGGACATCGTGCTCGGGGGGACCTGGGAAGAGAAGCCGGGCGGCATGCTCCATTACGTCCAGGGCGTCCAGCAGCGCTACATCGAGGATCTCACCAACCGGCCGCAGCTCAAGAAGCGCCTCAAGGTGGTGGCGGCCTGCGGCAACGGCACGGCCGGGGCCTTCGCGCCGGAGGTCCTGCGCCGGCTCGGCTGCGAGGTCATCGAGCTCGATTGCGAACTCGACTACACTTTCCCGCGCTATAATCCGAACCCGGAAGACATGGAGATGCTGCATGCCATCGCCGAGAAGGTCCGCGAAACGGGTGCGGATGTGGGGCTCGGCTTCGACGGCGACGGCGACCGCTGCGGCGTCATCGACAATGAGGGCCATGAGATCTTTGCCGACAAGGTGGGCGTCATGCTCGCCCGCGACCTCTCCGCCTTGCATCCGAACGCGACCTTCGTGGTGGATGTGAAATCGACCGGCCTGTTCCTCACCGATCCGGTGCTGAAGCAGAATGGCGTCAAGGCGGATTACTGGAAGACCGGCCATTCCCACATCAAGCGCCGCTGCCGGGACATCAAGGCGCTCGCCGGCTTCGAGAAGTCGGGACACTATTTCTTCAATCCACCCGTCGGCCGAGGCTATGATGACGGGCTCGTCTCGGCGATCGCCATCTGCGACATGCTCGATCGGAATCCGGACAAGACCATGGCCGACCTCAAGAACGCGCTGCCCAAGACCTGGGGCTCGCCGACCATGTCGCCGCATTGCGCGGACGAGGTTAAATACGGGATCGTCGACAAGGTGGTTCGCCATTACCAGAAGCTTGCGGCGAAGGGCGATCGGGTGGCCGGCCAGCCGATCCGGGAACTGGTGACCGTGAATGGCATCCGCGTGACGCTCGCCGACGGCACCTGGGGCCTGGTGCGCGCTTCCTCCAACAAGCCGGAGCTCGTGGTGGTCTGCGAAAGCCCCGAATCGGAGGAGATGATGAAGGCGATGTTCAAGAACATCGACATGCATCTGTCGGAGTATCCCGAGGTCGGAGAGTATAATCAGAAGATCAGCTGAGGCCGCGCCGCCAAACTCCCCCGACCGGTTCTCTCCTTAACCTGATCGTTGTTCATGGCCCCGGTCCCCTCCCGCCGTCAGAGCGCCGCGCTCACTTGGCCAGCGATCGCGCGCTTCATCGCGGCGGATGCGCGGCTCGCTGCCTGGGCGCAGGATCGTGGCCCTCTTGCCGTCTTCCTCTATGAATTCGCTCGCTTCGGGGTGAAGCAGGCATGAGCCTGCCTGTTCGGCGGCATCATGGTCGCCCTGATCGTTCTCACATTCCTGTTCTATCCAGCGGCAGCGCCCCTGCCCCGCTACGATTTCCTGACACTTGCCGCCCTCGCCGTTCAGGTCGCGCTCATCGCGCTGCGCATGGAAACGATCGACGAGGCCAAGGTGATCCTGCTCTTCCATGGGGTCGGCACCCTCATGGAGATCTTCAAGACCGCGCAAGGTTCGTGGATCTACCCGGAACCGGCCTATCTGCGTCTCGGCGGCGTCCCCCTGTTCACCGGCTTCATGTATGCCTGTGTCGGCAGCTATATCGCCCGGGCCTGGCGTCTCTTCGATTTCCGCTTCACGCATCATCCGCCGCTCTGGGCGACACTGACCGTGTCCGTCGCGATCTATGCGAATTTCTTCCTGCACCACTTCGTGACGGATCTTCGCCTGGCGCTGTTCGTTGCGGTGGCCGTGCTGTTCGCCCGATGCCAGATCTCTTTCAAGATCCATCATCATTACCGGCATATGCCGCTGCTTGTCGGCTTCGGCCTCGTGGCCATTTTCATTTGGATTGCGGAAAATGTAGGTACGCTGACCCGGACCTGGACCTATCCTCACCAGGCCGCGGGCTGGACGATGGTGCCACCGGCCAAGCTCGGCTCCTGGTTTCTGTTGATGATCATTTCCTACGTCATGGTCAGCCTGGTGAACAGGCCGCAGCCCCTTCCCCTGCAGGCTGAGCCGGTGCGCGCTGTTTAGGCCGCTTCGCTGATGCGGTCCTTCACCCGTTCCAGGGCGTGCTCGACAACCTTTACTCCCGCCCCCTCGCGATGGGCGTTCTCGCTCAGATGCCGCCGCCAGGCGTGGGCGCCGGGCAGGCCGTTATAGAGGCCCAGCATATGACGGGTGATCGCGTTCAGAGGCACACCCTGCGCCAGCTGCCGGTCGATATAGGGCAACATGCGCTCAACGACCCGCCCCCTGGAAGGTGCAGGCGTGGGATCGCCAAAGATCCGGCGATCCACATCCGCGAGCACATAAGGGGTCTGGTAGGCCGCCCGGCCCATCATCACCCCGTCCACCCGGTCCAGTTGCGCTGCGGCTTCCTCCAGGCTCGCGATCCCGCCATTGATGGAGATCAGCAGATGCGGATTGTCCTGCTTGAGCTGATGGACCAGCGGATAGTTCAAGGGTGGGATGTCACGGTTCTCCTTGGGGCTCAGGCCCTTCAGCCAAGCCTTGCGGGCATGGATGATGAAGTGGCGGATGCCGGCTGACGCGACGCGGCTGACGAAGCGGGCGAGGGCCTCCGCCTCGTCCTGATCATCGATGCCGATGCGGCATTTGACCGTGACCGGCACCGACACCACCGCCTGCATGGCGGCGACGCATTCGCCCACCAGCTCCGGCTCGGCCATGAGGCAGGCACCGAAGCGGCCGGACTGAACCCGGTCCGAGGGGCAGCCGCAATTGAGATTGATCTCGTCATAGCCCATGTCGGCGCCGATCCTGGCGGCTTCAGCGAGCAAAGCCGGCTCGGAGCCGCCCAGTTGCAGGGCCACCGGATGCTCGGCCGCATCGAAGCCGAGCAGACGCGCGCGATCACCCCGCAGCACGGCCTGTGCCGTCACCATCTCGGTATAGAGCAAGGCATGACGACTGATCTGCCGCAGGAAGACGCGGTCGTGCCGGTCGGTCCAATCCATCATCGGGGCGACGGAAAACCTATGGGAGTGATCAGTCGTCATGTATTCCTTGCAGATCCCAGCACGCGCTCATCATGCCGGCCATTGTCGACAGCTTCCACGATCTTGTCAGGTGACCTCATCATTCCGGCACGACGTTGGAGCCCTTCAACGTTTCCGTGGCATCGCGTGTTCCGTCGTCAAGACCTTTAAGCAGCATCGTCCGTGGTGTGTCGACGGCAGCCAAAGCGCCGAGGTCGAACTTTGTAAAGTTCAGGCTTTCATAATCGCGAATGAAGAACAGCGTGCGGTCGAGGTCTGTAAGACTGGTCCAGGACGTGAACTCCGTCGCGTAGGGTGCCCTCTCTTCCGGCTCCAAACCCGCCACTTCCAGATGACCGCCGCCTGGCTGGGGGTAATCTATGGTGACGCCCCGGGCGCGGTCGAAGGTGTTGAGAATGTGGGCCAGAGCCAGCACGGCAGCGTCGGGCGCGGCTGCCTTCTCCGTGAATTCTGCATAATAGGCCGCCCGCACGAAGCGGCCAACGGAGGTGTTCGACGCCGGCAGCCCGGCAGTGGCGATGCCCGAATCGGGCTGGATCACCTTGTGCCCGCCAAAGCTTGCAACGGAGGCGTCCACATTGGTCAGAAAGGTATAGTTGTTCAGATTGGTGAGATGCCAAGGAAAGGACGGTCCATTGGTCATGACGCCCACAGGATTGTCATAGACGGACATCGTGCCGCCATCGAACTCGACGACGAGTGCCGCACCGGACCGATCATGCATGACGTAATGGAACGGGGATTCCACGCCTCCCAGAATCGCCAAAGGCTGCACCATGACCGGTTGCTCAGCGAGGGCGGATTTGACCTCGGCCACTGTCGAAAACTGCCCCAGGACCCAAGTGCCGAGGTCAGACGCAGCGAGGATCTTGGTGGTCATGGCAACCGGGTGATGGCCCCCTGCCGCTGCTGGATAGGATAGGAGACTGAAGGTCAGACCCTGCTTGTTGACGCCCTCGATGACCTTCAGATCGGACGTCGCCAAGGGCGATGCGGCGGTGGGCCGTCGCGCCGGCATGGTCACGGCGAAGATCCCGAACCGAGCGCAAAACTCGAAAGGCTCAGCGCCATCCATCGTCGAGACGGTTCGGTAGCCCGATGGCAGCCAGGCCATCACATAGGGCAAATCCATCGTGAGTTCGAGCGTGCGACCGAAATAGATCTTTCCGGACGTGTCACGATATCTGAGAGAGGTGCACATGCTGCAACGCCAGGCAAGTTAACAGGACAGCCAAAAATGGCGAGGAACAGCCACTCGTCCGGCGTCTTATACCAGGTGAGACCTTGATGCTACCCGCTTCGGGGCGGACGTCATTCAGCGCATGACAAGAGGGAAAGTCGGCGAACAGCCGCAGCCGGGACCGGACGCCTCCAGGGCGAGACGCCACCGGACCCTTGCCGAAGCACGGCTTTCGCCATAGTGGTCTGCGGGCAGCGTGGCTGACGCGACCCCTCGTCCAATCGGCGCCACGCCCACCGACCAGATGCAGCGGGGACAGGTCCCCAGCCACATCGTTTGAAGACGCGGAGGTCACCCATGGCAGGTCTGTATTTCGAGGAGTTCTTCGTGGGCCAGGAGTTCCACCACGTCTTCAGCCGGACGGTGACGGAGATGGACAACACGATGTTCAGCCTGCTGACCATGAACCCGCAGCCTTTGCATATCGACGCCCATTTCGCCGCCCAGACCGAATTCGGCGAGCGCCTGTTCAACAGCCTCTATACGCTCGGCATCCTGGTCGGCATGACCGTCTACGACACGACGCTCGGGACCACCGTGGGCAATCTGTCCATGACCGACGTGAAGTTTCCCCGGCCCGTCTTCCATGGCGACACCCTGAAGGCGCATACCAAGATCATCTCCACCCGCCCCAGCAAGTCGCGCCCCACTCAGGGCCTCGTCGAGTTCGAGCACACCGCCACCAACCAGCGCGAGGAGGTGGTGGCCAGTTGCCGCCGCGTCGGCCTCATGCTCTGCCGCCCCAAGGCCTGAACCCCATGCGATCCCTTCTCTTCGTCCCCGGCGACAGCGAGCGAAAGTTCGAAAGCGCCAAGAAGACCGCCGCCGACGGCTTGATCCTCGACCTCGAGGATTCCATCGCCCCGGATCAGAAGACGGCGGCGCGCGCCATCACCGCCGACATGATCGCCGCCCGTAAACCGGGGCAAAAAATCTACGTCCGGGTCAATGGACTCGATACCGGCCGGACATTGGAGGATTTGGTCGCGGTGATGCCCGCGCAGCCGGACGGCATCATGCTGCCCAAATGCGAAGGGGCGCATGACGTCAACAGGCTTGCCCTCTATCTCGATGCCCTGGAAACCGTCTCGCAGATCACGCTGGGCACGACACGGATCATTCCGGTCGCCACCGAGACATCGCGGGCCGTTCTCAAACTCGTCGAGTTCGAAGGGGCCAGTCCGCGGCTCTGGGGGCTGCTCTGGGGCGGGGAAGACCTTGCAGCAGCGCTCGGCGCCTCGCGCAACAGCACGGAGGGTCGCTACAACAGCCCGTTCCTGCTGGCGCGGGACCTCTGCCTGTTTGCCGCTGCGGCGGCCGGCGTCACTGCGATCGATGCCGTTGCCACCGACATCAACGATCTCGACCGCGTGAGGCGAGAAGCGGAAGCGGCACGGCGCGACGGCTTTCGCGCCAAGGCCATCATCCACCCGAAGCATGTGGATATCGTCAATGCCGCCATGACCCCCACTGACGAGGAAGTGCGCTGGGCCAGGACCATCGTCGAGGCCTTCCAGGACAATCCCACAGCCGGGGTGATCAAGATCGACGGGCGGATGATCGACAAGCCTCACTTGTCTTCCGCGGAGACGATCCTGCGGATCGCCGAGGACTATCGCTGAGCGGTGGCGGCGGCTGCCCCGGCAGGACGGCCGGTCCGGGGCAATCGTCAGGCCTCGCCCGAGGGTTTTAGCGACAGGGGGCGGGACGGCCTCTCGCGCGCCAGAACCAGGCCCAGAAGGCAGAAACCAAATCCGATCATGGCCGTGACGGTGACCGGCTGGCCGAACATGGCCCAGGCCCAGACCATGGTCACCGGCGGGCTCATATAGAGCAGGGTGCCCACCCGGGTCGCTGAGGTGCTTCTCAGGCACAGCCAATAGAGACCGAACCCGCCAAAGGTCGCGAAGACGATGAGCCACGCCAGCGCCCAGAGGAAGTCCCACTCGAAGACCGGCATCAGGGTTCCGTCATAGGCCGCGAGAGGGGCATAGAGGACCGCTGCCGCCATGCTCTGGATGCCCAGCCCCGGCAGGATGCCAAGGGTGGTGGGCTTGGCCTTGGCGAGGAGCGTCGCTGCGACCAGGGCCATGGTGCCGGCTATGGCAACGGCATAGGCCCAGGGGGGAGCCTCACCCGGATCGGCACCGACTGCGAACATCACGCCGGCAAAGCCCACGAGCAGGCCGAGCCACTGGCTGCGGCGCACCACATCCCCCAGCAGGGGGCCGGCCAGAGCCGCCGTGGCCAGGGGCTGGAGGGCTGCGACCAGAGACAAGGTGCCGGCGGCGACCCCCAGATCGATCGCCTTCAGATGCAGCGCGATGCAGGCGAACATCGCCAGACCGCCCATGCCGGCATTGACCAGGAGGTCACGTCGGCGCACGCCCCGACGGATTGCCGAGACGACGAAGGGAAGCAGCAGAACGGCCAAAATGATGAAACGCCAGAACAAGACCAACGAGAAGGACGACGTCTCCGTCGCCAGCACCGCGCCAATGAAGCTCGAGCTCCAGGCCACGATGAGCGCGGCTTCGAGCAAGCCCTGCTTCAGGTTCAGACCAATTTTCACAGGAGACCTCGACACGCGATTCCGCGCGACCACGCGACCGGCCAGCACATTCCAACGGAACCTTCGCGCTGACAAGCCGAGAGTTCAATGCCAGCGCCGATTCAGGGAGGAAACTGGTGCCAAAACGCGACTGAATTTGCACTGCTCGCACGACGCCGATCTGCTATAAGGCGAGCGGGGTCAATCGAGCGTCGTTTGTCGAGATTCAGAAGATGCGAAGGGTGCGGCAACCAAGCACGGGACGGCGGCTTCTCGACAAGGCCGCCAACGCCACTCTCATTCTGTTGATCGTCGTGGCGGTCTCGACCTTCCTTCTTCTGGTTCTCGCTTCAACCTTCCACGGGGGCGGGCCGATCGGGGCTGCCCAGTCGCTGGAGCCCGACACGTGAGCCTGAAGGCTGAGCAGCCTGACCCTCAGCGGGCGGCGGCGATCTCCCTCAGGAACAGATCACCGAATTCCTTGACCTTCGTCTGACCCACGCCGAACACTTCGGCAAACTCTCCCGCGCTGCGCGGACGACGCTGGGCCATGTCGATGAGGCTGCGGTCGGAAAAGATCACATAGGCCGGTACGTCGCGCTCCTTGGCGAGCTTCATGCGCAAGCCCTTCAGAACGGACAGCAAATCCGCCCCGGATGCGTCCAGCACGGCAGAGGCCGCCGCCCGCTTCTCCCTCCGGGTTGGTGCAATCCGGTCGGCACGGTAGCGGAACTCTCCCTCCCCCTTCAGCAGGGCGGCTCCCGTGGCCGTCAGCCGCAATCCTCCGAAGCCTGCAATGTCGATCTCGATCACCCCCGAGGCGACCATCTGGCGGAGAATGCCCTGCCACTCCTGTTTGGTCAGATCGCGGCCGGTGCCAAAGGTCGGCAGGCTGTCATGGCCGGAGGCGGTGATCCGCTCATTGATGGCACCCCGCAAAACATCGACGATGTGGCTCGCCCCGAAGCGCTGGCCTGTGCGATAGATCGCGGACAAGGCCTTCTGCGCCAAGACCTTGCCATCGCGCGTCGGCACCGGGTCGAGGCAGTTGTCGCAATTTCCGCAAGCCTCGCTCTCCTGCCCGAAATGACGCAGGAGCACACGACGCCGACATTCGGGGGCCTCACAATAGGCGATGAGCGCATCGAGCCGCTTGTTCTCGCGGCGCTTGCGCTCATCGGAGGCCTCCTCCTGGGCGATGAAGGTACGGCGCATGCGGATGTCGTCGAGGCCATAGAGCAGAAGCGTCTCAGCCGGCTCGCCGTCGCGCCCGGCGCGGCCGATCTCCTGATAATAGGCTTCGGTGGAGCCGGGCAGATCCGTGTGCAGGACCCAGCGCACGTCCGGCTTATCGATTCCCATGCCGAAGGCGATCGTCGCGACGACGACGATGCCGGGCTCAGTCATGAACCGATTCTGCACCTGCTGCTTGTCGCGGGTGTCCATGCCGGCGTGGAAGGCCAGGGCAGTGTGGCCGTCGGCGCGGAGATCCTCGGCGACCTCCTCCGTCTTGCGCCGCGACAGGCAATAGACGATGCCGCTCGAGCCGGAACGGGCTCCGACAAAGGCGGACACCTGCTTCTTCCAGTTCGACTTCAGCAGAACCGCCAGGGACAGGTTCGGACGATCGAAGCCCGTGATCACCGTCTCCGCTTCATCGTCGAACAGCTTGGCCTTGATATCCGCCTGGGTGACCGGATCGGCCGTCGCCGTCAAGGCGATGATGGGGCGCCGGGGAAAGCGATGGCGCAGCTGGGCGAGCCCCTCATAATCGGGGCGGAAGGCCGGGCCCCATTGGGAGATACAATGAGCCTCGTCAATGGCGATCAAGCCGACATCGCATGCCTGCAACGCCGCCAGCATGCGCTCGGTCATCAGTCGTTCGGGTGACAGATAAAGCAGACGGACGCGGCCGCCCTGGACGTCCCGCCAGATGCCGACATTCTCCTCGCGGCTCTGGTCGGAATTGATCGCCGCTGCGGCAATGCCGTTCAAGCGCAGCGCCGCCACCTGATCGCGCATCAGGGCGACCAGCGGCGAGACCACGATGGTCAGGCCGCCCATCACCAGAGCCGGGAGCTGGTAGCACAGCGACTTGCCCGCGCCGGTGGGCATGACGGCGAGCACATTGTGCCCCGCCAGCACCGCGTCGATCGCCTGGCGTTGGCCGGGACGGAGGTCGGAGAACCCGAAATTCTCCCGCAGGATGGCAGAGAGTTCGGCCGATGCCCCCTCCGGCTGTCTCGCTTCTGCTTGAATCATAAGCCCGGTCATGGCCCAGCCCGGTTTGCAGCGCAAGGGGAGTTTGGAGGCGAGAGGCTTCCTCAGCCCTTGTCCCCGCTGCCGCGCAGATCAAGCTCCAGCTATGTTATAAAGTAACAAAAAACTTGCATTCCGGATGCCGGGTGGAGTATCTGAGGCCTGCACAGAGATCTGTAATGTTATATCAAAACCGCTCCACTGCCTCTTCCGCCCTGCGCAGCTCGGCGCTCGACCGATTGGCCCTCGCGCTGGCCGCCAGCGGCGTGCTCTGGGCGTTGATCGGCTGGGCCCTTGATTGGTGGTGATGCGATGACCGGGCCCGCCGTCGAACTGAAGGACCTGACCCTCGCCTATCGGCGCCATCCGGCCGTCCACCACCTGACCGGCCGTTTCGAGCCGGGATCGCTGACCGCCATCGTCGGACCCAATGGCGCAGGCAAGTCCACGCTGCTCAAGGGGCTGATCGGAGCCGTTCCCGCCTCCGCCGGTCGTATCGAGCAGATCGGCACCCATCGCCGGGACATTGCCTATCTGCCGCAGATCAGCGAGCTGGACCGCAGCTTTCCCATCACGGTGCTCGACCTCGTCGCCCTCGGAACCTGGTCCAAGACCGGCATGTTCAGGCGCATCGCAGGCCGCCCGCTCGAAAAGGTGACGGATGCGATCCAGGCGGTGGGGCTCACCGGGCTGGAAGGCCGCGTCATCGGCACGCTGTCCGGCGGTCAGCTGCAGCGGGCGCTGTTTGCCCGCATGCTGCTCCAGGAGGCGAGCCTGCTGCTGCTCGACGAGCCGTTCACCGCCATAGACGCCAAGACCACTGCCGACCTCCTGGGCCTGATCCATCGCTGGCACGGCGAGCGCCGCACCGTCATCGCCGTCCTCCACGATATGGAACTCGTGCGCGAGAACTTTCCCGAGACCCTGCTCATCGCCCGGGAGCCCATCGCCTGGGGCCCGACCGCGACCACGCTCACGCCAGAAAACCTGCTGGCTGCGCGGCGCATGGGCGAGGCTTGGGACGACACCGCGGCCTTGTGCGAACGGAAAGTCGCATGACACCGGATGCGCTGTTCGGACCCTTCGTAGAATACGGCTTCATGCGTCGGGCGCTGGTCGGCTGCGTCGCCCTGTCGCTCGGCTCGGCACCGGTGGGGGTGCTCCTCGTGTTGCGCCGCATGAGCCTGGTGGGGGATGCCATGGCGCATGCGATCCTGCCGGGTGCGGCCATCGGATTTCTGGTGGCCGGCCTCTCGCTGTTCGCCATGACCGTGGGCGGGGTCGTCACCGGGTTGGCCGTCGCCCTGCTGTCGGGGATCGTCTCGCGTCTTACGCCGCTGCGCGAGGATGCGAGCTTTGCAGCCTTCTACCTGGTCTCCCTCGGCCTGGGGGTTCTGCTCGTCTCCATCCGCGGCTCGAATGTGGATCTCCTGCATGTGCTGTTCGGTACGGTGCTCGCTCTCGACGATGCAGCCCTCCTGCTGATCGGTTCGATCACCACCATCACCATGATCGGGCTTGCGATCATCTACCGACCGCTCTTGGTGGAGTGCCTGGATCCCGGTTTCCTCAGGGTCGTCAGCGGCGCCGGTCTCGTCATCCACAGCCTGTTCCTGGCCCTCGTCGTCTTGAACCTGGTCGGCGGCTTTCATGCCCTCGGCACCCTCATGGTGGTCGGGCTGATGATGCTGCCGGCCACCGCCGCCCGCTTCTGGGCCGAGACGGTTCCGGGCCAGATGGCGGTCGCCATCCTTCTCGGCCTCATCGCGAGCGTCGCGGGGCTGCTTCTGTCCTACCACCAGGATCTGCCGGCATCGCCGGCCATCATTCTCGCCGCCGGGGTCCTCTACATCCTCTCCATCGGCTTCGGCCGCTTCGGCAGTCTTGCCGCTTCCGCCATCCGCCTCGGCCATGTCCAACGCTGACCTCATCGGGAGATGTTCATCATGACCACCCGTCGCACCCTGCTTGCCCTTGCCCTCGCCGCCGGCGTCTCAGGATTGGCAGGCACCGCCCGGGCCGAGGATCGTCCCGTGCCGGTCGTCGCGAGCTTTTCCATTCTCGGCGACATCGTCAAACAGGTGGGCGGCGCGCATGTCGCGGTCACCACGCTGGTGGGTCCGGATGGCGACGCCCATGTCTATGAGCCGACGCCGAAGGATGCCAAATCCCTGGCCAACGCCCGCCTCCTCATCGTCAACGGTCTCAATTTCGAAACCTGGTTACCCCGGCTCGTGAAATCGTCCGGCTTCAAGGGGACCGAGGTGGTCGCGTCGACCGGCGTCACCCCCCGCCAATTCAGCGAGGCTGAAGCGGAAGAGGACCATGAGGGTGATGACCATGAGCACGAGCACGATCATGGCACGGTCGATCCCCATGCCTGGCAGGACCTCGCTAATGGCGTGATCTATGTCGACAATGTCGCAAAGGCTTTGTCGAAGATCGACCCGGCCCATGCAGAGGTCTATAAGGAGAGGGCGCGCGCCTATGCGGCAGAGCTCGAAGCGATGAATGCAAAGCTGAAGCAGGAGTTCGCGGCCATCCCGGAAGCCAATCGGAAAATCGTGACCTCGCACGATGCTTTCGGCTATTTCGGCGCCGCCTACGGCATCACCTTCATCGCGCCATCGGGCGTGTCGACGGAGGCGGAAGCTTCGGCTGCGGACGTTGCGAGGATCATCGACCAGATCCGACGCGACAAGATCAAGGCGGTGTTCGTGGAAAACATCACCAACCCGAAGCTGATGGATCAGATCGCGCGCGAGACCGGCGCGCAAGTCGGCGGGCAGCTGTTTTCGGATGCGCTGTCGCCGGAAGGTGGCCCCGCCTCCAGCTATGTGGCGATGTTCAAGGCGAATGCCGAAGAGCTCACCAAGGCTCTGGCCGGCAGCTGACGATCAAGGAGATGACAAGGCATGCGAGGACTGGTTATTGCGCTCTTCTGCGCGCTATCGATGTTCCTCGCGATCCCACAAACGCAGGCTGCCCCGCTTACCTCCGAGCCGCTTGTCCTAGCACAACTCGTTCCCGCTAAGCCCTCGGAGGCGGAGGCGGCGCCCCGGCGCCTCTCTTGGTGGATGAGGGCCGAGATTTGGCTCAGGACGACGCAACAAGGCTTCTATCGCGAGCTCACCGTCTCGCTGAAGTCGCTGAAGGAGAACTGGAGCGTGGCGGCGGGCTCCAGCCTGGCGCTGGTGAGTTTCCTCTACGGGATCTTTCATGCCGCCGGACCGGGCCACGGCAAGGCCGTCATCTCCGCCTATCTGTTGGCCAATGAACAGCAGCTCAAGCGCGGCATCCAGCTGGCCTTCCTGAGCTCCCTGTTTCAGGCGCTGTCCGCCATCATCCTGGTTTCAATCGTCCTCCTGCTGGCCCGGGCCGCCTTCGGGACCACGCGGATCATGGGCTATTATCTCGAGCTCGCGAGCTATGCGCTCGTCGTAGTCATGGGCGCCTTGATCCTCTGGCGCGCCATCAGGCGGCTGTCCGAGACACCCCGACCTGCTCTGGCCGCGGCAACGGTCGGTCAGGGCGGCCATCATCACGATCATCACGATCATCACGCCGGCCATCATCATCACGATGATCATGGCCATGGCGACGACTGCGGCTGCGGGCACGAGCATCTGCCGGGTCCGCAAGCCACCGAGGGCGACTGGTCGCTGCGGCGCGCGCTGGCCATCAGCTTCGCCGTGGGCATCCGACCCTGTTCGGGCGCCTTGATCGTCCTCATCTTCGCCAGCGGTGCCGACATCTATCTCGCCGGAATCGCCGCGACTTTCGCCATGGCGCTGGGCACCGCGATCACCGTCACCGCCATCGCCATGCTCGCAGTGGGTTCGCGCAACCTGGCCACCAAGCTGTCCAGCGGTTCGGCCCGCGCCTATACTGCCATGACCTCCAGCCTCGCCATCCTTGGCGGTCTCGCCCTCGTGCTCATCGGGGTCGTCCTGTTCGCCGAGACCATCACCACGCCGATGAACCCCCTGCTGTGACGCTGCCGGCTTGCGCTGCATGCGGCGCAACCCTTAGATTGCCCCCCTCTAGCATTCACCAGGAACGGAGTTGCAATGACGAATGTCGCCGTTTTCGTCGGATCCTTGCGAAAGGCCTCGATCAACCACAAGCTCGCCTTGGCGTTGGCCAAGCTCGCATCCCCGGAGACGCAGTTCCGCATCGTCGAGCTCGGGGATGTGCCCATGTTCAATCAAGACTTGGAGGCCGATCTCCCCGCGCCCGTCGTCCGGATGAAACAGGAAATCGCGTCAGCCGATGGAGTGCTTTTGGTCACGCCGGAATATAATCGATCGTTCACGCCGGTTTTGAAGAACGCCCTCGATTGGGGGAGCCGGCCCTATGGCCACAATATCTGGAAGGGAAAGCCGGTCGCCATGGTCGGCACCAGCGGATCCAGCGTCGGGACGGCTGCCGCACAGGCTGCCTTGCGGCCGATCCTGCCGATCCTGCACATGCACCTGTTGTCGCAACCTGAGGTCTATCTCGTCTGGAAGGAGGGTCTCGTGGATGCCGACCACACCGTTACTGACGAGGGTACGAGGAAATTTCTCGCCAATTTTGTTGAGAAGTTTGAAGGCTGGGCCAAACAATTCAAGATCTAATAAACAAGGCGCCTCGTGGGCGCCTTGTTTATTAGTATAGACTTCTAAAAGCTGACAACACCGAAGAGCATCAACAATATTACAAGGCCAAGAGGCACCCCAAGCCACCACAGTAGAACTGGCATCTCTTTCTCCTATCTTGGACACGATTGACTTGCCAATTAAACAGTTGGATTGGAAAAAAGTTCCGCCAAAATGATCATCACGCGCGGGGCGTCCCCTTGAGGTCCGCTTCGTCGCCGAAACCCTCCTCCTGGCCAAGGGGTGACGCCCCGCCCCCTGGCTCAGCGGGGACAAACGCTGTCGCCCGGCCCAGAGAGGTCCGCAATCCCTCCGCCAGCTCACCCTCGCGGCTGACGACGACCTCGGACAGGCCGAGCCAAGATGACAGGCGGCGCAGTTCGACGGCCAATGGGGCGAGGACCTCGTCGGCACTCACGTCCTCCTCGCAATGGACCCCCTGCACCCTGAGGCTTGAGAGAGCGCGATCCGATTTGAGGTCGACGCGCGCCACCAGACGGTCACCCAGGAGAAAGGGCAGGACATAATAGCCGTGAATTCGCTTTTCGGCGGGCGTGTAGATTTCCAGGCGATAATGAAAATCGAACAGGCGGTGGGCGCGATCGCGATGCCAGACGAGGCTGTCGAAGGGGGTCAGCAAAGCTTGGGCCCGGATCTTGCGCGGGATGCGGGCATCCTTGTGAAGATAAGCGGGATCACGCCAGCCCTTCACTTCCACCGGCTGGAGCACCCCCTCCTCAACAAGCTCGAGCAGGCGCAGTTTCGTCTCAGTGGTGTCGAGCCTGAAATAGTCGCGCAGATCCCGCTCCGTCGCGATCCCCATGGCGCGCGCCGAGATTTCGAGCAGGCCCCGTTGGGCGGCCGCCGCCGACGGCACGGGCAGCGACAGGATGTCGGCGGGGATGACGCGCTCGGTCAGGTCATAAAGGCGCTCGAAGTTGCGGCGGGCCGCCGTGGTGATCCGGCCCGACCAGAACAGAAACTCCAGCGCCTTCTTGCCGTCGCTCCAGCCCCACCAGCCGCCCTCGCCGCGGCTCTCGTCGGAGAGCTCGCCGCCGCCCAAGGGGCCGCGCTGAGCCACCTCCTCATAGACCTGTTCGATATAGGCGGCCTTTTCCCCTGCAAAGCGCGCGAGACCACCATAGATGCCGCGCCCCTCGGCCGCCCGGGCCATGCGCCAGCGCATCAGAGGATAGAGATGCAGCGGTATGAGGGATGCTTCATGACCCCAATATTCGAAGAGCTGCCGCCGCCTTCCGTAAGCGAGATCTTCGAGCAGCTTCGGCTGGTAGGGTCCGAGACGCGAAAAGCCGGGCAGGAAGTGCGACCGGACCAAGACGTTGACGCTGTCGATCTGGATCAGCCCGACGTGATCGAACACGCGCAGCAGGTCGCGGCGGGCAATGTCGCGCGCCGGGAGGGGCCGCGCAAACCCCTGCGCCGCCAAGGCGATGCGCCGGGCCTGGGCCTGCGTCAGGCGAGTGGTTGGGGGCAAGGACGGATCAGACATAGGAATGGGGACCAGCATCGCTGATCCCCATTCCTCGTCAAGCGCGATTTGCTGATTACTGGGCGAGCTGCAGGGTGATCGAGGTCACGCCCGCTGCAACGTTCAGTCCGCTCTGAGCCTGGACGCTGACCGGCTGCAGCGCGATGGACTGGTTGGAGCCGCCAAGCAAGACGTTGGCACCAAGGCCGGCGCCGACCGTCGCCTCACCAGAAACACCAGAATAGGTCCCTGCGAGAGCGCCCGGGCCCATGTTCGAGGTGGGCGACAGGACGCCCCAGGCGATCACGGAGGCGGCGGTGAAGCCGAGATCAACGCCGAACTTGTCGATGGATCCGGTATAGACCTCCCGGAAGCCCTGACCTTCAAAGGTGCAGGTCAGCGCCTTGGAGGATCCGAAAATGAAACCGGCGCCACCGGCGACCTGACAGGTCAGCATGCCCGCCTCGACGCGGTTCTGGGCCTGCGCGGAATAGCCCGCCAAGAGGAGCGGTGCGGCCATGGCGGCAGCGATAGTCAAGGTGCGAAGTCCAGTCATCAAAATACTCCAGTTGCGAGGACCCGCGACAGGGCGGGCCAAATGAATGCCGAGCCAACTCGGAACCGCGCCGCGTCGCGCGCCGCTCTGTGGTCGACTGTCAACGGATGGAGGGGGATTTGGTTGCAGCCCTGGCATCCGCCGCCCTCCTCGATGCGCCCCTATGGACAGAAACGTATTGTGCCTGTTAACTCGCGCGTCTTTGACACCCGCTCCGAGTGGAGGATGCCACGCGCACCGAAACGCCGCCGACGACCCGGCTCGTTGATTACCGGCCCTCGGCCTATCTGATCGACACCGTCTTTCTCGACCTCCGTCTGGCACCGAGGGAAACCATCGTCCGGTCGCGCCTTGAGATGCGGCCCAATCCGGCCGTCCCGGCCTCCGGCGCGTCGCTGACGCTGGATGGCGAGGCCCTGACCCTGAGGTCGTTGCACCTGGATGGCGCAGCTCTGGATGCTCATGCCTACACCGTCACCGGCGAGCATCTGACCCTGCACCAGGCCCCCGTCAGACCCTTCGTGCTGGAGATCGAGACCAGCTGCGATCCGGAAGCGAATACCGAACTGTCGGGGCTCTACCGCTCCAACGGCATCTACTGCACCCAATGCGAGGCAGAAGGTTTTCGGCGCATCACCTATTATCTCGATCGGCCGGATGTGCTCGCCGTGTTCACGACAAGGATCGAGGGCGCGCGCGATGAGACCCCGATCCTGCTCGGCAATGGAAATCCGAAAGAGAGCGGCCGTGCTGCCAACGGACACCACTTCGCGATCTGGCACGATCCTTTCCCCAAGCCCTGCTATCTCTTCGCCATGGTGGCTGGCGACCTCGCTTGCGTGGACGATCGCTTCACCACCGCCTCAGGCCGTGACGTCGCCCTGCGCATCTATGTGGAGCCCGGCAAGGAGGACCGCTGCGGCTGGGCCATGGACAGCCTGAAACGGTCCATGCGCTGGGATGAAGAGGCCTTCGGGCGCGAATATGATCTCGACATCTTCATGATCGTGGCCGTCTCGGACTTCAACATGGGGGCCATGGAGAACAAGGGCCTGAACGTCTTCAACGACAAATATGTGCTCGCCCGGCCCGATACGGCAACGGATGCTGACTACGCCAATATCGAAAGCATCATCGCGCACGAGTATTTCCACAACTGGACAGGAAACCGGATCACCTGCCGAGACTGGTTCCAATTGTGCCTGAAGGAAGGTCTCACTGTCTTCCGGGATCAGGAGTTCACGACCGACATCCGCTCCGGCACGGTCAAGCGCATCGCCGATGTGCGCCTGCTGCGCACCCAGCAGTTCCCCGAGGATGCGGGCCCCCTCGCCCACCCCGTCCGGCCTGAAAAATATATCGAAATCAACAACTTCTACACGGCGACCGTCTATGAAAAGGGCGCCGAGCTGGTCCGCATGATGCGCAGCCTCATCGGTCGGCGCGCCTTCCGGGCTGCGATGGATCTCTATTTCGAGCGCCATGACGGCGAGGCGGCCACCATCGAACAGTTCCTGCGCTGCATGGAGGATGCCTCGGGACGCGAGCTGGGGTCGTTCCTGCGCTGGTACAACCAGGCCGGCACGCCCCTGGTGACGGTCACCACGGCCTATGACGCTCCATCGCAGACGCTGGAGCTGCGCGCCGAGCAGACCACTCCGCCGACGCCAGGACAGCCCTCGAAAGCGCCGCTCATCATTCCGATCGCCTTCGCCCTCGTCGGTTCGAAAGGCGATCTGCCGGTCACCAACGCCGACGGTACCCCGGCGCCTGAGATCCTCGAACTGACGCAAGCGTCCCAAGTCTGGCGCCTCCACGAGGTCACCGAGCGACCCGTGCTGTCCATCAATCGCGGCTTCTCCGCGCCCATTCGGCTGAATGCCAGCCTGTCGGATGCCGATCGGCTGTTCCTGATGGGCCACGATAGCGATGCCTTCAATCGTTGGGAGGCCGGGCAGATCTACGCCAAGGCCCTGCTGGTGAAGCTGACCCGGGCCCTGGTCGAGGGCCGGCGGCTGTGGGAGGACCCTGCCTATTCGGAGGCGTTGCGCAGTTCGCTCCTGGACGATCGTCTCAGCCCGGCCTTGCGCGCCGAGCTCCTGACCCTGCCGACGGAAGGCGACCTCGCCAGCGAAATCGGCACCAGCATCGAGCCCGACGCGATCCATCTCGCACGCCGCCATCTCAGTGCCTATATCGGCCGCAGCCTGAGGGATGAGCTGCGCCAGGCCTATCACCGACACGCCGTTCCTGGGCCCTATTCTCCCGACCCCGCCAGCGCCGGGAACAGGGCCCTGAGGGCCTGCGCGCTCACTCTGCTTGCGGCAGCCGATGCCGCGTCGGGCGCCCAGCTTGCCTGGGCCCAGTTCGCTGCAGCGGAGAACATGACGGAGACCTTCTCGGCGCTCGCCACCCTGGCCCGACTGGACCGGCCGGAGCGCGATGCCGCACTCGAGCAGTTCTATGAACGGGCCAAGAGCGATCCGCTGCTCGTGGACAAGTGGCTCGCCCTGCAGGCGGTCGGGCCATTCCCCTCGACCCTCGACCGGGTCCGCACTCTGATGGGGCATCCCGAATTCTCCCTGAAGAAGCCGAACAAGGTGCGGGCGCTGATCGGCAGCTTCGCAGCGCTCAATCCGGTCGCCTTCAACGATCGCTCCGGCCGAGGCTATGTTCTGCTCGCCGACCTGCTGTTGGCGCTCGATCCGGTCAATCCGCAAGTCGCCGCAAGGCTTGCCGGCAACTTCAAGAGCTGGCGCATGCTGGAGCCGAACCGCCAGGCGCTCGCCCGGCGCCAAATCGAGCGCGTGCGGGCCGGCGACAGCCTCTCGCGTGACCTTGTGGAAATCGTCGGGACCATCCTCGCGTAAATTTTCCACCCAGATCGAGCAATTTTTACCGAGTTTCGTCACTGCATATTATCAGTGCACGGTCTAACGAGATTGCGGCGGGCGCCTTATCCTGCGATCCTCGGCCGGGAACATCGCTCCCCAGGCAGGCACGCGAAACCAGGCGGAGAGACACGCATAGAGGGCAGAGTCTTGTCTGCACACCAGCACTGGACAAACGACCCGCATTTCGAATCAATAGGACTACTGATTCGGGAGCTTGGCGCCCAAGGCGCGCGGGGCCGTTCGGGACGGCGGTGGGGATCCGACCTTGGCTAAGGCGCATATAGGGGAGCTATTTGCAAAGGAGCGCGTCCTGCGCCTACCCTTTGCTGCGCGCGGCCTGACGCATCTCGGAATCTCGGAATGCGCGCTCCGGATCCTGGTGACCAGCCTGATCGGCCTCTTCCTGATCACCTTGGGTGGCGCGATCGCAGCGCATCTGCTGGACGCGCGACAGACCTCCGTCACCGAGCATAAGAGGGCCTCGATCCTGCAGGCCGATCTGCTGCAATCGCTGTTGCAGCCGATGCTCACGGACGAGCTGAAAAAGAGCGGCATGGCGCGGCGGCTCGGCGAGGGCGACCTCAATCGCTATTTGTCCGACTATGCGGCCACCGAGGGCCGGATCTTCGCCTTGGCCAATGGCGATGGGGTGATCGATGCGATCCTGCCCGAAATCAACTCGCTGAAAGGCCGGCGGCTCTCGGACATCTTCCCGATGACCGCGCTCTACATGTCCGGCAATGTCGGCGACGACATGACATCGGTCACGATGCCCGGCGGCGAAGAGGTCTTCGTCACCTTCCGCGATCTCGATCCCTATCCTGCCTCCCTCGCCGTGATCCAGTCGCGCGATGCGATGCTGTCGGGCTGGTATACGAGCACCATCCGCCTCGTGACCCTGTTCGTGGCCACCGTCGCGGTGGTGGCGCTGATCGGGGCTGCCTTCCACTGGCAGTCGGCACGCGCCACAGAGGCAGACAATACGCTCGCCACCGCCACAGAACGGCTCGACAAAGCGCTCGACCGGGCCCGATGCGGCCTGTGGGACTGGAACATCGCGCGCGGCCACATCTTCTGGTCACGCTCCATGTTCGACATTTTGGGGCTCGAAACCGGCGGCGAACTCCTCTCCTACGCCACCGTCGCCGACCGTCTGCATCCGGACGACCGTCAGATGGACCGCCTGGTCGACGATCTCCTGCGCTCAGGCCGCAAAGCGGTGGACCAGGAGTTCCGGATGCGCCACGCCGATGGGCATTGGGTGTGGCTCCGGGTCCGGGCGGAGCTTGCCCAATCGCCCGGCGAGGTGGGGCCCCACCTCATCGGCATCGCCATCGACATCACGGAGCAGAAGCTCGCGGACCGGCTGAACCAGGAGGCCGAACTCAGACTGCGCGACGCGATCGAGAACATCTCCGAAGCCTTCGTGCTGTGGGACTCGGACAACCGCCTGGTGATGTGCAACAGCAAATATCAGCAGTTTCACAACCTGCCGGCCAGCGTCTGCAGCTCGGGAACGCCCTATGAAGAGGTCGCAAAGGCCGCCAAGGAACCGGTGGTGCGGCAGCGCCTACCGGTGGGCAACATCGATCCCGGCGAGGGTAATACGTTTGAGGTGCAGCTTGAGGACAGCCGTTGGCTGCAGATCAACGAGCGTCGCACCAAGGATGGCGGCTTCGTCTCGGTCGGCACCGACATCTCCTCGCTCAAGCAGCACGAAGAGCGGTTGATGGACAGCGAGCGTGAGCTCATGAACACCGTGCGTGACTTGCAGAAGTCGCGGCTCACTTTGGAGCAGCAATCGCAGCGGCTCGCCGATCTCGCCGAGAAATATGCCCAAGAGAAAACCCGCGCCGAAGCGGCCAACCGTTCCAAGTCGGAATTCCTGGCGAATATGAGCCACGAACTCCGGACGCCGCTGAACGCCATCATCGGCTTCAGCGAGGTGATGGAGCAGCAGATGCTCGGGCCCATCGGCACCGAGCGCTACACGGAATATGCCAGCGATATCCACCGCAGCGGTCAGTACCTGCTGGACGTGATCAGCGACATCCTCGACATGTCGAAGATCGAGGCTGGGCGCATGCAGCTCGAGATCAAGGAAATCGACGTCGTCGGGGTGGTGGAGGAATCGCTGCGCATCATCTCCGCGCGCGCCGCCGAAGAGAATGTCGAGATCGTCCGCCAGCTGCCCAGCCGCCTGCCGACCTTTGGCGACAAGCGCGCGCTGAAGCAGGTGGTCATCAACCTGCTGGCCAACGCCGTCAAATTCACTCCCGCCGGTGGCCGGGTGACGGTGACATCGGAGGAGCGCGGCGAGCACGTCGCCATCATCATCGCCGATACCGGTATCGGCATTCCGCGCAAGGCGATCGACAAGCTCGGCCGACCCTTCGAGCAGGTGGAGAACCAGCTCACGAAGACAAAGAGCGGCTCAGGACTGGGCCTCGCCATCTCCAAGTCGCTGATCGAGCTGCATGACGGCCAGATTCGCATCGAAAGCACCGAGGGCAAGGGCACGACGGTCACCGTGCTGCTTCCGCATCCCAGGGCAATGGCGGCTCACATGAGCTTTCGCGCCCATGGCGCCGCCTAATTTCCCCACCTTAACAAAGTTTAATGCTGCCGAAAGGTGCCGGTAAGACAGGGAGCACATCTTCACGCCGAAGACACACTCACCGACGGCGGAGATGAAGAGTATGAATCCCACGAAGACCCCACCGCGCAAGCGTACGGTATACATGGCCCTCGGCGCGGCAGCGCTGCTTGGCGCCTCGGCGCTCAGCGGGCCGGTGATCGAGTATGCCCGCGCAGATAATCTGACGAACCAGGTCACGCGTCAGCACGCCCCCTCGGAAGGCTTTGCCGACATCGTCGAGAAGGTCATGCCGGCCGTGGTCAGCGTGAAAGTCGAGAGCCATGACAAAGTGGCATCGGCCTCCGATGACGGCGACCAGGGCATTCCCGGCATGCCCAATATCCCCAAGGACAGCCCGCTGTTCGATTTCTTCAAGAACATGCCGCAATTCCGCGACCAGCAGCGCTCCCCCGGCCAGGAACGGGTCGGCCTCGGTTCCGGCTTCATCATTTCGGCGGATGGCTACGTCGTCACCAATAACCACGTGGTCGACAAAGCCGACACCGTCGTCGTGACCACCACCGACGGCAAGGAATATTCCGGCAAGGTCGTCGGTACGGACCCGAAGACGGATCTGGCGGTCATCAAGATCGAAGGCGATCACAATTTCTCCTATGTCACCTTCGCCAAAGAGGAAGCGCGCGTCGGCGACTGGGTGGTCGCGGTGGGCAATCCCTTCGGCCTCGGCGGCACCGTGACGACGGGCATCATCTCGGCCCGCGGCCGCGAGATCGGCGCCGGTCCCTATGACGACTTCCTGCAGATCGACGCCCCGATCAACCGCGGCAATTCCGGTGGTCCTTCCTTCAATCTCAAAGGTGAAGTGGTCGGCGTGAACTCCGCCATCTACTCGCCTTCCGGCGGCAGCGTCGGCATCGGCTTTGCGATCCCGTCGAGCCTGGCCACCAATGTGGTCGAGAGCCTGATCAAGAATGGCGAGGTCACCCGCGGCTGGCTCGGCGTGGCCATCCAACCCGTCAACCAGGAGATCGCCGACAGCATCGGAGCCAAGAGCACGCAAGGCGCCCTGGTGACCCAGGTCACCGCGGATTCACCCGCCTCGAAGGCGGGGTTCAAAACCGGCGACATGATCGTCAGCGTCGATGGCGAGCCGGTGAAGAATCCTCGCGATCTGTCCCGCAAGATCGCCGGCATCGAGCCGGGTGAGAAGGCGGAGCTCGGCGTGCTGCGCAGCGGTAAGGAGGAGACCATCACCGTCGCCATCGCCGCTATGCAAGCGGAGAAGCAGATGGCATCCGCGGAGCCGCAGGATCCCGAGAAGGGGACCAGCCTCAGCAGCCTCGGCCTCAGCGTGGCGCCGTCCGACGATGGTGATGGCGTGACCATCACCAGTGTCGATCCTGCCGGCAAGGCAGCCCGGACCGGTCTGCAACAGGGCGATCGCATCGTCGAAGCGGCCGGTGCCACGATCAAGTCTCCGGCCGACCTGCGCAAGACGATCGATGGTGTCAGCAAGGAGAAGAAGTCCGTGCTGATGCTGGTTCGCCGCGGCGACAATCAGATGTTCGTGGCGATCCCCATCACCAAGAGCTGAGATCGTCCGACACGATAGCGTAGATCCCGGCCCCGCACCGGGATCTGCCGCCGCACGGGACAGATCGATCAACGGTTCCCCCGACAGATCGTGTTCCGTGCGGCACTCTTTCCTGCAGCCGCCCCCCGTCATGCCGATTGTGAGATCGTCCGCCATGCTGCAAAGTCCCGGAAACATCCAACGATCGAGTGCCATGCGGATTCTCCTCATAGAAGACGACTTGCAGGCGGCGTCCTACCTCCTCAAGGGTCTGAAGGAGAGCGGGCATGTGGCCAATCATGCGGGCGATGGCCATGAAGGCCTGGAACTCGCGCGTCAGCGCGTCCATGACGTCCTCGTCGTCGACCGCATGCTGCCCGGCATGGATGGCCTCACCATCATCGAGACCCTCCGCCGGGAGGGGGTGCGCACGCCGGTGCTGATCCTCTCCGCGCTGGGCGAGGTGGATGACCGGGTGCAGGGTCTCCGCTCGGGAGGCGACGATTATCTCGGCAAGCCCTACGCCTTCTCGGAACTGCTCGCGAGGGTCGAGAGCCTCGCCCGACGCATCGAGCCGGAGCGCGCGAAGACCCGTCTCGCCGTGGGCACTCTGGAGATGGACCTGCTCAAGCGCACCGTCACGCGCGGCGGCGAGCCCATCCTGCTGCAGCCGCGCGAGTTCAAGCTGCTCGAATATCTCATGCAGAATGCCGGACGGGTCGTGACCCGCACCATGCTGCTCGAACATGTCTGGGACTATCATTTCGATCCCCAGACCAATGTCATCGACGTGCATATCTCGCGACTGCGTTCGAAGATCGACAAAGGACATGCCGACCCGTTGCTGCATACGGTGCGCGGGGCCGGATACACGATTCGTGCCGGTCACTGACGAGAGCCGCTGGTCGCGCTGGGCCAAGCTGGTCCGCAGTTCCACCTTCAAACTGGCCACCGGCTATCTTCTGCTTTTCGCCATCTCGTCGGCTGCCATCCTGTCCTATGTCTATTGGGACACGGCCGGTCTGCTCGCCCGGCAGACCGATGACACGATCCGATCGGAAGTCGCCTCATTCGCCGACCAGTACCGCAGCGGCGGCGTTGCCGGGCTCGTTGCCAGCGTCAAGAGCCGGAGTGAGCATGGCGACGATAATCTTTATCTCCTGATCAACATCTATGGACGACGGGTCGCCGGCAATCTCGAAGGTCTGCCGGTCGAGGCGCTGTCAGGCACCTCCAACTGGATCGAGTTTCCCTACGCCGTCCAGACGCCGGACGGCATCGAGAAGCACCAGGCGCGTGCCTTCCATGCCCGAATCGACATGGGCTACACTCTGCTCGTCGGCCGCGACGTGGAGGAGCGGCGCGTCTTCACGCAGATCATCCAACGCACTCTGTTCTGGGCGGTGGGACTCACTCTCGTCCTGGGCATGATCGGGGGGCTCCTGATGAGCCGCAACTTCCTGCGCCGCATCGACTCCATCGCCGAGACCAGCCGAACCATCATGGCCGGGGATCTCGGTGAACGCATGCCGGTTTCCGGCACCGGCGATGAACTCGACCGATTGGCCGGCAATCTGAACCAGATGCTCGAGCAGATCGAGCGGTTGATGACCGGCATGCGCGAAGTTTCCAGCAATGTCGCCCACGACCTGAAGACGCCCCTCACGCGCATGCGGGCGCGGGTCGAGGACGCCCTACGCGGCGGCTCGCCGGAGACCTATCGCGAGGCTTTGGAACAGACGCTGGACGAGGCCGACACGCTCTTGCGCATTTTCAATGCGCTGCTGTCGATCGCCCGCGCCGAGGCAGGGCAGTCGCGCGAGGGGGTGAGGGCGTTGGACGCCGCCGAGCTCGTGGATGATCTGGCCGATCTCTATGAACCCCTCGTGGAGGAAGATGACGGCGTCTTCACGGCCGCCATCGAACGGCCTCTCCCGGTGATGGCCGATCGTCAATTGCTCGCCCAGGCGCTCACCAATCTCCTCGACAACGCCCTCAAATATGGACGGCCGGAGAGCGGGCCGTTCCGCTTGACGATCGAGGCCCGCAAAGTGCCGGGCAAGGTGATCATCGCGATCGCCGATAATGGACCGGGCATCCCGGAAGACCAGCGCGACCATGTGATCGAGCGGTTCGTGCGCCTGGATAACAGCCGATCCAAGGCCGGCAGCGGCCTCGGGCTCAGCCTCGTGGCGGGCGTGATGAAGCTGCATGGCGGTGCCCTCGTCCTCAAGGACAATGGCCCAGGCCTCGTCGCCCAGATGGAACTGCCGGCGGCGGAGTGACGGCCAAGCCACTGCGCCAGCCCTTGACCTTCGTCCGCACCAGCGCCACAGCTGGAGGCAATGATCGATCCCTTGCCGAACAGCCTCATCGCCACGACCGATGCCGCGGGACGCGCCACCGCTGAGTCCTTCCTCGTGGATATCGAGACCTCCGCTGCAGACGGTGATGCAGAGGCGGGGCGCTTCGCCGACGCCCCTAAGCAGCACCGCCCGCTCATGGAGGCAATTCTCGCCGGCTCGCCCTTCCTGCGCTCGCTCATCCAGCGCGATCCGGGTTTCGCTGCATCCGCGCTTGCGTCTGAGCCCGGCGCCCTGCTCGATCAGCTCTGCTCCGCGCTGGCTGAAGAGATCGCCGCGCCGGTTTCGGAGAGCGAGGCCAAGGCACTGCTGCGGCAGGCACGCCGCAAGGCTGCGCTGGTCATCGCCCTGGCCGATCTCAGCGGGCGCTGGACCGTGCAAGAGGTGACTGCCGGCCTCACGCGCTTCGCCGATGCAGCACTCGGTGCCGCCGTCGACTGGCTGTTGCGCGACGCCCATGGACGCGGCCAGATCGTCCTTTCGGATCCAGCAACGCCCGGGACGGGCAGCGGGCTCATCGTGCTCGCGATGGGCAAATATGGCGCCGGGGAACTCAACTATTCCAGCGACATCGACATCATCATCTTCTACGACCCCGCGACGGCCCCGCTTGCAGAGGGCATCGAGGCCGCGAGCTTCTTCGTCAAGCTCACCAAGCGCCTGGTGCAGCTCCTGCAGGATATCACCGCCGAGGGCTACGTGTTCCGGGTGGATCTGCGGCTGAGGCCCGACCCGCGCGCCACCAGTGCGGCCATCGCCGTCGAGGCGGCGGCGCTCTATTACGAGCATATGGGCCAGAACTGGGAGCGGGCGGCGATGATCAAGGCGCGGCCCGCCGCCGGCGATCTCGCAGCGGGCGAGGACTTCCTGCAGCGGCTCGTGCCCTTCATCTGGAGGAAATATCTGGACTTCGCTGCCATTCTCGACGTGCAATCGATGAAGCGGCAGATCCAGGCGGTCAAGGGCCATGGCACCGTCGCCGTGCGCGGTCACAATATCAAGCTCGGGCGCGGTGGCATCCGCGAGATTGAATTCTTCGTCCAGACCCAGCAGCTCATCGCCGGTGGTCGCAACCCAAGCCTGCGCGGCCGGCGCACCCTGGAGATGCTGCAAGCCCTGACGACCGGAGGATGGATCGCCGCCGAGACCGCCGAGGACATGACGCGGGCCTATCTCTATCTGCGAGCGGTCGAGCATCGGATCCAGATGGTGGCGGACGAGCAGAGCCATACCCTGCCGGCGAACAGCCCCGCATTCGAGGCCTTCACCCGGTTTTCGGGCTATGACGACCCGAGCGGCTTCACCGCCGATCTGGAACGGGTGCTGAAGACCGTCGAGCGCCATTACTCGGCCCTGTTCGAACAGGCACCGGGGCTCGGCAGCGGCGCGGGCAGCCTCGTCTTCACCGGTGGCGAGGATGATCCCGAGACGCTGAAGGCGCTGCAGAGCCTCGGCTTCACCAAGGCACCGGAGATCGCCGCCACCATTCGCGGCTGGCATTTTGGCCGCTATCAGGCCACCCGCAGCGCCCGGGCGCGCGAACGGCTCACAGAGATCATGCCGTCGCTGCTGGAGGCCCTCGGCCATTCGGGCGATCCGGATGCCGCCTTCATCGCCTTCGATCGCTTCATCGCCGGGCTGCCGGCCGGAGTGCAGCTGTTCTCGCTCCTGTGGTCCAATCCCAAGCTGCTCGATCTCCTCGCCGACATCATGGGGACGGCGCCGCGCCTCGCCGCGCTGCTGAGCGGCCGTCCCCGCATTCTGGATGCCGTTCTGGATCCGGGCTTCTTTGGACCGCTGCCCGAGGCCGGGGAGCTCGACAGCCTCGTGGATGCAGCGCTGGCCAGCGCCGTCCGCTACGAAGAGATCCTCGACCGGGCTCGGGCCGTCGGCCAGGAGCAGATGTTCCGGATCGGGGTCCGCGTCCTGGCGGATACGGTGAGCGTCACCGAGGCGGGGCAGGCCTATGCGGCGCTGGCCGACGTCTTGGCCCGCCGCCTGCTGGCCGCCTCGCTGGACGACTTCATCACCCGTCACGGTCGCGTCGAGGGAAGTCGGCTGGCGCTGATCGCCATGGGAAAATGGGGTGGCCGGGAGATGACGGCGTCGTCGGATCTCGATATGATCCTCGTCTATGAGACCGAAGCCGCGTTGCACCCCTCCGACGGTCCCGGGCCGCTGCCGCCGGCCCAGTATTTCACCCGGCTTTCACAACGGCTGATCGCTGCTCTCTCGGCTCCCACGGCGGAAGGCGTGCTCTACGACGTCGACATGCGCCTGCGTCCCTCAGGGAATGCCGGCCCCGTCGCCACCCATATCGACCGGTTCGAATCCTATCACCAGGGCGATGCGTGGACCTGGGAGCGCATGGCCCTGACGCGAGCGCGGGTGGTGGCGGGCGATGAAGAACTCCAGAGGCGCATCGAAACCATTATCGACCGCACCCTGCGCGAGCCTCGCGATCAGACGACACTGCGCGAGGATGTCGTGGGCATGCGCCAAAGACTGTTTGCGGAATTCGGCAAACAGGGTCCCTGGGACCTGAAGCATGCCCGAGGCGGCATCATCGACATTGAATTCATCGCCCAGTTCCTGCAGCTCGCCCATGCCAGGGAGCAGCCGCAGATCCTGGCGCAGAATACCCATGACGCGCTGAGCGCGCTTCAGGCCGCAGAACTTCTGGCGCCGGACGACGCGCATCGCCTGCTCGCCGCCGACCGCTTCTTCCAGCGCCTGACCCAGCTGCTGCGGGTCTGCGTCGCCGGGAAATTCGTCCCCGACCAGGCGCCCGCAGGCCTCAAACGTCTCCTCGCCCGCGCCGGGGACGCCCCGGATTTCCGCGCCCTCGACGCCGAGCTGCCGGAGGTCGAGGCCGGAGTGCGAGAGATCTTCGAGCGGGTGGTGGGGTGAGATCAGGCGCCAGGCAGCGCCAAACGGACTTCGAAACCGTCGGGAGCATTGCGTCTTGGCGAATAGTACTCGATGACCGCGCCCATCTGCGTGACCAAGACGTCGACGATCGCGAGACCGAGCCCGGCACCACCCTTCAGGATTGATGCATGTTGGTGCCGTCGGATTATTCTGCGGAGCTCATCTGCAGGAAGAACCGGCCCCGCATTCGTCACCGTCAGCACGCCATTTTCATCCATCCTTATCACCACGGGCTCGGCACCATCGCCGTGGCGCAGCGCATTTTCGATGAGATTGCGGAGAATGATGGCGAAGGCGTCGGCGTCGACCTTCCATTTCGCAGCCGCGGGCAGCTCGAGCCGCAACTGCGTGCCCACAGCGGAACTCGGCTCGAAGTCGCGTGCCACGAGACGGATTATGGGAAGAACGTCGATTTCGGTGGCGGACATCCCCAGACCGGCCTCGGCTCTGGACAATTGCAGAAGCTTCTCCGAAAGCCTGGACAGACGAATGAGAGCAGCCTCTATTTCCTTGGCCCGCTCCCGCCCCCTTCCCTGCGGCATCTCGACGGCCAGTCTCTGCACCTGGGCCAGGGCGCCGGCGATGGGGGTCCGCAGCTCATGCGCAGCATTTGAGGAAAACTGACGCTCGGCCTCCAAAGCTGAGCGGAGGCGATCGAGAAGCATGTCTACCGAACCCGCGATGGCCGCAAGTTCTGTCGGAAGACTATCGCTGGGGAGCGGCATCAAATTGCTGCCACCCCGCAGGCCGATCTCCCGCCGCAAGGCAGCGATCGGAGCCACAGTCCGGCGGACGATCAGAAAGATGACGATTACGCTGAAGGGAGCAAGACCGAGAATAGGAAGCACCAGAGTGGTCGCAGACTCGATCACCGCTTCGCGCCGGTGCGTGAGCGGATCGGCGACTTGAAGGAAGATGGTCCGATCGACTGTACTTTCAGTATAGATCCGATGGCTGGAGCTGTCGGCGAAGCCCGTCGCCAACGCCACGTCGAAGGGGACCGAGGATGCATCGTGAGATCGCATCAGCACGCGCCCTTCAGGATCTTTAACTTGATAGGTGAGAACCTCGTCATGAGATGGCGTACCGTCACCGATCCGTCGATCGAGACCGGCTGATGATTGTTGACGGAGGTTACTGAGCACAAGCGGCATCAACCGCTCAGCGGCCTCCTGCAACGCGCTGTCGAAGACCTCGTCGAATTCGTGCTGCATCACATATGTGCTGAGAGCTGCAGCAAAGACCCAGAACAGCACGCTGCCAGCGGTCAGCCAGAGAATCAGGCTGCGGCTAATGCTCGATTGTCTCAAGGTGTGCCCAGCCGGTAGCCGACGCCACGGATGGTGGCGATCTGTTGCCTCCCGAGCTTCTTGCGAAGCCGGCTCACATACACCTCCACAGCATTGCTTTCGATCTCTGAGCCGAAGGCATAAAGCGCCTCTTCAATCTGTGTCTTCGAGACGACGGCTCCGAGCCGCTGGATCAGCCTGTCGAGCACTGCCCATTCCCGCCCCGTTAACGCGACGGTTTGGCCTGCAAGGGTAACACGGCGTTCGGCCGGTTCGATGGTGACGTCACCGCTGACAAGAACCGGCGTCGGCCGTTGCCCATAACGGCGTCCCACGGCGTGGATGCGGGCGGCGAGTTCGTCCAGGTCAAAGGGTTTGACGAGATAATCATCCGCACCGTTGTTGAGCCCTTCAATCCGCTCGGAGATCTTATCACGCGCAGTGAGGATGATGACCGGAGTGACGTTTCCGCCCGCGCGCAGCTCCTTCAGGAAGGCATTACCGTTCCCATCCGGCAGATGCACATCAAGGAGAATCAGGCCGAACTCGGCGACATCGGCAAACTCGATGGCCTGTTCGAGACTGCGGGCCCAATCCACCGCATGACCGTCGGCCACGGCATGATCCCGTACCGCATCACCAATCGCAGCGTCGTCCTCGACCAACAATATGCGCATGCTCTTCTCCAGGAACGCTGTTCAAGCGGTCCGCGACATTCATTCCAGCGAAAAAGCTGACACCAGCCTGAAAGCAGTCCGCAAAGTCACGGCCTCCTTCATGGATCGCGTTCAGCTGGGTGTCAGCCTTTCATGAAAGAAGGACGCTCACTGAAATTCTTTGATGGAGATCAATCATGAAGACCCTATTTGCGAGCACAGTTCTGCTGGCTACAGCGATAAGCAGTGCAGCCTTTGCTGGTGATCGCTGCAACGTGCCGGCGGCGGAGTGGCAACCACAGACTGCGCTCGAAACAAAGCTGAAGGCCGAAGGCTGGGAAGTCCGCTCCATCAAGACCGAGGACGGATGCTACGAGGCCTATGCCATCGATGCCAAGGGCAACAAGGTGGAGGCCTATTTCGATCCCAAGACTTTTACCAGGGTCGGCAAGGATGGTGATCAGGAGGGATAGGATCATGAGCGCCACCGTCAAAGTTTGGACTCCGGCTGTTCGCACGTTCCATTGGTGCCTGGTTGCCAGCTTTGCGGTGGCCTGGCTCACCGCCGATGACCTGCAATCCCTCCACGAGTGGGCAGGTTACGCTGCCGCGGCGCTTGTGGCTTTCCGCGTTTTCTATGGTCTTTTCGGCTCCCATTATGCGAGGTTCGAACAGTATCTTCGTACGCCTGTCGCGACCGCAAGCTATGCTGCCGACGTCTTCCATCACCGTGAAGCGCGGTATCTCGGCCACAATCCTCTCGGCGGGGCCATGGTCATGGCCCTGCTGGCGGGAATAGCAGCGCTTGCCGCCACGGGGTGGCTGATGACGACCGATGCCTATTGGGGTGTCCAGTGGCTCGAAGACACCCATGAGGTCCTTGCCAATCTGCTGCTGGCGCTGGTCGGTCTTCACCTCGCGGGTGTATTGTTGTCCAGCGTTCGACATCGCGAGAATCTCGTCCTCGCGATGATTACCGGCGTCAAGCGGGCGGCCGAGCCGGGTGACATCGCATGACGGCACAGAGCCTGCCGGAGAGGGACACTCGTGAGCCGCATGAAGTCGCACAAGGAAAATCATCTCGTCGAACGCATCGGCTGGCTCAGGGCAGCGGTCCTAGGTGCCAATGACGGGATCGTCTCCACCGCAAGCCTCCTGGTCGGCGTCGCAGCCGCCTCAAGCGGGCGCACCGAAATCCTCGTCGCCGGGCTGGCAGGATTGGTGGCCGGGGCGATGTCGATGGCGGCCGGCGAATATGTCTCGGTCAGCTCTCAGGCTGATACGGAAACGGCGGATCTCGCGAGAGAAGCTGCCGAGCTGCGAGACATGCCGGAGGCGGAGCTCGAAGAGCTTACACGCATCTATATGGACCGCGGCCTGGACCGACCCCTGGCGTCCGAGGTTGCGCAGAGGCTGATGGCGCATGATGCCCTGGGCGCCCATGCTCGCGACGAATTGGGCCTGTCTACCGTCGTCAGCGCCCGGCCGGTCCAGGCAGCCCTCACTTCCGCCGCGACCTTTGCCGCCGGTGCGGCTCTGCCGCTCGCCTCCGCTGTTCTCAGCCCACCAGGTCTGATCATCCCGGTGGTGTCGCTGGCGTCCCTTGTTTTCCTCGCGATGCTTGGCGCTCTCGGCGCCATGACGGGCGGCGCCGGCATCTTCAAAGGTGCCCTGCGGGTCGGCTTCTGGGGGGCTGCAGCGATGGCCGTGACAGCAGCGATCGGCGCCATGTTCGGAACCGTGGGGCTCTGATGTGAAGCCACAGCGCGCGCCAGCGGGGTGACCTCTGCCTCAGCTCTTTTTCTCGCTGTCGAGCAGCATCATGCCATGGGCGTCGTAGCGGGTTCCGGCGGCGGCGCCTGGGGGGACCGCAGCGTCGATCCGCGCCAGGGTCTCGGGCGACAGGGTCACATCGAGGGCACCCAGCGCCTCCGTCAACCGCTCGCGCTTGCGGGCGCCGACCAGGGGCACAATGTCCTCGCCCCGGGACAGGACCCAAGCGATGGCGAGCTGGGCCGTGGTGATGCCGAGGTCGCGCGCGATCGTGCCCAGCGCGTCCACCAGGGACCGGTTCTTGTCAAGATTCTCCCCCTGCCAGCGCGGCGTCACCCCGCGGATGTCCCCCTTTGCCAAGCGGTTCGCATCGGTGCTGGTGGAGATCATGCCCCGGCCCAGGACGCCATAGGGAATGACGCCGATCTCCAGCTCCCGGCAGGTGGGCAGGATCTCCGGTTCGATCATGCGGGTCAGGAGGGAATATTCGATCTGCACCGCGGTGATGGGATGGACGGCGTGAGCCTTCCTGATCGCGGCAGGACCGGCCTCCGACAGTGCGATGTGGCGGACATAGCCCGCTTTCACCATCTCGGCGATCGCGCCCACCGTCTCCTCGACGGGAACGGCCGGGTCGATGCGGGCCGGCATGTACAGGTCAACATGATCGGTCCCAAGGCGATCGAGCGTATAGGCCAGCGCCGTCTTCACCGCCTTCGGCCTGGCATCGAAGCCGATGAAGGCGCGCGACGGATCGCGCTGGGCGCCGAACTTCACCGCGATGAAGACCTTGTCGCGCTTGCCGCCTGCCAGGGCCCGGGCCACGAGGCGTTCATTGTGGCCCATGCCATAAAAATCGCCGGTGTCCAGCATGGTGATCCCCGCCTCCAGCGCCGCATGGATGGTGGCGATGCTCTCGCTCTCGTCGGCGGGACCATAGAAATCGGACATTCCCATGCAGCCCAGGCCGAGGGCAAAGACTTCGGGCCCGTTGCTGCCCAATCGTCTCATCTTCATGACGTCACTCCTGTTCAGGCGCGGCGGATGTTTGGACATTCGTCTGCGATCCGCAAGCGGTGATTGACAAGTGCGGCAGGGCGACCGATCCATGCAGCAGCATGAGCACATCGGATTCCATCCTCATCGCCGGCGGCGGCATTGCCGGTCTGGCCGTCGCCCTGGCGCTGAGCCGGCGCGGATTGCCGTCGCGGGTGCTCGAGCAGGCGAAAGGCTTCGAGGAGGTCGGCGCCGGATTGCAGCTCGGGCCCAATGCCATGCGCGCCCTGGAGGCTCTCGGTGTTCTCGATGCGGTGGCGCCGAAGCTCGTCGCCCCCCGCGCCGTGGAGATCCGGGACGGGGTTTCAGGAAAACTGCTGACGGCGGTGCCGCTGGGAGAGGCCATCGAGACGCGCTTCGGTGCGGCCTATCATGTCGTCCATCGCGCCGACCTGCTTGCCGGCCTGCTCGCGAAAGCCCGCACGGAGCCCTCGATCACTCTCGAGACGGGAATGCGGCTCGAGAGCTTTCGGCAGGACGCGGCGGGCATTGCCGCGATCGTGAAGGGACAGGAGATCGCGGCACCGGCCCTGATCGGGGCCGATGGCCTCCGGTCCACAATCCGCGAGGCCGTGCTCCGGGACGGACCGCCTGTCTATGCCAATCACACGCTCTACCGCGCCCTCGTGCCCCGCGCCAAGGCGCCCGCCGCTGCCGCCCAAGACCTGGTCTGCCTGTGGCTCTGCCCCGGCGGCCATGTGGTGCATTATCCGGTGAGCGGCGGTGCCAAGGTCAATATCGTGGCTGCCTTCGACAATCACTGGCATGAGCCGGGCTGGGGATCGCATGGGTCGAAGCGGGCGCTCCATACCGCCTTCGGCCGGGTCACCGCGCCGTTGCACGAGGTGCTCGACTGCACCGATCGCTGGCTCAAATGGGCGGCCATGGACCGGCCCCCAGCCAGCCAATGGGGCACGGGCCGCGTCACCCTGGTGGGAGATGCCGCCCATCCGGTGCTGCCCTACCTCGCTCAAGGCGCCGCCATGGCGATCGAGGACGCGGTGGTGCTCGGCCGGTCGCTGGTGGGACATGGGGATCTCACCACAGCCTTCCGCGCCTATGAGGCCGAGCGGCAGCCGCGGGTCGCCCAGATGCAGCAACACTGCCGACGGCTGGGGCGGGCCTATCATGCGCGCGGTGCCTTGCGGATCGCCCGCAACCTCGTTTTGGGCCTGATGACGCCCGACCGGTCCTATGGGCAAATGAAGTGGATCTATGACTGGCATTAGGCTCGCCGGTCACAAAACTCCTTAGAGTTACCTCCCTTGGGGCTCAGTTTCGCCGGATTCCTCACCTTAGGTCCAGATCTTGAGACATTTGACCCAAGGTGAGACCGCATGCCGAAACATCCGTGGCCGTCAGACCGCCGTCGCGCCGCTCGAATCGATCCATCGCCCCAGGACAGCGAATTCTATCGCGTGTCCCGCATGGCCGCGCGCAGCCGCCAGCTCCACGGGCGCGGCATCATGCTCTTCCATGCAGCCTTCACCGTCCTCACTGTTGTCCTCTTGGGCGGCGCCGGAATCGCTCTCGCCTAGATCCGTCCCAGCGCCTGGATCCGTCCCCTTGCCGCGGTCCATATCCGTGACTGGACGCAAGATCTCGTCCTGCCTACAAAGCCAGTGAGGCTGGGAGCGAGACAAAGGCTCCGATTCGTGAGGGTCAGGAGGCTCGGGACACATCCCAGCGGCGGCGTATTGCCTCCGTGTAAGACATGCCCCGAGTCACTCATCGGCCCGGCACCCTAAAACAGCCTCAAAGGCCAAGGCTCCGCACCTTCCTGTCAATACAGGCATCTGGAACAAACAAGCCCGACAGGGCAGCCGGGGCTCGCCGACAAAGTTTGCGACGATCCCGCGACCAGCGGAGCAGACCTTGGCTGATCCCCTCCTTCTGCACCGCTGCCCCTTAAAACAGAGGCAGATGATGGGTACAATCAAAGCGATTAATCGTCAATAGACACTCGTAAAAGGATTTACCCGCTCCGGCAGTTTCTAGCGCAACCGGCCAGGGCCGGCGCCTCTTGCGCCGCCAGATCCCTGAGCGCCGCCAAAGTTTCCCGGCTCACGCTGAGCCTGCACCGGAGTGCAGGTCCCCTGCTTGCAGTTGAAATCCCCGCCGGCGACCGCCTGATTGCAGCCATAGCCCTTGTCGGTGTGCCAGAAATGGCCTTGGCGCTGCAGACATTGCTCTCTGGCCTGCCGGATGCCCGCCTTGAAGCCGGATTGAGCATCCGCAGGAACCGAGCCCACGGCAATGGCGATGCCGGTCAGGGCAATCAAAAAGGGCAGCGTGTCACGCATCGGCTTCCGATAAAGAGCGCTTCGCTGCATCTGCGTCCTCATTAGGGGCGTCATGGCCCTCGTCACCATGCGCCAGAGCCCTGCAAGCTTCAACCTCCACCCATCCGACGCGGTTCCAAAACCATCAGCATCTCCTCGTCGAAGGATTTGCCGCCGATCGTCTCATAAAATGCGATCGCTTTCGGGTTCTGGCGCCAGACGGTCCACCAGACCCGCTCGGCACCGTGTTCAAGAGCCAGTTCCTGCGCCTTTTCCATCAGGGCTTTCCCGACACCGGAGGCTCTCTCCGAGGCCGTCACGAACAAGCTCACCACCTGCAGGGCCTTGAACACCTCGAAGATGCCGATCGTCCAGGCAAGCTCGGCGACCAGGCGGCCATCGCGCTCGGCCACGAGCGAGTTCACAAGGCGATCCGGCCCGAACGCCAGGTCGGTCAGCATGGCAATGCGTTCGTCGGCGACCGGCTCGCCCGGCTCGATGGCGTTCAGATAATCCATGAATTCGCGCAGCAGCGCGCGCAAGGCCGGCTTGTCGGCTTCCGTTGCCGGCCGGAGGACAAGGCTCATTTCCGTGCTCCCAGGATCGCGCCCCAAATCGCCCCCGCGACGCCGGCGATCGGGCCGGCGAAGAAGAACGCTGTGTAAAGGGCTTCCAGATCCCTGTCATGGCTGTTCGACGACAAAAGCTGGACCGCCCCATAGGAGAGCGCTCCGCCCGCCACGAAGCCGACCAGCAGGAAAGCCACCGCCCAGACGAAGCTGCGCATGGATACCGCTCCCTCAGGCGATGGTGTCGACCGTGCCGCCATCCACACGCAAGGCGGCACCCGTTGTGGCAGAGGCCTGGGGCGAGCACACATAGACCACCATGTTCGCGACCTCCTCGACGCTGGCCAGGCGCTGGAGGATGGACGATGGGCGGTGCTCAGGCACGAAGCCCGCCTTCACCTCGTCCTCAGAGCGCCCCTGTTCGCGGGCGATGCTGGCAATCAGCTCCTCGACGCCCTCTGTGAGTGTCGGTCCTGGAAGGACCGCATTGACCGTCACCTTGGTCCCCCGCAGCCGCTTGGCGAGGCCGCGAGAGACGGCGAGGTTGGCCGTCTTGGTGAAACCGTAATGGATCATCTCGTCGGGGATGTTGAGGGCGCTCTCGGAGGAGATGAACACCACGCGGCCCCAGTTCCGCTCGATCATGCCCGGGGTCAGCGCTCGCGCGAGGCGTATGCCGGACATAACATTCACCTCAAAGAAGCGCTGCCACTCGCTATCCGGGATCTCGAAGAAGTCCTGCAATGCGAAGATGCCCGCATTATTGACGAGAATGTCGACCGAACCCACCGCATCCACCAAGCTTTCGCAGCCCTCGGCTGTGCCAACATCGGCGGCGACGGCTATGATCTGGGCGCCCGCAACCTCCTGCCGCAACGTCTCGGCTGCCGCATCGAGGGAACTCTGACTGCGACCATTGAGGATGACGCGCGCACCGGCCTCGGCAAGCCCTTTCGCGATGCCTCTGCCGATTCCGGACGTCGAACCGGTCACGAGGGCCGTCTTGCCGGCAAGTGAAATATGCATGAAGTGGCTCCTGTGGCAGCCTTGGGACTGTCGTGGGCATGTATGGACGCAAGGCGGCCGCCGCAAGAAGATCCAGGGATCCTCTGGAGGGCACCGGCGTCACGGGGCGGACAGAGATCGCAGCCTTGCCTCCTCGCTCTGAAGATAATCGCGGGTGATGGGCAGCACGCTGCGGTCGCGGATATACTGGATCTGGTAGTTGCACAGGCCGCCATAGCGGAACGCGCTGCTGGCACCGGCAAGATAGAACAGCCACATCCGATAGAAGCGGGCGTCATACAGCGTCTCGATCTCGGTTCGTGCAGCGACCGCACGGTCGTACCAGAGATCCAGAGTATGAGCGTAATGTAACCGCAGGGTCTCGACATCGGCGGCAATCAGCTTCACCGATTGACTGGCCTCGACGATTTCCGAAAGAGCCGGATTGTAGCCGCCGGGAAAAATGTATTTCGCCGTCCACGGATCGGTCACGCCCGGCTTGCCCAGGCGACCGATCGTGTGCAGCAGCATGACGCCTTCAGGAGTGAGCAGCGACCGGCATTTGCGGAAGAAGGTCCGGTAATGACGCGGGCCCACATGCTCGAACATGCCGATCGAGACGATCCGGTCGAAGCGGCCCTCGACCTGGCGATAATCGATCAGCTCGAACTTCACCCGCTCCGCCACGCCGGCCTCGGCCGCCCGCGTCCGCGCGACTTTCAGCTGCTCCTCGCTCAAGGTGATGCCGAGCACGTCGACATCGGCGACGCGGTTGAGATAGAGCGCCGTGCCGCCCCAACCACAGCCGATGTCGAGCACACGCTGCCCAGGGCTCAGATAAAGCTTCGCGGCAATATGGGCCTTCTTGTCGGCCTGGGCCTGTTCCAGACCGTTGGCCGGATCATTGAAATAGGCGCAGCTATATTGCCGGTCCGAGTCCAGGAAGAGATCGTAGAGCCGGTCCGACAGGTCATAGTGATGGGCGACGTTGCGACGTGAACGCCGTTGCCAATTCAACCGGTCGAGCCCGCCGACCAGCTGAGCGGCTCCGCGCCGGACCAATCCCTTGGCGCGGGTGCCGCCGCCGCGCTCCCAAGGGCGGTTGGCACGCGCCAGATCGAGCAATGCCCTGATATCTCCCTCTTCGATGACGAAGCGCCCTTCCATATAGGCCTCGCCCAGTCCCAGACGCGGGTTGCGGGCGATGGCATTGGGAGCAGACGCATCGAGAAACCGCACCACCACCGGCCGCCGCTTGGGATCGGGCACACCATATTCGTGGCGGGTCCCCTTCGCCTCGATGATGACGAGGGGCCCGGTCTGCACGAGGCGGCGCAGGAATTTATCGAGAAGCCACATCGGCTCGGATCCCATCTGTCGGAGCTAGCAGTTTCTCAAGTCAATCTGCGGAATGCCGGGACCCGAAAAGAATCCACCAAGCACCCGTATGCTGATCAGTCTGAGAGAGCACCCTCGGGACGACCGTAGGATCGCCCCTGGACTTCATGAACCTCAGTCGAACAGGTTTGCAAGTCCCATTGCCAAGCGAGAAGCGCCGTGACAAGCATCCTGGATCGGTTTGCCGGGGGGCCTCCAGGAGTCTGTTGCGTATCTGCGTCGTCGCTACTGACGAAACATCCTAATCTGCCCCAGGAGCTCTGGGACCAACAGCCCTCGTGGTTCAACATCGCCTGCGACTTGGGGATGACCGGTGAGCCGCCGGAGGAATGCCTGTCGAAGTGATCCGGCTAAAGTCTTGCTGGGAGCCTCCACCGGGCCTAGGGATGCGGGATGTGTTCGCAGACGGGCCAGTCATGATCCCCATCACGCCTCATATCAGCATCGACGAGCGGGAGATCGAGGAGAGCTTCATCCGCGCCTCGGGACCGGGTGGCCAGAATGTCAACAAGGTCTCCTCGGCCGTGCAGCTGCGCTTCGACCTCTTGGGATCGCCTTCGCTGCCGGAGGACCTGCGGGACCGCGCCGCCAAACTCGCCGGGCGGCGGCTCACCAAAGAAGGGGTCATCGTCATCACGGCCGCCCGCTTCCGGACCCAGGAGCAGAATCGGGCCGACGCTCTCGCCCGCCTCGTGGCGCTGCTGCAGGAGGCCTCCATCCGCCCCGTCATCCGCCGGGCGACGCGACCGACACTGGCGTCGAAAACGCGTCGACTCACCGCCAAGTCGCGGCGCGGTGTCGTGAAGGCGATGCGCGGTGACCCGGGCGGAGCCGACGACTGAGATCCCGGCTTCGGCCTCGACGCTCAGGCGGCATCACGCGCCGATCGGTCCGCGCTCTCCCTCTGAATGCGCGCTGGCTTGCCGTTGCCATTCCCTTGGCCACTGCTGAGGGCGGCCTCGCCTCTCTCGGCCAGAAGATCGCGCCGCGACAGAGCCGAGAAGAAGCCGGTGGCCTGCTCACGGGTGATCTCCAGCAATTCCTGGCGAAACGGGGCCAGCTTGCGGCGCATCTCTTCATCATTGGCAGCCGTCAACAGCCGGACCCGGTCGCGCAGCTCGATGATGTCGATGCGCCCCTTCTCCCGCAGCTCCCAATAGCCGGCGATCTGGAACGAACTCAGGATCGCCGTGAACAGCCCGGCCATCGCCGGCAGCACCGAGAGCACCACACGCTCCCAGATGCCGAACTGGTTGAGATCAAGGGCCGCGAGCACCGACGTCGCCGTGGTGAGGATGAGGATCGAGAGGGTCAGCAAGGCCCAGCGCCGCGAATATTTGCGGCCCTGGCGGCGATACCAGTCCTCCTCGTATTTGAGACTTTCCTGGAAGCTCTTCTTGCGCTCATAGGCAAGATCCTTCTCCGCTTTCTTTCGATCGTCCATCTCTTTGCCGCCCCTGTTGTGCTCGGTCAGATCTTCGGACATGGCATAGATGCTCTGATTCCCGGTGAGTCCTGACTATGCGCGGCAGAGGCGGGACAAGGCCAGAGAGCGATGGACGTCTCTGCAACTTTTGCGAGAAGTGTCGCTGTTGAGTGACGCATGCAGACCCCTTTCCGCGGCTCCGCCAGCGACCTATATTGCCCCCATGGCAAGACCTCGCGGATTCTCCGAAGCCCATTCCAAACCGATCGTCGGCTCCGTCGCCGATACATTGTCGGCCATGCGTCCGGAGATGCCGCCGCATCTCGCCATGTTCATGCCGCATCGGCCGGAGCGGCCGGAGAAATCCGAAGGCGGCATCCGCTTCACGCTGGCCTCGGACTACCAGCCGGCGGGGGACCAACCCACCGCCATCGCCGAGCTGGTCAAGGGCGTCAACGCGCGCGAACGCGACCAGGTGCTGCTCGGGGTCACTGGATCGGGCAAAACCTTCACCATGGCCAAGATCATCGAGGCCACCCAGCGCCCGGCGCTGGTGCTCGCCCCCAACAAGACACTCGCCGCGCAGCTCTACGGGGAGTTCAAGAGCTTCTTCCCGGACAATGCCGTCGAATATTTCGTGTCCTATTACGACTACTACATGCCGGAAGCCTATGTTCCGCGCACGGACACCTATATCGAGAAGGAATCCTCCATCAACGAGCAGATCGACCGGATGCGGCATGCCGCCACCCGGGCGCTGCTCGAGCGCGACGACGTGATCATCGTCGCCTCGGTCTCCTGCATCTACGGCATCGGTTCGGTCGAGACCTATTCGGCCATGACCTTCGCCATCTCCAAGGGCGAGCGCATCGACCAGCGGCGCCTGCTGGCCGACCTCGTGGCGCTACAATACAAGCGCAACGACGCCGGCTTCCAGCGCGGCACCTTCCGCGTCCGCGGCGATACGATCGAGCTCTTCCCCGCCCACTACGAAGACCGCGCCTGGCGCATCACCCTGTTCGGCGACGAGATCGAGACCATCACCGAATTCGACCCGCTCACCGGGCAGAAGACCGGCGAACTCGACCAGGTCAAGGTCTATGCGAATTCCCACTATGTGACGCCGAAGCCGACGCTCGACCAGGCCACGAAGAAGATCAAAGAGGAGCTGCGCCAGCGGCTGGCCGAGTTCGATGCGGCCGGCCGCATCCTCGAATCGCAGCGGCTCGAGCAGCGCACCTTGTTCGACATCGAGATGATGCAGGCGACCGGCTCCTGCGCCGGCATCGAGAATTATTCGCGCTATCTCACCGGCCGCAAGCCCGGCGAGCCGCCCCCGACCCTGTTCGAATATCTGCCCGACAACGCGCTGGTCTTCGTGGATGAAAGCCATGTCACCATCCCGCAGATCGGCGGCATGTTCCGCGGCGACTTCAACCGCAAGGCGACCTTGGCCGAATTCGGCTTCCGGCTGCCCTCGGCCATCGACAACCGACCCCTGCGCTTCGAAGAATGGGACGCCATGCGGCCGCAGACGGTGAACGTCTCGGCGACGCCCGGCCAGTGGGAGATGAACCGCACCGGCGGCGTCTTCGTCGAGCAGGTGATCCGTCCCACCGGCCTCATCGACCCGCCGGTCGAGATCCGCCCGGTGGCGACCCAGGTCGACGATCTCATCGCCGAAGTGCGCGAGGTCGCCCAGGCCGGCTACCGCTCGCTGGTCACCGTGCTCACCAAGCGCATGGCCGAGGACCTCACCGAATACATGCATGAACAGGGGATCCGCGTCCGCTACATGCATTCGGACATCGACACGCTGGAGCGCATCGAGATCATCCGCGACCTGCGCCTGGGCGCCTTCGACGCCCTCATCGGCATCAATCTGCTGCGCGAAGGCCTCGACATCCCGGAATGCGCCCTCGTCGCCATATTGGATGCCGACAAGGAAGGCTTCCTGCGCTCGGAGACCTCGCTGGTGCAGACCATCGGCCGCGCCGCCCGCAATATCGACGGCCGCGTCATCCTCTATGCCGATCACGTCACCGGCTCCATGGAGCGGGCGCTCGCGGAAACCAACCGACGCCGCGAGAAGCAGCTCGCCTATAACGAAGCCAACGGTATCACGCCGGCCTCGATCCGCTCCAGGATCTCCGACATCCTGTCCTCGGTCTATGAGCAGGATCACGTCACCGTCGGCTCAGGCTTCGCCGAGACCGCCGCCACCTACGGCCACAATCTCGAAACCGTGCTGGCGGACATGGAAAAGCGCATGCGGGAGGCTGCCGCCAATCTCGAATTCGAGGAGGCCGCCCGGCTGCGAGACGAGGTCAAGCGGCTGCGCGCCACCGAACTCGCGGTCCTCGACGATCCCACGGTGCGGCAATCCACGGTCGAGGCCGAGGCCGGACGCCATGCGCCGGAAAAACTCGGTTCGGCCCGCGGCAAGCGTGGCCAGGCCCCCTCCCCCGGGCGGTCGGCTCTGCCCTACAAACAGGTCCGCGAATATGGCGACGAGGCCGCGTCGCTGCCGCGCGACGGCAAGGGCCGGCCGGTTCTTCCCTCGGGCAAGGTGCTGCCCAATCTGGACGAGATCGGTCTCGGCTCCGACCGGGCGACGCCGCGCGCCGAGCATTGGAGCGCGCCGGAAAAGCCGGATTCCTCCACCGCCGTCACCCGCCCCGGTGGCCGCCGCGCGAGCGGCCGCTCCACCGGTGGCCGCCCCGGCACCCACACCAAGCGCGGGCCGAAGCGGTAGACTTTGTCCCCGCTGACGACACCCCGCTCTGCGGCGTGCCGCGCCCCTGCCGCATCGCGCCCCTGGGCCAGGGCTCCCCGAGCCCAAGGGAAACCCTCATCCTGAGGAGGCCCGCAGGTCCGTCTCGAAGGATCCGTCGGTTTCATCGCGTTCCGCAACGTCACCCTTGACGCCGCGCCCGCCCAGGCGCACCCTCCTCCCCGTATAGGCAGGACGGGGATCAAGCATCATGTCCGTGCAACCAAGCAAAAAGGCGCTCGTCACCGAGGCCTATTCAGCCTATGGCCAGGGAAATCCCGCACCTCTTCTTGCCCTTATCGCCCCTGACGCCTGTTTCACCATTCAGGGTCCGGACGAAATCTTTCCCTTTTCCGGCAAGCATTTGGGCCGCAAGGCCATCCTCTCGGCCTTGGCGCTGATCAACGCGACCTTCGCTGCCAAACGCTATACGCCGGAGCTGATCCTCGCCGATGGCGACTGGGCCGCGGTGTGGGTGAACGCCCAGTTCACCGACCGGCGCAGCGGGGCCGACGTCTCCGTCGACCTCATCGACTTCCTCCGCTTCGACGGCGACCTCATCGTCGAGGCCAGGGAGGTCTTCGACAGCGCCGGCATCATCGAGCAAGCCTCAGGCCTCAAGATCGCCAGCCTGATGGGAGCCTCGCCGGTGCTTGCGTCCAGGATCACCGGCACCGGCTGAGGACCGTCCCCCAGCCCCGGCTGGCGCAATACAGGAAGGGCAGACCATGTCCGCTACAGAAGCCAACAAGACCATCGCCCGCATCCTCTATGACGCCCGCATCCGCGAAGACCGCCCCACCTTCTTCGCCCATGTGGCGGAGGATGCCACCCTGCTGCTGCAGGGTCCCGACCTGTTTCCCTATTGCGGCACCTTCATCGGCAAGGCGGCGATGACGGAGGCCATGAAAATGATCCAGGACCAGTTCGACACCCTCACCTACACACCGGAAGTCATGGTCGCCGAAGGCGACTGGGTGGTCGCCTGGATCGATACCGAACTCAAGGACCGGGCGACCCAGCAAATCATCAAGGTCGACCTCGCCGATTTCATCCGCTTCAAGGACGGAAAGGTGGTCGAGTTCCGCGAAGTGTTCGATACGGCAACGACGATCGAGCGGAGCCTGGGCAAGACGATGCGGGAACTCTTGGGGGCTTAGAGCCGCATGAGGGCTTCAGCGCAAGAGAGGTGCGGCCCCTCCACTCGTCATCCTCGCGCGCTCGGCCCCTCCCCACCGTCATCCTCGGGCTTGACCCGAGGATCCAGGATGGCAGGGGAAAGCGTGTACCCCCTTGGCCCCTGGATGCTCGGGTCAAGCCCGAGCATGACGGCTTAGGGGCACGATCGATCCCGCTCGCAACGGCAGTGCCCCTTGACTTGCGCCGCGCTCGCGCCATCGTCCCTTCATGCTGGGGGGCTTCGTCTACATTCTCGCGAGCGGTCGCAATGGGACTTTGTATGTGGGCGTCACCGCCGATCTCGCGGCGCGGGTCCATCAGCACCGCGAGAGGCTCACACCCGGCTTCACGTCTCGACATGGGGTCGCGCGGCTCGTCCATTATGAGCGATACGAGGATATCCGCGAGGCCATCCAGCGGGAGAAGACCCTGAAACACCGGCTGCGCTCCTGGAAGATCGCCTTGATCGAGCGAGACAATCCGCAGTGGCTGGATCTCTACGAACAGCTGAACCTGTAAGGCCCACCCGTTTCCGTCGTCCTCGGTCGCCCAGAGCGCGCGGCCCCCCACTCGTCATCCTCGCGCTCGGCCCCTCCCACCTGTCATCCTCGGGCTTGACCCGAGGATCCAGGACGGCAGGGGAAAGCGCATACCCCTAGGCCCCTGGATCCTCGGGACAAGCCGGTCATCCGCTGCCCCTGGATGCTCGGGTCGAGCCCGAGCATGACGGAACAAGAAAGATCGGTGCCTGCTCAAAGGGCTCTCCCACGATCCGCCTCCACCCTACCCTCCCGAAACTGCTACATCCCCCCCAACTTATCCCCACCCCCTGCCACCCGTGCCATACTCGCCCTGTCTTCGCCATGTGAGGGACGGTTCCGGACCGGCCGGCTCAGTGTGGAGATGCGGCGCTTGCCGGGGCCCGGGTAACGGACGGCTCCGGTGAGAGGCGATCCGCGACGCCCGTGATGTGCCGTGGGCTATTCCATGGCACCGGTCCAGCCCCCACAGGGCCGGGCTGCTGCTCCATCCGGCCCATATGCCGCGCCAGCGCTCGGCAGGTGCCCGGCCCGGGCAGGCACGATCGCCGCAGGGTCCGCCCAAAATCGCCGCGTGAAGCGCCGAGAGGCCGCACCTCTCACTCATCCAGCGTCCTCTCGGCGCTTCACGGCCCTCACCTTCTCCCGACAACCCGGGCGGGGTCTGCACGAGTTTGTCGCCGCCCCTGGCCCCTTCCGGAGTCCCCCATGACCGACCGCCGCCGCACACCCCCCAAGAGCCATCGCTGGCTCGCCAAGCTCGACGAGATGCACGCCTTCTATCGAGGGCTGCCGGCCGGAGACGAAGCCGGCTGCAGAGACAACGAGATCTGTCGCGACCGCCTGCTGGGCACGGAGATCCTGGCCGACATGGAGATCCAACGGCTGGGGCTCGACCGGCCGCTATACAGCTCGCTGCGCCCGGCTCTGCCGCCCCCGTCACCCGCGGAGGAGGCCGAGTGGCACAGCGCGGTCGATCGATTCGAGAAGATGTGCGAGGGTCTCCGCTACGCCAATGCGAGCGCCCAGGCCCACCGCTGCCGCCACGCCCCGTGCCGCCAGGAGCGACACTGCGTCGGCGAGCCCTCCCTCTGCCCGATCACGGCCGAGACACGGGCGCGGCTGGGACGCTAGGTTTGCCGCTCGGCCCCCAGCTCTGCAAGCAACCCCGCAACGAAGGCCTCGAGGCCGGGTTGGCGCTGGCGCCGGACGCGCTCGGCATTCAGGATCGCCTTCAGGCTGTCGAAGGCGTCCGCCACGTCGCGATTGATGATGACGTAGTCATATTCCGCCCAGTGCCTGAGCTCGACGGCGGAATTGGCGAGCCTTCGGGCGATGATGTCGGGGGCGTCCTCGGCGCGGCGCTCCAGCCTCGCCTTTAGTTCGGCGATGGAGGGCGGGAGGACGAAGACCGAGACCACGTCGGCGCGCATGGACTCATACAGCTGCAGCGTGCCCTGCCAGTCGATGTCGAAGAGCACGTCCTGGCCGCGGGCGAGCGCCTGCTCCACCGGCTCGCGCGGGGTGCCGTAGAAATTGCCGTGGACCTCGGCCCATTCCAGCAACTCACCACGCTCGCGCATGGATTCGAAGCGCGGGCGGGTGATGAAGTGATAGTCGCGATGGTCGATCTCGCTGGGCCTCCGGGCGCGGGTGGTCACCGAGACCGAGAGATGGAAGGCCCGGCCGAGGCTCTGTTCCTCCTCGTTGAGGCGGCGGGTCAAGGTCGATTTTCCGGCGCCCGACGGCGACGACAGGACCAGCATCAGCCCGCGCCTGGCCGGAGGCGGTTCGGCGGGCTGTCCGGCGGTCATGGACTCGGACTCACTCAATGTTCTGCACCTGCTCGCGCAGCTGGTCGATCACCGCCTTGAGCTCCAGGCCGATGGCCGTCAAGGCCCGGTCGTTGGATTTCGAGCAGATGGTGTTGGCCTCGCGGTTGAACTCCTGGGCCAGGAAGTCGAGCCTGCGGCCCACGGCATCGCCCTCGGCCAAAAGACTGCGGGCGCTGTCCACATGCGCGAACAGCCGGTCGAGCTCCTCGCGAATGTCGGCCCGGGCTGCGATCAGCATGGCCTCCTGGTGCAGCCGCTGTTCATCGAAATTGCCCAGCTCGAAGAGGCGGTCGATCTGCTCCTTCAAGCGCTCCCGGATCGCCTGGGGCTCGCGGGCCGGGCAGTCGCGGGCCTGCTCCGCCAAGGCCTGAATGCGGTCGACCTGGGCGCTCAGCACGGCGCCGAGCTTGGCGCCTTCCGCCCGGCGGGCCGCTACCAAGCGGTCGAGGGCCTCAGCGAAGCTGCGGGTCAGCAGGGCCAGGCGACGTTCGACGAAATCGCTGTCGGCGGTGGGTTCGACCAGTTCGAGGATGCCGCGCAGTCCGAGAAGGGCTTCGATGCGCGGCGGCTCCGGGCTGACGCGGCCATTCAGTCGCGCGATGGCGGCCAGGATGCCGTCCAGAGCCTGTTCATTGATGCGGATCTCGGCGGCGCTCCCCGATCGTTCGACGGCGAGGCTCACCTGACAATTGCCACGGCGCAGCCTGGCGCTGGACTGTTCGCGCACGATCGCCTCCAGCGCCTCGAAACCCGCCGGCAGACGGCTGCGGATGTCGAGGCCCTTGCCGTTCACCGAACGGATCTCCCAGGCCCAGGCCAGATCCCCCTCAGTGCCGTCGGCGCGGCCGAAACCGGTCATGCTGGTCAGCGCCATCTTCTCCCGCCCCTCCCCCGCATCTGCGGGACTCGCCCCCTATCCGGCGACGTTAGAGCAAGAGGCCGGGCGCAATACAAGCTTTTTGCAGGCGCTTTACGCAGATGCGAACAGGATCAGCTTTTCGGGACCGGCGGCTTGGGCACGGGCGTGGGAACCGGACCTCTCGCAGCGGCGGGGGCTTTCGCGGGTGTTCCGACGGCAGACGGCGGGACGCCCTCCGATGCCACTTGCGAAGCTCCACCCGTCGCGGTCTGGGCGGCCGGGGCCGCGCCCGGTGCGGGTGCAGCATCGGTGGCTGCTGCCGCGGGATCGGCGGGATCGGCGGGATCATCGAGGGCGTCACCGAGATCGTCCATCCCTTCGTCTGCGGGATCCTGAGCCGGCGTGCCGGCCGCCACGCGACGCTCACGCTCGATGGCGCGCCATTTGCGGACATTGGCCTGGTGCTGCTGCAGCGTGGGCGCGAAGACATGACCGCCGGTGCCGTCGGCGACGAAATACAGGTCGGTGGATGTGGCCGGATTCAGCACCGCGGCAATCGCCGCCTTGCCGGGATTGGCGATGGGGGTCGGCGGCAAACCGTTGATGGTATAGGTATTATACGGCGTCTTCTCGGAGATATCCTTGCGCGTCAACGGCCGCCCGAGACTGCCGGCACCGCCGACGATCCCATAGATGATGGTGGGATCGGATTGCAGCCGCATCCCCTTCTCCAGGCGATTGGCGAAGACGGCGGCGACCTGCGGCCTTTCACTGGCAACGCCGGTCTCCTTCTCGACGATGGACGCCAGGATGATCGCCTCCTCGGGCGTCTTTACCGGTATAGTGTCGGCCTTGGAGGCCCAAAGCTCCGCCATGACCTTGCGTTGCGCCTGGGCCATCTCCTCGATGATCGCCTGACGGGTGCGGCCCCGCTCGAAGATATAGGTCTCCGGCAGAAGCGATCCTTCCGCCGGTATTGTCTCGATGTCGCCGACCAGGGAGTCGTTGGCCCTCACCCGCTCGACGATCTGCGTCGACGTCAGGCCCTCGGGAATCGTCAATTTGTAGACGAGCGCCTTGCCGGTCACCAGGTCGTCCAGAACCTCGCGCATGCTGGCGGCAGCCTGGAACCGGTAGTCGCCGGCCTTCAACTTGCCCATGTTGCGGGTCGCCAGAATGGCCGCCAAGAAGATGCGCGCGTCGTCGATGACCCCCCGCTCCTGAAGGGCATCGGCGATGGCCCGGGTGCCCATGCCGCGTTCGACCTCGACGAGCTTGGCACGCTCCAAGGGGCCAGGCGCCTCGAACCGATATTTGCCGTAAAGGAGCAGTCCGCCTGCAACAATCGCGGCAAAGAAAACAAAGGACGCCATGCTCAGCAGGACGCTGCTCAAAACAGAGCGCTGCCGGCGCAGCCGCATTGGCTTCACGGATTTCAGCGCGGCATTGTCGCGTTTGGACACAGCCACCTCGTCTGGCCCCTGATGGGCATCTCGAATGATGTCGGCGACGCAAGCAGGCTAGTCGACGTAACGCCTGAAAATCAACGATGCGTTGGTACCACCAAAACCAAAGGAATTAGACAATACGGTGTCGATCTTCATTTCCTTGGCTTTATTGGCCACGAGATCGATCTTTGTGTCCACCGACGGCGAGTCGAGATTAATAGTCGGCGGCGCCACTCCATCCCGCATGGCCAGGATCGAGAAAATGGATTCTACAGCACCGGCGGCGCCCAGCAAATGACCAATCGACGATTTGGTGGACGACATGGTCAGTCCCTCCGCCGCATCGCCGAACAACCGTTCAACCGCTTTCAGTTCGATCTCATCGCCCAGGGGCGTCGAAGTTCCGTGGGCATTGACGTAATCGATGTCGGAGGGTTGCAGACCCGCACGCTTCACCGCGGCCCGCATGGAGCGGAAGGCGCCGTCTCCGTCCATAGCTGGCGCGGTGATATGGTAAGCGTCGCCCGACATGCCGTAGCCGATCACCTCGGCGTAGATCTTGGCGCCGCGCGCCTTTGCGTGCTCCAATTCCTCGAGAACCACCACACCTGCGCCCTCGCCCATCACAAAACCATCGCGGTCCTTATCATAAGGCCTCGAGGCCCGCTCGGGCGTATCATTGAAATGAGACGACAAGGCCTTGCAGGCGACAAATCCCGCTATCCCGAGGCGCGAAATGGCCGCCTCAGTGCCGCCGGCCACCATCACATCGGCATCGCCCAATGCGATCAAGCGAGAGGCATCGCCAATGGCATGAGCGCCGGTCGAACACGCCGTCACAACGGAATGATTCGGACCGCGGAAGCCGTATTCGATGGAGACCACACCAGAGGCGAGGTTGATCAGTCGTCCAGGAATAAAGAACGGGCTGACCCGCCGCGGGCCCTTCTCGGCCAGCAACAAAGACGTTTCCTCGATACCCGGCAGTCCGCCGATCCCCGATCCGATGAGAACGCCGGTCACAATCTGATCTTCGTAGTCGGTCGGCTTCCAGCCAGAATCTTCAACAGCCTGCTTTGCAGCCGCTACAGCGAAGATGATGAACTCGTCATATCTGCGCTGGTCCTTCGGCTCCATCCAGACATCGGCATTGAATGTGTGATTCTGCCCGTCGCCGGTCGGAACCTGGCAGGCAATGCGACAGGACATGTCGCTTGCATCAAATTTCGTAATCGGCCCCGCACCCGATTCACCGGCAATCAAGCGTGCCCAGGATGGCTCCGCGCCCGACGCCAGCGGCGTGACCATTCCGATTCCAGTAACGACGACTCTGCGCATGCTTTCCTTGATCGCCCTTTGGTCAACTGCCACCCCAGTGAGGATCGAAACCCGACCCGTCCCTCGACCTCAGGGTACCCAAGATCGTGGCAGCCACTGCGCGGGCGGGTGAGCATAGCCAACCCGCCGAGCGCGAGAAAGACGGCTCTAGGCCGCGCTCTTCTTGATGAAGCTGACGGCATCACCTACCGTCTGAATCGTTTCGGCCGCGTCATCGGGGATTTCGATGCCGAACTCTTCTTCAAAGGCCATGACCAGTTCAACGGTATCAAGGCTGTCGGCGCCGAGGTCGTCGATAAAGCTGGCCTCCTCCGTCACTTTGTCCGCTTCCACGCCCAGGTGCTCCACGACGATCTTCTTAACCCGTTCAGCGACATCACTCATATTTCAGTTTCCTTAGTTTCTCGGGTGGTGTCGTTGGCACCCGCAAAATCCTCTATCGGTCACCCCGATGCGGCGATCGGTAGAAGGAACCCAACCTCGAGCCGACCGGAAGGCCAAGTCTCAGTATGGGATTATGTGACCACCGTAGCCCGCGCATGGGCCGTCGGTTTCCTAACACATAGTTCAGCGCTTCACCAAGAGCCAAGACGGACGCTGCTGAAGCACAATCCTGCGCCGCATTCGCCCCGCCGAGACAGCCAGGCTTCAGATCATCGCCATCCCGCCATTGACGTGCAAAGTCTGCCCCGTCACGTAGGCTGCTTCGGGACTCGCGAGGTAAAGGATCGCAGCTGCAATCTCCTCGGCGGAACCCATTCTACCTGTAGGAATATTCCCGAGAATGGCCTCTCGCTGCTTCTCGTTCAAAGCAGCGGTCATGGGCGTCTCGATGAAGCCGGGCGCAACACAGTTGACGGTAATTCCCCGACTGGCCACCTCCTGTGCCAGAGCTTTTGTCATGCCGACCAGGCCGGCTTTCGAAGCCGCATAGTTGGCCTGCCCCGGATTTCCCGTGGTTCCGACCACCGAAGTAACGGATATGATTCGGCCCGTGCGACGCTTCATCATGCCCTTCAAGGCCGCCCGCGACAGGCGAAAGGCTGCGGTGAGGTTCACCTCAATGACCCGCGACCAGTCATCATCCTTCATCCGAATCGCGAGACCATCGCGGGTGAGGCCGGCATTGTTCACGAGAATGTCGACCTGCTTCGCCTGCTCCTCGGCCCGCGGCACCAGCGCCTCAACGGCCGCGGAATCTCCAAGATCGCAGGCGACCGTGAAGCTGCGTTCTCCAAGCTCGGCCTGCAGGGCGTCCAATCGGTCCTGACGCGTTCCGGAGAGAACCACGACTGCGCCTTGATTGTGGAGAACCCTGGCGATGGCGGCGCCGATGCCACCCGTTGCTCCTGTGACCAGCGCGGTTTTGCCGCTCAAATCAAACATGATGTCGTCCTCTCACCGATCCCGTCAGCGCCTTGCGGCGGCGAATGTCCGAATTTCCTCAGGCGTGCTCATGGTCTGGGTCACCGCCTCAGGTACGAGACGCTTGGACAGGCCGGTCAATACCTTGCCGGCACCAATTTCATAGAAGGCATCCACGCCCTCTGCAGCCATGTAGGCCACCGATTCCCGCCATCGCACCGTGCCCGTCACCTGCTCAGCCAGCCGTTGACGAATATCCTGAGCCGACCGCAGGGGCGATGCCGTGACGTTAGCAATGAGCGGTACCACCGGGTCGGCGATCGACACCTGCTCAAGCGCACTCCGCATCTCGTCGGCAGCAGGCTGCATCAACCGACAATGGAATGGCGCACTTACCGGCAAAAGGATCGCCCGCTTGGCGCCCTTCGCCTTGGCAGTCTCGACGGCCGCCTCAACGGCGGCCCGGGTGCCGCTGACCACCACCTGACCCGATCCATTGTCATTCGCGATCTGCACGTCGGTACCGCCGACAGCGGCCACCACATCTTTCACCGCGCCGATGTCGAGACCCAAGAGAGCCGCCATGGCTCCGACGCCCACCGGAACGGCACGTTGCATGGCTTGCCCACGCAGGCGCAACAATCGGGCGGCATCGGCCAGGGTGAAGCTTCCCGCGGCCGTCAACGCGGAGTACTCTCCGAGGGAATGGCCCGCGACGAACGCAACCTCAGTGCCAATTTCGAAGCCCGCCTCGGTCTCCATCGCGCGAAGAGCTGCCATGGAGACCGCCATAAGTGCGGGTTGGGCATTCTCGGTCAATGTCAGCTGGTCCTCGGGACCTTCCCAAATGAGGGTCGAAAGCGGGGACCCCAACGCTTCGTCGATCTCTGCGAAGACAGCCCTGCTGGCGGGAAAGTTTTCGGCCAGGAGACGGCCCATGCCGACTTGCTGGCTGCCTTGACCTGGAAAGGTGAGCGCTATGGACATGATGATCCGCAATCGTGACGATTGGCGCGCCAGCAATCATGCGAAGCCAAGGCTGTCAAGAAGCGCCGTCTGGCCGGATCTCTCAATACCGTCCATGGTGCTTGCTTCATTCCGCTGTTTTCTCTATATGCGTGCCTCGTAGCAGCTCCGGTTGGAGGCTGAATGGAAGACCATGCTTCCTTGTGAAGAATGGGTGGATCTTACAGATCCATGCTTCCGGTGTCTCCGCTTCTTTGAGGATCCGTTTTTTGAGCCTTTCCTATTGGGCTCACTGGAGGCTCGGCGCCGGAGCTGAACCGCAACAGCGAACGAAGGAAAGGACCGACGCCCATGGCGTTGTATGAGCATATTTTCATGGTTCGTCAGGATGCCTCGAATGCACAGGTCGAGGCCCTGACTGAACAATTCAAAACCGTCCTGCAGGAGCATGGCGGCAGCGTCACTAAGTCGGAATATTGGGGCCTGCGGCCGCTGTCCTACCGGATCAGGAAGAACCGCAAGGCCCACTATTCCCTGGTGAACATCGATGCGCCCCACGCTGCTGTGACCGAGATGGAGCGGCAGATGAAGCTCAACGAAGACGTGGTTCGGTTCCTGACGCTGCGAGTCGACGAGCATGAAAGTGGGCCGTCCGTGATGATGCGCGCGCGGCCCGGCCGCGAAGATCGCGATGATCGGGGGCCCCGTGGGCCTCGCGGTCCCCGTGAAGGTGGCGGTTTCCGCGAAGGTGGCGGTTTTCGTGATGGTGGCGGCTTCCGTGGCGGCGACCGGGATGGAGGGTTCCGAGGGCGGGGCCCGCGCTCGGACGACGGTCCCATGGGCGGCGGCCGTGAGGAGACGATCTGATGTCTATGCCACAATCCCAAGCGCGCCGGCCTTTCTTCCGTCGCCGCAAGACCTGCCCGTTTTCCGGCACCAATGCACCGGTGATCGACTATAAGGACACGCGCCTCTTACAGCGCTTCGTGTCCGAGCGCGGCAAGATCGTGCCGAGCCGCATCACCGCCGTTTCCGCGAAGAAGCAGCGCGAGCTCTCGAAGGCGATCAAGCGATCACGCTTTCTCGGATTGCTCCCTTACGTCATCAAGTAACTCTTGCCGGTTCATGCCGGTCGGAGGGTTGGGGTGATCTCGGTCACCTCTAACCGCAGGAAGCGGGACAGCCACAATGCAACGCAGTCTCATTATTGGCGTCGGAGCCGGGCTTGCTGCCGCGGCTCTTTACTTCACCGTCATCAGCTACTCGCTGCTGGCGGTGATCCTCTTGTATATGGCGCCCCTGCCCCTGTTCATCGTGGGTTTCGGATGGGGCTCTGCTGCCGCCCTCGTGGGCGCCATCGCCGGAACTGCAGTCATATGGCTTACGACTGACTATCGTTCGGCCCTCCTCTTCGTCGTCACCGTGGCGTTGGCGCCGGCCATCCTGAGCTATCTCGCTCTTCTTTCACGAGATACGTCGGAGGCTTCCGATTCCGAGGGGGCGCCTCTTGTCGCCGGACGGCAATTCTATCCAGAGGGCCGCCTCGTCCTGTGGACCGCCGCTCTGGCAGGACTTATCGCCACCACGGCCGTCATCCTGCTCGGACCCGATGCAGAGAGCTTTAGAGCCGTCCTGCGCGAGGCCGTCACACGGATGTTCTCTACGCAACCCGGTCTGCAAGAACAGCTCAAGACTACCGGCGATCTGAACCTTGATGGGTTCATCGAAATGTTCGTCTGGATGCTGCCGGCTGTCTCAGCGCTGCTTTGGATGCTCTCATCCCTCATCAATCTGTTTCTCGCCGTGAGGATCGTCGCCTTGTCGGGACGTGCGCTACGGCCCTGGGCGCCGTTCAGCAGCTTGGCCTTCCCTCGGAGTATGGCCATCGCTCCCTTTGCAGCAATGGCGGCTTCCTTTGTCCCCGGGACAGTCGGCTTGCTTGGCAATATTTTCCTCGCAGTCTCGCTTGCGGCATTTGCTGTGCTGGGGCTCGCGGTGATCCATTCGAAAACCCTCGGCTTCACGAGCCGCCCCCTGTTGCTCGGCGCGCTTTACGCAGCCTTGCTGATCTTCAATTGGATTGTTTTGCTCGCGCTGTCCGGCGTCGGACTGGCCAATACGCTTGCCGGTCGTCCAGGCCCATCCAACGGTCCCATCATTCGTCGATAAACATCAAAGGAGTCCCCTCACATGCATGTCATTCTTCTAGAACGCGTCGAAAAGCTCGGTGCCATGGGCGATGTCGTCAGAGTCAAAGATGGTTATGCACGCAACTTCCTTCTTCCCAGCGGAAAAGCCCTGCGTGCCAGCGAGTCCAACAAGGTTCGGTTCGAAAGTCAGCGGGAAGCCCTTCTGAAGCGCAATGACGAGCGGAAAGCCAGTGCCGAGGCACAGGCTGAAAAGGTCAACGGCCAAAGCTTTGTGATTATCCGCCAGGCTGGTGAATCGGGCCAGCTCTATGGATCGGTCAGCACTCGTGACATTGCGCAGGTGGTGAGCGAAGAAACGGGTACCGAGGTCGTCCGCAACCAAGTTGTCCTTGAGCAGCCCATCAAAAGCATCGGCCTCACACAAGTTAGGATCGCGTTGCATCCTGAAGTTCCGGTCACGATCACGCTCAATATTGCCCGTTCGACAGATGAGGCGGAATCCCAAGCAAGGGGAGAAGATTTGTCTATTCCCATGGACGAGCGTGAGGCGGCTCTCGAGGCGGCGCAGTTCGACGGTGAGCTCGATGACGAGGTTCTGGAGATCCTCAACAGAGGTGACGTCGGAGAAGAATGAGGAGCGTTGCTCAAAGCACTTAACTGTTCCTCTTCCAGACCATTGCCACTGATCATTTGGGTAGTTAAATTCATGAAAGGGTGAGCACATAGCGGGTCCGACTTACTGATGATCTGAGATCATCAGTACTGTTGGAGAAGGAGCTTGAAGTGCTGTCGGTACTGAAGCGAATTTTTAGTCACATTGTCCGTCACGGGACACTGACTGTGATCGACGCCTCGGGGAACACGCATCGGTTCGGAGACGCAACAGGAGTTCCGATCGTCGCCCGGATTTCCGACCCCTCCGTATACCGGAAGCTCGCCTTCAATCCCGAACTCCATCTCGGCGAAGTGTACATGGATGGTTCCCTGAGCTTTGAACAGGGGACCATCTATGACTTTCTAGAAGTCTTGCTGTCCAACATGGAGCGCATGCCCTATCCAAGGTGGCTGAAGGTTTGGGGGAATCTTCGCTATCGATTGCGAAAGTGGCACCAACACAATCCCATTTGGCGTGCTCGGAAGAACATCGCTCACCATTACGACCTCGATGGTGCAATGTACGACCTGTTCCTCGATCGCGACCGCCAATACTCCTGTGCGTATTTTGAACACGCAGACAGCACATTAGAGGATGCTCAACTCGCCAAGAAAAGACATCTGGCCGCTAAGTTGGACCTCCAACCGGGGCAACGCGTGCTGGATATTGGCTCGGGTTGGGGTGGCCTCGGAATCTACCTGGCCGAAGTGGCCAATGTAAATGTGACAGGGGTCACGCTCTCCGAAGAACAGCACAAGATCTCAAATGAGCGAGCCGCGTGTCGCGGCTTGGGCGAACGTGTCCAGTTTCTGCTGCGAGACTACCGCACCCTCAATGGCAAGTTCGATCGAATCGTTTCGGTTGGAATGTTCGAGCATGTAGGCGCTGGCCATTACAGTGAATTTTTCACTACCGTGAGAAATCTCCTGACCGATGATGGTGTCGCCGTGCTTCATTCCATAAACAGGTCGGACGGGCCAGGCGCCACAAACCCTTGGATCGCCAAGCACATCTTTCCCGGAGGCGCGATCCCCGCCCTCTCGGAAGTCACTCCCGTAATTGAGAAGTCGCTCCTCTACATCACCGATATCGAGATCCTGAGGCTTCACTATGCCGATACGCTGCGGGAATGGCGGCATCGGTTCATTACGAACTGGGATCGGGCCAAAGCTATTTATGACGAGCGTTTTTGTAGAATGTGGGAGTTTTACCTTGCCGCATCCGAGACTGCCTTTCGCTTTCAGGGCATGAACAATTTCCAAATCCAGTTCACGAAAAGTCAGCACGCGCTGCCCATAACGCGGGACTATATCGTTCAGGAGGAAGACCGGCTCCGCCGGCTCGAAAGCCGTTCGCCGCAACTGGTTTCAGTGCCGGCAGAGTGATCACAGGCGTCCAGGGACGAATCAGCTGAGCAGTGATATCGTCACCGGATTCGGAGCGATTGCTCGCGTGAAATCATCTGTCGGGTGATTAAAAGAGGATTGTTGCGGTCCTGCCACCTGCTGCTGTGGATAGCGTGCATGGGAGGTCAGGCTTTAACGTTTGGTAGACAAAGCCCGACCGCGACAGGGTAACAACTGGCCATGGAGACAGCAGCAAACTTCGTGAAATTTGAGCATCAGGCCGTCAAGGCAACGCCTGATTATCGTTCAGTCCCTTTTAATCTGGAGGCGGAACAGGCTTTGCTGGGGGCAATCCTGGTCAACAACGAAGCCTGTGAACGGATTTCCGATTTTCTGAAGCCTGAGCATTTTTTCGAGCCGGTTCATGCGCGCATTTTCGAGGCTGCCTTTCGTCTGGTCCGTGCGGGTAAGCTCGCGTCCCCTGTCACTCTGAAGACGTTTTTCGACCGCGATCAGGCTCTTTCGGAAATTGGCGGCCCGGCCTATTTGGCCCGTCTTGCGGGATCAGCGACCACTGTCATCAATGCACAGGAATATGGGCGAACGATTTTCGATCTGGCCGTGCGTCGTCGGCTCATCGAGATCGGCACCGATATCGTAGGCAATGCCTATGACGCACCCGTCGATGTCGCCCCACGCACGCTTATCGAAGAGGCTGAGCAAGGCCTTTATGCCCTGGCGGAGACGGGACGCTATGGCAAGGGCTTCCGAGGCTTTAGCGAAGCGCTCACCCAAGCGATTGACATGGCTGCAGCCGCCTATGCTCGTGATGGCGGGCTTTCGGGAGTTTCCTGTGGGCTCACGGACATTGACGCCAAGATGGGTGGATTGCAGCGGTCCGACCTCATCATTCTGGCTGGGCGACCCGCTATGGGAAAGACTGCTCTAGCAACGAATATTGCTTATCACGTCGCGCGAAACTATCGCGCCGAGCAGAGCCCGGATGGATCCTTGAAGGTTCAGGATGGGGGACTGGTCGCGTTCTTCTCCCTGGAAATGTCGGCTGAACAGCTCGCAACTCGTATTCTCTCCGAGCAAGCCGGTATTTCGTCGGAGCGGATTAGACGGGGCAAGATTACCGAGGATGAATTCCGCCGCTTAAGTATCGTTAGCCAGGAGATGCAGTCGCTCCCGCTTTATATTGACGATACGGGTGGACTGACGATCGCGCAGCTCGCAGCCCGAGCAAGGCGACTGAAGCGACAGCGTGGGCTCGGGCTCATCGTCGTAGATTACCTGCAATTGCTGACTGGTTCGGCAAAGCGCTCCAGCGAGGGTCGCGTTCAGGAAGTCTCGGAGATAACGACAGGACTGAAGGCGCTCGCGAAGGAGCTGGACGTCCCCGTTATGGCGCTATCACAGCTCTCGAGACAGGTGGAGCAACGTGACGACAAGCGCCCACAGCTTGCAGATCTCCGCGAATCTGGGTCAATCGAGCAAGACGCCGACGTGGTCGCGTTCGTGTTCCGCGAGGAATATTATCTTCAGCGAAAGGAACCTAAGCCCAACACTCCCGAGCATTTTGAGTGGCAGGATGAGATGAACAGAATAACCGGCCGGGCGGAGGTCATTATTGGAAAACAACGTCACGGGCCTACTGGCACAATTCAGCTTCATTTCGACGCGAGCTTGACAAGATTTCAGAATTTGATCGCCGAAGACTATCTCCCTGAACGATTTGAGTGATTGATCGCGCATATGAGCGACATTGATACGATTTCCCAAGTGCCAAGCTGCGCCAGTGTTGACCTGACGCCGGAACTCGCCGGGGCAACCATGATGGTTGATCTCCGCGCCCTACAGTCCAACTACCGATATCTTGCAGCGCTGGCCAAACCTGTGGAATGCGCCGCCGCCGTCAAGGCAGAGGCCTATGGGATCGGGTTAGTCGAGGCCGGAACCGCCCTGTGGTCTGCAGGGTGCAAGACATTCTTCGTTGCCCTGCCAGTGGAGGGAGCGCGGCTGCGGCAGGTACTTCCGGACGCTACCATCTATGTACTCAATGGTCTGCTGCCTGGAACATCCAGCTTTTTGGCTGCCTATTCGTTGCGTCCCGTGCTTTCGTCGATCGACGAAATTTCGGAATGGGCCAAGTTTTGCCATTCGGAGGATCGCCGGCTTCCCGCGGGTATTCACGTGGACACCGGTATTAATCGACTGGGTCTCAATGAGAAGCAGGTTGAGTGCCTAGCCGCCAGCCGTAAGGAGCTTTGCGCGTTTCGCATCACGCTGATCATCAGCCATCTTGCCTGTGGCGACACGCCGAACGCCGCCATGAATCGGGCGCAAATCGAGACTTTTGATCGCCTTCGAGCCCTTTTGCCGCAAGCGCAGTGCAGCCTGGCAAACTCGGCCGGAACCTTGAATGTTTCAGATTTTCATTACGATCTGGTGAGACCCGGCATCGCCCTTTACGGGGGAAATCCGCTCGCTGAACGTGCAAACCCCATGAAGCCAGTCATCAGCCTCTATGGAACTATATTAGGCGTCCGCGAAGTGCCGGCGGGTGAGACAATCGGCTACAGCGCGACGTGGAAGGCGGAACGGAACTCAAACATCGCAGTTATCAGCGTCGGGTATGCTGATGGTTTTTTTCGTTCGCTCGGCGGAACGAGTCGTGCCGAGCGGGCACATGTGTTCGTCGGCGGTCAGTTCGCTCCTGTGATCGGCCGGATTTCCATGGACATGATCACCGTGGATGTCACAGATGTGCCGCCAGAATTTGCTCGTCGCGGGGGAAGGGCCGAACTGATAGGGTCCCACATAACGATTGATGATCTGGCTCGGTGGGCCGGAACTATTCCTTATGAGATTCTCACCGCTTTAGGTTCACGGTTTGCTCGCATATATTCACCGCACGATTCGAGCTAAGGGACCACGGCTGTTCCAAACTGCATTCGCAGGGTGACCATGCCGAGGGACTGCTGACGGAAAGGCCCGCCTTTGAACTTCCTCGCCAGTATCGGTCGGATTGCCCTACACTTCTGCGAGGAAGTGGGCCGTCTTTCAATCTTCCTGTGGAACTCGTTATTTCACGTTTTCACGCCGCCATACTTCCTTCGCCAGGATCTGGAGCAGATGCTCCGTATCGGCTACAATTCACTTTTCGTGGTCGGGCTCACGGCATTCTTCACCGGCGCCGCCCTTGCCCTGCAGATCTATGTCGGCGGCAGTCGCTTCAACGCTGAGAGCATTGTGGCCCAGATCGTGGCCCTGGGCATTGTTCGAGAGCTTGGACCCGTCCTGGCGGGACTCATTGTTGCGGGCCGCGTCAGCGCGGCCATCGCTGCCGAGCTCGGGACCATGCGCGTTACCGAGCAAATCGACGCCCTGACGACACTCTCTACCAATCCCTTCAAATACCTCGTGGCGCCACGGATCATTGCCGGCGTCATCACACTGCCGATCCTGGTGGCCATCGCGGACACGATAGGAATCCTAGGCGGCTACGTGGTGGGCACTCGCAGCCTTGGCTTCAATTCGGCGTCCTATGTGAAGAGCACGATCGACTTTCTCGAATTTGGCGACGTGGCATCCGGGCTCGCTAAAGCTGCAGTTTTTGGGTTCGTCATCGCACTCATGGGATGCTACCACGGTTACTACAGCAAAGGTGGTGCTCAGGGCGTGGGTCGGGCCACAACAAACGCCGTGGTGTCGGCCTCCATCCTTATCCTTGCGGTTAACTACATCATGACATCGCTGATCTTCTCGTGATTTTAAAGAACCCATGACCTCAATTCCTCACATCGCACTCTCGGGCGTGCGAAAGAGCTTCGGGCGGAAGACCGTGCTCGATGGCGTCGATCTGTCGGTTTACCGCGGTAAATCCCTCGTGGTTATCGGCGGATCCGGCAGCGGAAAATCCGTCACCCTGAAGTGCATTCTGGGGCTCATCCGGCCAGATGAGGGATCGATCCACGTCAACGGCAAAGAGATCATCGGGAACAGTGGAGCTGACCGAGAGGAGATGCTGCGAAAGTTCGGCATGCTGTTCCAAGGTGCGGCTCTTTTCGATAGTTTAACCGTCTGGGAGAACGTCGCTTTCGGTCTCATTCAAGGCAAACAGGTGCAGCGGGCGAAGGCACGAGAGATCGCGTTCGAAAAACTCGCGCAAGTCGGGCTCGGGGCTGAAGTCGGGGAATTGTCGCCCGCGGAACTTTCAGGAGGCATGCAGAAGCGCGTCGGGCTTGCCCGTGCCATTGCTGCCGATCCCGAGGTCATCTTCTTCGACGAGCCAACGACGGGGCTGGATCCCATCATGGCGGACGTCATCAACGATCTCATTCGAGACTGTGTCAAAAGATTAGGTGCCACGGCCATCTCTATTACGCATGACATGGCTTCAGCCCGCAAAATCGCAGACGATATTGCCATGATCTACAAAGGCCGGATCATCTGGCATGGGATCGCGGCTGATATCGACAGGAGCGGAAACCCATATGTGGAACAGTTTATCCACGGCCGTGCCGAGGGGCCAATCAAAATGGATGTTCTGAGACCATGAGAACGATGAAGGCTGTCGGCGTATTCCAATCTGCGCCGATCACAGATCTAAATTGTCTAGTCGATGTTGAACTTCCGATACCGGCGTTACGAGCTCGGGACCTGCTCGTCAGGGTGGAAGCCATTTCCGTCAATCCCGTCGATACGAAGGTCCGGCGTTTTCGAGTTCAAGAGCGCCTGGAGCAGCCTCGCATCCTGGGCTTCGACGGTGCGGGGACCGTAGAGCGAGTCGGAGCCGAGACCACTCTATTCAAGGTGGGAGACAGGGTCTTTTTTGCCGGTGACATAACACGAAACGGCAGTAACGCGCAGTATGTGCCCGTTGATGAGCGTATCGTTGGGCCGTGCCCGACCCGTCTCAGTTTCGCTGAGGCCGCAGCTTTGCCGCTGACCGCTCTGACGGCTGCAGAGGCGTTGCACGATCGCATGGGTCTTTCCCGGCAGCCCGAGGATAATTCGGGACGCAGCCTGCTCATCATTGGCGGCGCAGGTGGCGTCGGATCGATCGCCATACAACTTGCCAAGCAGGCGGGATTGACCGTCATCGCCACGGCATCCAGGCCTGAGACCCGCCAATGGTGCCAGGATCTCGGAGCCGATTTTATAGCAAATCACAAGGATCTTGCCGTCTCAGTCAGAGCCCTTGGCTTCGATTGTGTGGACAGCATTCTGTGTGCCTCATCGACGGATGATTATTTTCCGATCACCGCAGAGCTTGCGACACCTCAAGGCGTCGTTTGCTTCATTGTGGCGAACGAAAAACCTATCAATGCGGCGCTCTATCAATCCAAGAGCGTGACCCTCGCTTGGGAGTACATGTTCACTCGCGCGCAGTTCAGCACTCCCGACATCGCTGAGCAGAACCGCATTTTAACGGATCTGGCCAAAGCCATAGATCAAGGGGAGGTCAGGACCACCCTGACAACCACTCTCGGCCCGATCAACGCCGCCAATCTGCGGAAAGCTCATGAACTTGTCGAAGGTGGCCGCATGATCGGAAAGGTCGTCGTGGAAGGCTTTGAGGGTTGAACTCATTTTGCCACCGGAGTTCGCGCGTCCAGTGAGCGCGCTCATCCACCTGTCTGGATTTTTGCATTGGAGCAGCCGGTTTGGCCAAGCCAAGTTCCACATTCGTCTGTCAAGCCTGCGGAGCGGTCACGCCACGCTGGGTGGGGCGATGTGACAATTGTGGTGGCTGGAATACCATTGTTGAGGAGGGCACAGCAGCACCTCTCGGCAGCGGTGTCCGGCCGCGCGCCAGAGGGCGCAGCATCGAACTTGTCGGGCTGAAGGGCACCACCCCTACCCCACCCCGCCTCCTCTCCGGCATCGCTGAATTGGACAGAGTGACCGGAGGCGGGTTGGTCCCAGGTTCAGCGGTTTTGATCGGAGGCGATCCAGGCATCGGAAAATCCACCCTCATCTTGCAGGCGCTCGCGCGTCACGCATTGAAGGGTGAACGGGTTGTGTATGTCTCGGGAGAGGAGGCTGTGGCCCAGGTCCGGTTGCGAGCGGAGCGGCTTGGACTCAGTGATGCTCCCGTTCTCCTCGCGGCTGAAACCAACTTAAACGACATCCTTGCGACCCTGAGCGAGGGACCGCCGCCAGCAATCGTCGCCATTGATTCCGTCCAGACAATCTGGTCCCCGGAAATCGAGTCCGCCCCCGGCAGCGTGTCCCAGCTGCGCGCCGGAGCTGAAGCTTTAGTGCGTTTTGCCAAAACCAAAGGGACGACAATCCTGATGATCGGCCATGTAACAAAAGATGGCCAGATCGCCGGACCCAGGCTTATCGAGCACATGGTGGATGCGGTTCTGTATTTTGAGGGCGACAGAGGCCACCGATTTCGCATTCTGCGGGCCGTCAAAAATCGGTTCGGTCCCACGGACGAAATCGGTGTCTTCGAAATGGCCGATAGCGGTCTCGCGGAGGTCGAGAATCCCTCGGGGCTGTTCCTGGGCGATCGGGATACCGCCACACCGGGTGCCGCGGTTTTCGCCGGGATCGAGGGCACCAGGCCGCTTTTGGTCGAGGTTCAGACGCTGGTCTCTCCCTCGACGCTTGGGACGGCGCGCCGGGCCGTGGTCGGATGGGACGGCAGCAGGCTTGCCATGACCCTGGCCGTGCTGGATACACATTGCGGCGTCAGCTTGGGTGGGTACGATGTCTATCTCAATGTGGCAGGCGGCCTGCGTGTTCGTGAACCTGCCGCTGACATTGCAGTGGCCGCCGCATTGGTTTCATCGTTCACAGGCTGCCCTCTTCCACCCGAATGTGTTTTGTTTGGTGAGATTTCCCTCTCCGGATCGCTCCGCTCCGTGGCACAAGGAGAAGCGCGATTGAAGGAAGCAGCGAAACTCGGCTTTAAAACTGCCGTCGTTCCTCCTGGAGCCATCAGTGAGGTTAAGAAGAACAGTTCCATGTCGATCCATACTCCGAAGAGTCTCATCGAACTCGTCCGTTGGGTCCAGTCCTTCGAACGGAATAAACTGGTCAGAGCCACTGTGGCCGCGACCTCATGACGGATGGTGTCGGTGTCAATGATGTGACAGCACCGCAAAACCAATTTATAGTCCGCGCGCCTCGCGACAGTCTGCTGTGGAGCTCGATCTAAATGCCGTTCTCGATGTTGGACGTCATCCTGATAGGCATTATGCTCATCTCGGGACTGTTGGCGCTAATGCGCGGATTCACGCGCGAGGTCTTGTCGATCCTTTCATGGGCCGGCGCCGCACTCGCAGCCTTCCTGGCATATACCGGCTTTCGAGAAACCGCCCGGTCTTATATCCAACCTGACTACGTCGCCGACATCGCCCTGGTTGCGGGCACCTTCGTCATCGTGCTGATCATCATCTCGATCATCACCATCAAAATTTCAGACTGGATTCTTGATTCGGGTGTGGGGGCGCTCGATCGAACTCTTGGCTTCGTCTTCGGCATGGCACGAGGCTTGTTGCTCGTGGTGGTCGCCTATATCTTTTTCATCTGGCTCGTCCCCGTCGAGCGGCGACCTGATTGGGTCCGCAACGCGGCGACCCTCCCCGTCATCGAACAGACCAGCACCTTTGTTATTTCGTTTTTACCCCCCGACGTCGCTGAAACTCTGCTCGGGAAGACCTATATTAATGCAAAGCCCGGCGAGGCCCCAGGGGCTGGAACGACGGGAGAGGATGAGCCGACCACTCCGGGAGCGGATGGAGACGAAGAGGACGGCTACGAAAATCCAGAACGGCAGGGCATTGATCAGTTGCTAAATGACGGAAACTCTACAAGCAGCGGCAACAATTAGTCCTCAAGTCCAGTGCAGGAGATGGGTATGGTGGCGAATCACATGGGCGGCGAGGCCGGCGCGAACGCAACTGGCGTCCAGGACGACACCGATTTCGACGGTGATACCTTGAGGGAGGAGTGTGGGGTTTTCGGCATCCTCGGTCATCCAGATGCTGCAGCGCTCACGGCTCTCGGACTGCACGCGCTTCAACATCGTGGCCAAGAGGCTGCCGGGATCGTCTCCTTCGACGGCGTTCGCTTTCATTCCGAAAGGCGAATGGGACTGGTTGGAGACCATTTTTCGTCTCCCGCCATGATGCAGCGTCTCCAGGGAGATTCCGCCGTAGGGCATGTCCGCTATGCGACATTCGGGGACACCGTCCTCCGAAACGTACAGCCGCTCTTTGCCGATCTGGCAGCGGGCGGCTTTGCGGTCTGCCATAACGGCAATCTGACCAACGCCCTGACCTTGCGAGAGGAATTGATCCGAAACGGAGCCATTTGCCAATCGACATCTGATACCGAGGTCATTCTTCATCTGGTGGCGCAGTCGAGAAAGCCGAGATTCATTGAGCGCTTCATCGATTCGCTGCGGGCCATAGAGGGCGCTTACTCCCTTGTTGCGATGACCAATAAGAAGCTGATCGGCGCTCGCGACCCACTGGGCATTCGTCCTTTGGTCCTCGGCGAACTCAATGGCGCTCCTATTCTTGCTTCGGAAACGTGCGCTTTTGACATTATCGGCGCCCGCTTCATCCGGGAGATCGAGAACGGCGAGGTGGTCGTCATTACCAAAGACGGCATTGAAAGCCTGCGCCCCTTCCCTCGCATGCAGGCTCGGCCCTGCATCTTCGAGTATATTTATTTCTCAAGGCCGGACAGTGTCTTGGGAGGGCGTTCCGTCTACAAAGTCCGCAAATCTCTCGGCCATGAACTGGCCATCGAGTCGATGGTCGATGCTGATGTCGTTATTCCTGTTCCGGACTCGGGGGTTCCGGCCGCACTCGGTTTCTCCGAACAATCTGGCATACCCTTCGAACTTGGAATCATCCGAAATCATTATGTCGGACGCACCTTCATTGAGCCGACGCAACAAATCCGCTCTCTGGGTGTCAAGCTCAAGCACAATGCAAATCGGTCGGTGATCGAAGGAAAGCGCATTGTCCTGGTGGACGATTCGATCGTCAGAGGAACAACTTCGGTCAAAATCGTACAGATGATGTACGAGGCCGGAGCGCGGGAGGTTCACATGCGCGTGGCCAGTCCGCCGATCAAGTATCCAGACTTCTATGGCATCGATACACCAGAACAGGATGCTCTGCTGGCTGCCACTCATACGCTCGAGGAGATGCGGACCTTCATCGGCGTGGATAGCCTTGCGTTTCTCTCCGTTGACGGCATCTACCGGGCGCTCGGTGAAAAAGGGCGGGATAAGCATCGCCCGCAATTTACGGATCATTGCTTTACCGGCGACTATCCCACTCCCCTCACTGATCTCGGAATTGGCGGTGCCGCCCGTCAGCTGTCGCTTCTTGCCGAAGCCTCCTGACACTAACGACGCATTTTATGGGCCTTCCATACGAAAATCGCGTCGCGCTGGTGACAGGTGCCTCCCGCGGTATTGGCTATGCCATGGCAAAGGTCCTGGCGCGAGAGGGGGCGCATGTCATCGCACTGGCCCGCACCGTCGGTGGCCTGGAAGAACTCGACGACGAAATTCAGGCGATGGGCGGCCAAGCGACCTTAGTTCCAGTGAACATCACAGACTTCGACGCGCTGGATAGGCTCGGTGCATCCATATACGAGCGATGGGGAAAACTCGATATCCTGATCGGCAATGCGGGAGCACTCGGGCGGCTCACCCCACTGGGTCATTTGAAGCCCAAGGAATGGGACGACACCTTTGCTGTCAACGTGACGGCGAATTGGCGCCTCATTCGTTCGCTCGACGTCCTTTTGCGTCAGTCCGATGCGGGACGCGCCGTTTTCATGACTTCGGGAGCAGCGCGTAATTTGCACCCCTATTGGGGTGTCTACTCAACGACCAAGGCAGCCCTTGAAGCCTTGGTCAAGACATACGCCCACGAGGTGGCGAGCACCTCTCTAAGGGTAAGCTTGTTGAATCCAGGGCCAGTGCGTACCGCCATGCGAGCGCAAGCAATGCCCGGAGAGAACAAAGAAAACCTGGCAAGTCCCAGCGACGTGGCAGAGCAACTGCCCATTCTGCTCAACCAAGCGGTCGAGAATGGAGCGATATGGGATTTTGTCGATGGGCGGCTTGTCCTTCGGCCAAGCCGTGAGATAAACGGGCTTTAGGCTCGAGGCACGTTAGCCCAGCAAGATCATCCCCTGCCGACGAAGCAGGACCTCTGTCTCTCCTCGCAAGCTGCCGCGGACCACGGACTGCTGATTGCAGCGATCAAGCCTATTCAGCCGCCTGTCTAATAATGGATGGCTTGCCTGAACGGAACTGAGCAAGAAGCATAGCCTCGTTGGCTTTTGCGGTATCCAAGTGTTGCTCCTTAACATGGCCGTAACCGCGAATATGCTCTGGAATCGAAGCGATTTCGACGGCTAAACCATATAGTTCGGGTGTTAAGCCATCCAAGAGCTCCTGAACCAGCCCCTCATATTGTGCGATCAAGCCGCGCTCCATCTTCCGCTCCGAGGAGTAGCCGAAGATGTCCAAAGGTGTTCCGCGCAGCCTCTTAAACTTGGCCAAGAGGCGAAAGGCATGCATCATCCAGGGTCCCAGTTGCTGCTTCTTCAGATGCCCCGTAGAGGGATCGCGTTTGGCAAGCAGCGGCGGCGCCATATGGAAATGGATAGAGAAGTCGCCCTCGAACCTTTTCTTCACTTCATGCTCAAAGGTGCCGTCGGTATAAAGACGGGCAACTTCATACTCATCCTTGTAGGCCATGAGCTTAAAGAAATACCGGGCGACAGCTTCCGATAGTGCTTCGGAGCCGGGCATGACTCTGGCTTCTGCGCGACGCACTTTGGTTACCAGCGCCTTGTATCGCTCAGCATAAGCCGCATCTTGATAGGCGACCAAGAATTGAGCTCGACGCCCCATAATCTCATCGACGCCTCTCGCCGGCGGGGGAGCCATCTTGTCTTCAGCCTGCGTTATCCGCTCCACGGCCGGCAAGTTATGCGCCGCGCGCCTCCCCCAAAGGAAGGCTTGAGTGTTCATGGCAACAGCTGCTCCGTTAAGATCGATCGCCCTTTCAATGGCGTCTGCACCCAAGGGTATCAAGCCTTTCTGATAGGCATATCCCAAGGTGAACATGTTGCTGGCAATCGAGTCGCCAAGCAGCTCAGTGGCAATGGACGTCGCATCGACGAAGTGGCAGAGGTCGCGGCCAGTTCGGGCAGCAATGGCGATCTCCAGATCTTCGCCGGGCAAACGGAAATCAGGATTGCGCGTGAACTGGGCCGGCATGGTTTCGTGATTGTTCACGACCGCGTTCGACTTACCCTTCGCCAAGGCCGCCAAGTTCTTCTCTGAGGCGGAGGTCACCAGATCGCATCCCAAGAGAAGGTCAGCCCCGCCTGCAGCCAGCCTGATCGACGCGATCTCATCAGGGTTCCGAGCGATCTTCATATGCGTGACCACTGCACCGTTCTTCTGTGCAAGACCCGCCATGTCAATGATGCCGGCCCCTTTGCCTTCCAGGTAGGCCGCCATCCCCAGGATCTGACCGATGGTCACGACGCCAGTGCCGCCGATCCCAGTAATCAGAATGCCCCAAGGCTTATCCAGCGAAGGCTGCGGGGGTTCGGGAAGTGCCTCGAACAGGGCACCCTCACCTGCCTTGCGCTTCTGCCCGCGTATCAACTGGCCGCCTTCGATTGTCACGAAGCTCGGGCAGAAGCCATTCACACAAGAATAATCCTTATTGCAGGAGGACTGGTCAATCTGACGTTTGCGGCCGAAATCCGTTTCGACGGGTGCCACTGCCACGCAATTGGATTTGACCCCGCAGTCGCCACATCCCTCACAGACGAGTTCGTTTATGAAGACCCGCTTCTGGGGATCGGGGTAGGTGCCGCGCTTGCGTCTGCGCCGCTTTTCGGCGGCGCAGGTCTGATCGTAGATCAGGACCGTTACCCCCTCGACGTCCATCAGTTCTTTCTGAACTGCATCAAGCTCCGAACGATGATGAATGGTGGTGAAGGGCGGAAAGCCGACGTTGGAAGGATACTTATCGGGTTCATCAGACACTATGACGACCCGTTTCACCCCTTCGGAGGCGACCTGGTTGGCGATCATGGAGACCGTCAGTCCCCCTTCATGATGCTGTCCGCCGGTCATTGCCACCGCATCATTATACAAGATTTTGTAGGTCATATTGACCTTGGCAGCTACCGCTGCACGGATCGCCAGGTAGCCGGAATGGTTATAGGTGCCGTCCCCCAGGTTCTGAAAAACGTGGCCCCGCTTCGAAAACGGCGCTTCCCCAATCCAGTTCGCGCCCTCGCCGCCCATGTGGGTATACCCCTCGGTACGGCGCTCGGGGATCACTTGCACCATCCAGTGACAACCAATCCCTGCATAGGCGCGTCCCCCCTCGGGAACAGTCGTCGACGAGTTGTGAGGACAGCCAGCGCAGAAATACGGGATGCGAGACACGAGGTCGGGCGAGTTGCGCACGCTTTGCTGAGCTGCGTTCAGCAAAGCCATATGGTCGGAAATACTGTGATCGGGGGTGCGCAGATTGAGCCGCTTGCCCACTTCAAGAGCGATATGGTTCGGATCCAGGGCCCCGTATGCGGGAAAGAGCGGCGCTCCCGTCTCGTCCTTTTTGCCGATTACTGTTGGCCGCAAGGCCCCCGCATAAAGCTGCTCGCGGATCTGAGTTTCGAGGAGCGAGCGCTTTTCCTCGACCACCATGATCAGGTCGAGACCCTGGGCAAAGGTCTCGATAATCTGGGGATCCAGCGGCCACACCATGGCAACCTTCAGAAGCCGTATCCCCAATTCCGCCGCGCGAACCTCGTCTATCCCCAGCTCATCGAGGGCTTGGCGGACGTCGGAGTAGCTCTTGCCGGCCGTGACAATTCCTATGCGGGGGGCACGTCCACCATTGAAGACGATCTTGTCCAGCTTGTTGGCCCGCGCGAATGCGGTTGCCGCATACCGTTTGTAGAGATGCAGCCGCTTTTCTTGCTCAAGCCTGTCGTCACGGGGCCGGATGTTCAGTCCACCGTCCGGCATGTCCACGTCATCGGGGACATTGATCACAACACGGTTCAGGCTTCCGTCGACAACGGAAGTCGATTCCACATTATCCTTTACGCATTTCAGTCCAACCCAAAGTCCCGAGAAGCGGGACATTGCAATTCCGTAGAGACCATAATCAAGGATCTCCTGAGCACCGGCCGGATTAAGGACGGGCATCATGGCGTCTACCAGAGCGAACTCACTTTGATGCGCTACGGTTGATGACTCTGCAGTGTGATCATCACCCATGAGAACCAAGACACCGCCGAGCTTTGACGTTCCAGCCGCATTGGCATGCCGGAAAACATCGCCACATCTGTCGACACCGGGACCCTTGCCGTACCAGATCCCAAAGACGCCGTCATAGGCTCCCTCTTGGCGCATCTCCGCTTGCTGGGCGCCCCAAACGGCAGTTGCGGCAAGATCCTCGTTGAGACCTGGCTGGAATACCACGTGGTTCTTCTTCAGTAGCTTCTCCCGCCGCCCAAACTCCTGGTCGAGTCCCCCGAGCGGAGAGCCACGATAACCCGTGACGTAACCGGCCACATTATGGCCAGCCTGTTCATCTCGCGCCCTCTGCATCAATGTCAATCGCACGAGCGCCTGCACGCCCGACAACAGAACGAGAGACTTTGATAGATCGTAGCGGTCGTCGAGAGATACAGTTCTCAAGCTCATCTTTGCTCCGATACCGGGGTCATTAGGTAAGCAATATTGACATAATTATTAGAACGTTTCAACGCAACAGAGGATCCAAATGTGGACTTTCACAGCTTGGATCACAAGGTTGCTGCAACCCGGTTTCTCCCCAGACGTCACAGCAGACCTTGATGATCACTCCTGTCCCGTTCAGCAAATCGATCTTCGGCATGCGGGTGAATGGCGGCACATGGACAAACCCGATCATTTTCGATCTGAGGACAGGGATCAATCTGCCTGCCGAATGATAAAAAGCAAAATTGCACAGGTAACCACCGGCATCATCAGAGATGTCAGCAGGATAACCTGCTTTCTTCAGCTGCAGACAGATCTCAGCGTTCGGTAGGCTGGCCGGAACGAACTCCGGACTAAACGCGCTGATCGGACCGGTTCCGAAGCTCAAGCCACTATTGTCCAATAGATCTGCTCGGCACGCATTGCGCGCCCTTGCCTCAAGGACAAATCCCTCAGCCTGTCGACTGAGACCGAAGTGAATCACAATATCGGGATCAAACTTCCGGCCCAGACCCTCCAAGACTGAGCCCACTTCGGCATAGACGCAAGGGATGACCGCCGTCTCCACATCCTCATGGTTCAATGTTGAGACGAGCCATTCCGTGGTGTTAACCGGTGCCCCTGGAAAGGCGGGGAAGCCGGTAATCAACACCTTCGGTCGTCGGGCAAGCGTCATGGTGGCCATCAAGCCAGAACTATTCTAATACTGTTGCACCTGTACCGCTACCGTCGTCGCCGTACCGCCGAAAGCATGCACCATATGACTCTCCTGACAATCGGTCTAATCCTGTTCTTCGGCATTCACCTGGTCCCCCTAACGCCACTCAAGGCGCCGTTTCAGATAAAGTTCGGCGAGGGAGCCTATAAGGGTATCTTCTCGATCGTCTCCTTAATCGGCCTGATCCTCATCATCTGGGGTTTTGCTTCCACCCGCGGAACACCGGTCGCCGCCGATACGCTTTATACTCCGCCCGCATGGGGGCGGCATCTCAACATGACGCTGATGCTGGTGGCGTTCATCTGCTTTGCTATCTATTTACATAAGGGTCGGCTGAAGGCTTGGCTACGGCACCCCATGTCCATCGCTATCGCCCTTTGGAGCATCGGGCACTTGATTTCAAATGGAGACCTGCCAGGTTTCCTTGTCTTCGGGTCGTTTCTGATTTACGCCCTGCTCGACATCGTCGTCGAGACGGCTCGTGGCACGCGCCCCAGATTTGTGCCGAAGCCGAAACACGATATCATCGCGCCGGTGGCCGGGGTCATCATGTATGTAGCCATGCTGTTCCTGCACCCTTATGTGATCGGCGTCCCCGTCCTCTCCATGTAAGGAGGCATCGCTATCCATGTCTGTCCATCGTCCCGTAAAGCGGCTGTCCGCACCAGAAATCACCGCCCGCAAAGGGACCGCCCCCATCGTCTCCCTTACCTGCTACCACGCCCATACAGCGGCACTTGCGGATCCGTTCGTCGATTTTCTGCTGGTCGGTGATTCGCTCGGGATGGTGATGCATGGTTACGAGACCACCCTGCCCGTGCCGCTCGAACTCATGATCATGCATGGGCGCGCCGTTGTGCGAGGCTCGAAAAGAGCCCTTATTGTCATCGACATGCCTTTCGGTTCCTATGAGGAGAGCCCATCGATTGCTTTCCGCAATGCTGCTCAGATCATGAAGGAAACCGGCTGCGGCGCCATCAAGCTGGAAGGTGGACGTCGAATGGCAGAGACCATCCGATTCCTGACGGATCGAGGGATACCGGTCATGGCGCATATCGGGCTAACGCCACAGTCCATCAATGTTCTCGGCGGCTTCAAGACACAGGGGCGCACGCGGGACGCTTGGGCAGCCATCGAAGAGGATGCGCGTCTGGTCGCGGAGGCCGGCGCTTTTGCCATTGTTCTGGAGGCGATGGCTGAGCCCTTGGCCGCCAAGATCACCCAGGCCGTCGCCATTCCTACGATCGGCATCGGCGCATCTGCCCAATGCGATGGTCAGGTATTGGTCATGGAAGACATGCTCGGCCTGTCCCCTCGCGTCCCGAAGTTCGTGAAAAAATTTGGGACCGTCGGCGATGCCATCGAGAGCGCCATTAGCGACTATGCAGACGCCGTCCGCGGTCGAAGTTTTCCTGGGCCGGAGCACACTTATGAGGTCAAGGACTGATGTCGCGCCGCGGGCAGGTCCACAAGCTTGATGTAAGAAATTCCAAGCGCCACCGCTCCAAAAATCTGAATTACCATTCCAAAGGCTGAGGCAATCCATGCTTGCAAGGGCGACATGGCAGTTTGCACTTCAGCGTCGCCCGACAGAAGAAATATCACAAAGGCCAGGATCGCAATCAGCGGGAATGCCGTCAGTATCATCACCGAAAACAACCGGGTTACGTTGCCTTTCGTTGCGGCAATCGTCTGTTTCAGCTGCATTTGGCCAGAGACTGCACTCGATGGAAAGGCCAGTGACATTCTAATGGAGACGTAAAAAACACAGAAGAGAGCCAGCAATGCTAAAATCGCCAAGGAGGCGAGCGAGGCGGAAGTGGGCTGACCGGAGGGCTGCGTCGAAGCCAAATGCAGCCCAAGAGCAATCAAACCGAAGAACATCACTACGGCAAAAAACAGGCCGAAAACGATCAAATAGGCGAGCAGAACCTGCCCCTCATAACGCCCGACAGCAAAAATTGAGCGGGAAGTCTCATCCTCGCCTAACACCACGAAACGTATCCACCGGACGAACGCCAAAATATTGATGAGGCTAGCCGCTATGATCAACAGAGCACCCACCGCGCTCTCGGTAGGCCCCGTGCCCTGCTGATGTGAAAATGCCGTGAGGACAATCACAAATATGACAGGTGCCCAAGCGACCCTCAGTAGATTTATGAACTCCCGAAAGACAAATCCATAGACCTCCTTCGTTACAGCCATGACGGGTAATTTCAACATCACTATCCCCTGTTTAGGCCGTCCGTTTGCCCTCATCTTCCCTATCTGCCTTGATCGGGACCCGGGATGCAAACAATCCGTGCCGTCCGGACGCAAGTGCCTCAGGGCTCAAAATGGGTTCCGTTGGGAAGTCGCATCAACTAAGCAATTCTTCAATTTTTAAGTTTGAAATTGTAAACGGTCGATCATCAGGGACATCCGATGCAGCGCCAAGCAGATCGGCACCTTTGGCTGCATAGGAGTCATTGTCGGCCGCATTGCCTTCATTCGGTCACCCATGTAGTTTACGGCGCTCGCGGGCTGTACAAGCAGCGCCGACGAATTGGCGCATCCTTGCGTATGCGCTTACAGCCGTGAAGGGGAAGACTTTGAGTGAAGACTCGCTTATTCGCGAAGTCGAGGACGAGGTTCGCCGAGAGCAACTCGGACGACTTTGGGACCGTTTTGGCGTCTACGTCCTTGGAATTTGCGTGTTAGTCATCGTTGGGGTGGGCGGCGTAAAGCTGTGGAATTACTATGAGGGTCGCCAAGCTCTCAATGCCGGGCAACAATATATTGAAGCCATGCAACTTGCTGACGACGGCGAACACCAGCAGGCACAGAGCGCGTTCAATAAAATTGCAGCTGAATCAAAGATAGGACCACGCACCCTGGCGCAACTTCAAGAAGCTGCAACCAAGATCGCCCAGAATGACATCCCAGGTGCGGTCTCGACCTATGACGCCGTCACCGCGGACAACAGCGCCCCGCCGGTCCTTCGAGACCTCGCACGTGTCCGTGCCGCTTTCCTGCTTGTTGACAGCGCGCCGCTCGCCGAGATGCAGGCTCGGGTGGGTGAGCTCGATACGGACGAAAATCCGTGGCGTAATTCGGCGCGCGAAATGATGGCTCTTACAGCCTATCGGACCGGAGACCTCGACAGGGCGAAGCAGCTGTTCAGCGCAATCATTTCCGACCCGCAGGCCCCAATGGGTTCGCGCCAGAGGGCTCAAATCGTGTTATCCCTGGTGGAAGCGACGCTTGCTGGAAAGTCGGCAGGCTCACAAAACCCAGCTATACCCGCGGCGGGGGCGCCGGCTGCTGCAGCGCCTGCTGCGGCGGCACCCGCCGAGACAAGCGCCGGAGAAGCTGAACCGACGCCCGCAGCACCGAAGCAGAGCACACAGTGATGGATCTTCCCATGCAAGCAATCCCGTCTGGCCGGCGACCGTCTGATTCGCGCTGGAAAAGAAGAAATTCACTGCTGGTCGGAGCTTTGCTGCCATTGCTAATTCTGTCCGGTTGCTCATCGGTCAAGGACATGCTGGGCGGCGGCAATGATGACACGGTGCTCCCTGGTAAACGCGAGGCCGTCGTTCCGGATAACACCGTGCTGACCCCAAATCCAGCGCTGGCCTCTGCGCCATTGGTTCTCCCAGCGGCTCAGACAAATACGGACTGGGCGCAACCTGGTGGCGTTGCTACGAACGCGTTTCACAACCTGTCGCTGGGCGGTAATCCACAGACTATCTGGTCGGCCTCTATCGGCGAAGGGTCCGATACTGACGGACAGCTCAGCGCCCCCCCAATCGTTGTCGGTAGCCGCGTCTATGCTCTCGACACCTATGCCACGCTGAGCGCCTTCGATACTTCGTCGGGGGCAAAGGTCTGGACGACCTCGCTCGTTCCACAGGGCGCCGATCCAGAGGGAGCGTATGGCGGTGGCATCGCATCCAACGGCAGACGCATCTTTGCGGCGACCGGCCTTGGCGAAGTGGTCGCTGTGGACATATCGAATGGAAGCATTGCCTGGCGGAAGAAGGTTGACGTGCCGATCCGCGCTGCACCAACCGTAGCGAATGGCCGAGTTTTTGCCATCAATGTCAATAATCAGCTTTATGCCTACTCCGCCGAGAGCGGTGCAGAACAGTGGAAGTTCGAAGGTGTCGGTGAACAGGCTGCCATCATTTCAAACACGAGCCCAGCCGTCGGGGGTGGGACAGTCATCGCGCCCTACACCTCTGGCGAACTCATCGCATTTCGCGAGGATGACGGTATTCCGATGTGGGGCGACGCGCTTACCACGCCTGGCGGGCTCAGCTCCGTCGCAAGCCTGAACAATATCGGTGGGCGCCCCGTCATCGACGGAAATCAGGTCCTGGCCGTGGCGCATTCCGGCCGGATGGCCTCCTTCTCACTCAAGGATGGGAAGCGTCTCTGGGTCCAAGATATTTCCGGGATCGAGACACCTTGGGTGGCCGGGGACACTGTGTTCGTCATTTCCGGCCGTAACAACATTGTTGCATTGTCACGCTCGGACGGCTCCGTCCGCTGGACATCAACATTGCCAGCTGGACAGCGTTGGGCAGGCCCTGTGCTCGGAGGAGGCCGATTGATCGCGATCTCGTCGACTGGAGTGCTTGCGTTCATCAATCCGCAGAACGGGCAAATTCTCAATCAGTCCAGCCTCGAGAAGAAATTCTTCATCTCTCCGGTCATTGCAAACAACACGATCTATCTCCTGGCAGATGACGGCACTCTGATAGCGATGCGCTAAGCGCAGGATTCTTCATGACCTTTACGGTTGCCATCATCGGCCGACCCAATGTTGGCAAGTCAACACTGTTCAATCGCCTCGTTGGGAAGCGGCTCGCCCTAGTTGATGATCAACCGGGAGTCACGCGAGACCGGCGCTCGGGTGAAGCACATCTTGGCGATCTGAGTTTTACCGTCATCGACACTGCGGGGCTGGACGAGGTTGCCGCGGAGTCCCTCGAAGCCCGCATGCAGGCCCAAACCGAAGCTGCCATCGCGGAGGCAGATATTTGCCTGTTCTTAATCGATGCTCGGGCGGGAATCACGCCTCATGATCTGCATTTTGCCGATCTTCTCAGACGATCCGGAAAGCCAGTGATTCCAATTGCCAACAAGTCGGAGGGCACTGCCGGAGATGCCGGCCTTTATGACGCCTTCTCACTGGGCCTCGGCGACCCGCTTGCGCTTTCTGCGGAGCATGGACTTGGTACCTCCGACCTCTATGAAGCGATTTCCGCGATCGCACCAACTTCGGACACGTTCGACGATGCCGAGGATGCTTCTCACGGCCCCCTCAGGCTCGCGCTAACCGGCCGCCCCAACACCGGCAAATCGACCCTGATCAACAGGCTCCTTGGGCACCAGCGTCTGCTGACAGGACCGGAGGCAGGGATCACCAGGGATTCGATCTCTGTCGAATGGGAATGGCAAGGGAGACCCGTTCGCCTATTCGACACGGCGGGCCTCCGTAGAAAGGCTCGCATCGAGGAAAAGTTGGAGAAGCTCTCCGTAGCGGATGCTTTGCGCGCCATCAAGTTTGCCGAAGCCGTCGTTGCCGTCGTCGATGCGACCCAGCCCTTTGACAAGCAGGACCTGCATATCATTGACCTCGTGGGGAGGGAGGGGCGCGCGATCGTCATCGCCCTTAACAAATGGGACGAAATTACCAACCGCAAAGCCACCCTCGCGAAGTTCGACGAAGGCATAGAGCGTTTCCTGCCACAGTTGGCCGGCCTTGCTGTCGTCCCCCTCTCGGGCCTGACCGGCGAAGGGCTCGACCAGCTTATGCCTGCCGTCTTCAATGCCTATGAGACTTGGCAAAAGCGGATCTCGACTGCAAAGCTCAATCGCTGGCTCATCGAGGCTGTGGACAAGCATCCCCCGCCAGCGCCGGGCGGTCGGCGGATACGGTTGCGATATATGACTCAGGTAAAAGGACGGCCGCCCACTTTCGTGGTTTTCTGTTCTACGCCGGAAGATCTACCGGACTCCTATTCTCGCTACTTGATCAACGGCTTGCGCGAAGCGTTCGACATGTGGGGTGTTCCTATTCGTCTGCATCTTCGCAAGGGAGAGAACCCTTACGTTTAGTGGCACCTCTCGCCATGCCGTCGCAGATTTGATGGGAGTGGTTTCAGTGACGATCGACAAAAGCCCAGAAATCCGGGTCGGCATCGGCGGGTGGAGCTATGAGCCCTGGCGCGAGACATTCTACCCTCCAAAATTGCCGCAAAAGCGCGAGCTAGAATATGCCAGCCGCAAGCTCACCTCTATCGAGATCAACAGCACCTATTACGGATCACAAAAGGCTGCCAGCTTCGCCAAATGGCGGGCCGAAACGCCGGACAGTTTCGTCTTTGCGGTGAAAGGACCACGGTTCGCCACAAATCGCCGGGTCCTGAGTGAGGCGGCGGATTCGATCGAAAGATTCTTCTCCAGCGGGGTCATGGAACTGGGCCCGAAGCTCGGGCCGATCAACTGGCAGTTCATGGCGACTAAAATTTTCGATGCAGACGACTTTGAAGCTTTCCTGAAGTTGCTGCCGAAGGTGGTTCAAGGCCAAGCCATCTCCCATGCGGTGGAGGTCCGCAATCCCAGTTTCAAATGTGCCGCCTTCATAGAGCTCACCCGCCACCATAACGTCGCGATCGTGACCGCAGGGGATTCTGACTTCCCGCAAATCGCCGACAGAACGGCATCATTTGCCTATCTGAGGATCATGGGCACCAGCGAGCAAGAAGAGACCGGGTATTCCACCGAGGCCCTCGATCGCTGGAGCCGTCGTGCGAAAGCCATTGCCGCTGGAGATTTGCCATCCGGATTGGAAATGGTCACCTCGGATCAGCCCTCAAGTCCTCGCGACGTCTTTCTTTATGTGATCAGCGGACACAAAGTCAGCAATCCAGCTGCCGCAATGGCTCTCATTGAACGCCTCTGATGGCCGCAACAATAACTCTCCTTTTGCTTTCCTCAGCGCTTGGCGCAGGGATGATGGCAGGGCTTTTCTTCGTATTCTCGGTCTGCGTGATGTCTGCTCTTGATCGATTGCCGCCCGCGGCCGCCATCGATGCAATGAAGATGGTGAACACCACCATATTGCATCCCCTGTTCTTCTTTGCTTTCTTCGGCACCGGAATTGTCGGCCTGGCCCTTGTTCCTCTGAGTTTCTCCCAAATATCGTTCGCGAGTTTCCTTTGCGTTGCTATCGGAGTGGTGGCCTACTGGGTAGGATCTATCGGCATCACCATGATCTGCAACGTTCCTTTAAACCGGCGTCTCGCTTCGCTTCCTGGTGGAGTAAATGTCAGCATTACGGACTGGATAGGTTATCGACAGCCATGGACACGCTGGAATCATCTCCGCACCGTCCTCTGCTTGGTCTCTTCGACAGCCTTCAGCTTGGCTCTGCGGCTGTAAAGCTTCGCTGGAAACCCCATCTCGGGAGAAGGTTAGACACTCTTGAGCTTGTCAGCGCACCTCGCTCTGAACCGTTCCGGAGGCTCAGCGTTGACCTACCGTAAACGAAGCAGAGAGCTCACATGACGGGGCATTTTCCCTTTGACAATACGTATAGGCAGCTACCGGACCGGTTCTTTGCGCAGGTAGAACCGCCGCAGTCCACGGAGCCCGGACTTGTCCAGCTGAACCAGGACCTTGCCGTCGAACTGGGATTGGATCCCGTCTGGTTGAGCACCCGAGAGGGTGTGAAAGCTCTCGCAGGAAACCCGTTACCGTCGGGAGCCGAGCCGATCGCGATGGCCTATGCAGGGCATCAATTCGGCCATTTTGTTCCACAACTCGGCGATGGACGCGCCATCCTGCTTGGCGAGGTCATCAACCTTGCCGGCGAGCGGCGGGACATTCAACTCAAAGGATCGGGCCCCACGCCCTTCTCTCGCCGAGGCGATGGAAAGGCGGCTTTGGGACCTGTCCTTCGGGAGTATATCGTCAGTGAGGCCATGGCTGCCCTGGGGGTGCCCACGACGCGGGCGCTCGCTGCTGTGAGAACGGGAGAGACCGTCTATCGTGAAGAGGCGCTTCCCGGCGCTGTTCTGGTCAGAGTGGCCAAGAGCCACATAAGGGTCGGTACTTTTCAGTTCTTCGCAGCTCGTCACGATTTTGAAGGCGTTCAGCGCCTCGCCGATTATGCTATTGCTCGACATTATCCGGAGCTGAAAGACGAGGCTTACAAGTATCGGCTCTTTCTTGAAGCTGTTGTCAGCCATCAGGCAGAGCTCGTCGCAAAGTGGCTGCTTCTCGGTTTCGTTCATGGAGTCATGAATACCGACAATATGTCGATATCGGGCGAGACTATCGACTACGGTCCTTGTGCCTTTATGGACATCTATAATCCTGGCACCGTCTTCAGTTCGATAGATGAATATGGGCGATACGCCTATGCGAACCAGCCGGCGATTGCACAGTGGAACCTCACCCGGCTTGCAGAGTGCCTCCTGCCGCTCGATGCCAACAAGGAACTCGCCCTTGCTCACGCCCAAGAGACACTCCAGCAGTTCGTTGAACAGTTCAACACGGCCTATCTCAGTGGATTGCGGCGTAAACTTGGGCTCTTCACAGAACAGGAAGGGGACCTCGCGCTCGCTCAAGATCTGCTGAACATCATGGCCGATGGGAAAGCAGACTTCACAGCGACCTTCCGGTCGTTGTGCGATGTCGACGACGAGGTAGAGACTGACGAAACTACCCGCACGCTCTTCGACGAACCCTCTGCCTTCGACAGCTGGTATGGCCGCTGGCTTGTAAGGTTAAGGCGGGAGGCCCGAGGCATATCGGAGCGTCAGACTGCGATGCGGCGCGTGAATCCAGCCTATATCCCACGAAATCATCTTGTAGAAGCTGCGTTGAAAGCCGCAGTACAAGAGAACGACCTCAAGCCATTTCGAATGCTACTGGACGTACTCGCGAGACCATATGAAAGCTTTTCTGAGTTCGAAGCTTATGCTCGGCCTCCTCAACCCAGCACAATCGCTTACCGCACTTTCTGCGGCACGTAGGAGTTTGAGGCTCTCATAAACAGTTCGGATGTCAGGGGTCTGCAGATGAACGCAAACCAGATGGGCCTCTTCGATGACCTGCCAGACCTGCCCGAAGGATTTCGTTACTCCCCAAACCTCATTACACCGTCAGCGGAAACTGATCTTCTCAACAATCTTCAAACCTTGAGTTTCCATGATTTTGAGCTTCGTGGCTTCCGGGGTCACCGCCGCATCGTCACCTTCAGGGTGAAGAGCCCGGGGGAACCTCTCCAGGCGGGAGACCTGCCCAGTTTCCTCCTCCCCCTACGCGAGAAGGCCGCGCATTTTGCAGGGCTGTCACCATTCGCGCTCAAGCATGTCCTCATCACCGAATATCGGCCCGGTGCAGGAATAAGCTGGCAGCGCGACAAAGGTTATTTCAAAGACATCATCGGGGTGTCGCTCGCATCTTCCTGTCAGTTTCGCTTTAGGCAGCGGGAAGGAAGCGGCTGGATAAGGCGATCAGTGATGCTTGAGCCCCGATCGGTCTATCTCTTGAGAAACTCCGCACGCAGCTCGTGGGAGCATAGTATTCCGGGCGTGGAGCGCCTGCACTATTCTATCACGTTCAGAAGCATGAGCGGTCTTTCGTCGCCGTCCCGGAGTTACGAAAAATAATCAAGCCGCACGGCGCGTAAACATGACGGCCAGTGCGGCAATCAACAAAACCATCCCCAACACGGCAAACGTTTCCGAGAACGCGATAATCAGCGATTGCTGATGCACGAGATTGCCAAGCATCACTTCCGCCTGGTGAAATGCGAGAGCCGGATCTGTAACACCTCGCGACATGAAGTATTGCTGCATGGAGTGAAGCTCCTCCTTCACCGCAGGTGCAGAAGCAGTGACAGACTGACCAATGATGTTGGAGTGAAACTGCTCACGACGCGTGATGATCGTCGCCAGTATTGCCGTCCCCACTGCTCCCCCGAGGCTTCGCATCATGTTGAAGATTCCGGAGGCCGCCGCAGAACCGTCTTTGCCGATCCCCGACATCGCTATGCCAGTCAAGGGCGAGAGCACAATTGCCTGCCCGAGGGCTCTGACCAAATTGGAGGTGATCAGCTGAGGGCCGGAAACGTCCAGGCTAAGGTGTGTGTTCATAAAGCAGCTTGCCGAGAAGACACCCAAGCCGATGCAGACGAGAATTCTCGGGTCCAGGCGCTTCACGAGGAGTGGCACGAAGGGGATGATCAGAAGTTGAGGCAGCCCCACCCAAGCCAGAACCAGACCCACCTGCTCAGCGTCGTAGCCTTGGACCTCGCCAAGATAAGTCGGAAGCACATAGACCGACCCGAATAGCGCAAAACCCACCATGACGTTTGCCACGGTTCCCAGACCAAAGTTTCGCCGCGTAAGCAGTCTGAGCCTTATCAAAGGGCTCTTCACGTTCAATTCGATGAGAATGAAGGCGACCAGGAACACGGCTGAGATGATGGTTAGATGGAGGATCAACGGCGAGTCAAACCATCCGTCCTTGTTCCCTTCGTCGAGTACCGTCTGAAGGCTGGCTAGTCCTATAGCTATCGTGGCAATCCCCAACCAGTCGCCCTCTCGCAGCAGCGACAGCTTCAGGGGATCTGACTCCAGAGTGGGAAACAACAGTGCCAACATGAGCAAGCCAGGCACGAGGTTCACGAAGAAAATATACTGCCAGCCGAAATTATCGGTGAGATAGCCTCCAATGGTAGGACCGATCGCCGGACCGAATGTAGCCGTCAGGGCAAACATGGCAATTCCGACGGGTTGCTGCCGTTGGGGCAGATTCGTCAGAATGAATGTGAATGCCATGGGAATCATCACACCACTGCTGAATCCCTGCAGGCCACGCATGATGATCATCTCGGTCAGATCGCTCGCAAAGGCGCAGCCTACCGAGAAAATCAGGAACAACACTGAGTTTGTGAGCAGGACGCGCCGAAAGGAGAAGACGCGAGCAAGATAATCCGTCATCGGGATCATGATGATCTCGCCAATCAAATATGAGGTAGAAATCCAGGTGCCATTGTCCCGCCCCGTTCCGATGCCGCCCTCGATGTCGGGCAGGGATGAATTGGTTATCTGGATGTCCAGAACAGCGACAAGAGCTCCCAATATGCAGCCCATCACCGCAACCCAGGTGCGAAGATTGGCGGCTTCCGCCTGTTGCCTGTCGCCTACCCCTGCCACGCTCATTGGCCGACTTCCAGCGTTCTGGTGCTAGTTGGAACGATCGTTATGGTGGGGGTGACCGACATCCCCGGACTCAGCAGTCCCCTGAGGGAGTTTTTCGGATCCAAGGTTATCTTAACGGGGACCCGCTGGACGATCTTGGTGAAGTTTCCGGTCGCATTGTCCGGTGGCAGAAGAGCAAACTCCTGGCCACTCGCTGGCGCAATGCTGTTGACGACGCCGTGAACGATCACATCGGGGAATGCATCTGCCACCACTTCGACCAGTTGCCCGGTTCGAATATTTGTGAGCTGTGTCTCCTCGAAATTGGCTACGATATAGGCATCCTGCAAAGGGACAATGGCCATGAGCTGAGTGCCGGCCTGAACATACTCCCCGAGCCTCAACGTCCTATCGCCGACCACACCATCTACAGGAGAGGTGATGGTGGTATAATTGAGGTTTAGTTCCGCCGCTTTTAGCTGAGCAGTGTTGAGAAGTAGATTTGCTTGCGACTTTTGAAGTTGCGCGCGAAGCACCGCGACCTGCTGCTGAGCGTTGTCCAGCTCAGCCTTGTCTCGCGCAACTGATGCCTGGGCACTCTCCGTCTGTGACCTGGCTCTTTGGGCATCCTGTAGGGTTCCAAAGCCCTGTTTCGCCAAGGTGCCGAAGCGAACATTGTTCTGCTGAGCATAGACCTCAGTGGCTTGGTCCACCCCAATGGCGGCACGGGCTTGGTCGATCGCGGTTGACTGCTGCTTGAGCTGGGCGTTTGCGGCGGCAATGTCGGCCTGAGCACTGGCTATACCGGCCTTGGCCTGGTCAACGGCTGCCAGGTAAGGCCCCTGATCGATCATCGCCAGAAGTTGGCCAGCTTTCACATGCTGATTGTCTTCCACCGCTACGCGGCTGATATAGCCAGTGACCTGCGGAGCGATGCTGACGACGTCGGCCTGTACATAAGCGTCGTTGGTCGAGACCTCGAACTGCCATATGGTCAAATAAGTCCATATACCCCAGATGACTGCGGCGAGAAGAATGACGCCTGCCGTGGTCGCCAGCAGGAGGCGGCGGCTGAAACCGCGTGCAACGACCGGTGCCACAGCGGGGATGGCGGCCGTATCCGAAGATGGGCTAGGGAGAAACCTTGCATCGTTGCGGTCTGGAGTCGTGAGCACAGGCAATATCCTCCAGCTGAGCTTTGGAGGACTTTGCTCTTTTTACTTTTGACGATCTTTCCGGCTCAGAAACGAATTTTCACGTTTGCATGCGTCCAGACCGTATGACTTACTGACGAGGCGCAGGCGCAGCCTAGTCAGAGGTCCATCGCTTTGATGAATTTGGACCTCGCCTTCGTGAATTCTTCCGCATAATGGCCCTGTGGCTTTTCGTAATACCCCGAGCGGGAGATATGATAACCGCCCTTTTGCTTTAGGTCGGCCAAGGTTTCCGCAACCTTCAACGCCATGAGATTAGGATTGACGATCGCCATCTCGGGTGGTTGGCCGCCCTTCATGATGTATTGCTGGTAACAGGCGGCGACTATCGTGCAGCCCATCAGTATGGCATCGGCATGGGTCTCCGCGGTCACCTCGCGACAGCGGGTGATCGTATCGAGTGCTACAGCATCGGGATTGGTGATCATGTCCCGAACGAACCATTCGATGGTCCGCAATCCGCGACAATTGCCGCCCAGTCCTGATAAGCGCACTACATCCTCGATGTAGGGTGCGGCCTTATGGTGGTCGGTCACGATGGTGTAGGTATGGCCGTGATATGCAGCCATTTGGAGTGAAGCCTCCATGGGCCCAACGACAGGGATGTCCACAAGTTCACGTGCGGTGCGAACGCCAGGATCATAGCAACACCCCACGATCACGGCGTCAAACCCCTCCTCCTCGGACTTCATTATCCGCTCGAAAAGAACCGACTCCATGAGGTGCTTGGAATAAAAATAATCGATGTCGGGAGGGCAGCCCTCAAGGTGTGTGATCGTCAGCTCGGTGCCATCTCCTGCATAGTGGGACAGAGTCCGATGGATGATCTCGTCATAGGCCCGGGTGCCAAAGGGATTGATGAAGTCGATCCTGCGCAGCATACCAACACCATCTGATGAGACTATTTTTCTGACCGTTTAGTCAGAATAACAAGCCCCACCGACGAGTCAATGTTAAGGTTCGGCGCAATTCGTGCTTTCCGGCTGAACCATTTTAGGCTCCCGCACCATGCGGCCTGGCGCCTTCAGCGTCGCCGGGTCCATATGGTCCCAGGGTTGGGCACTGTCGGTAAAAATATCCTGGGTCGGCTGATGGAGCGACGGATCATCTAGGGTCGCAGCATAGATCGCCAGGATGGATTTCCCGACTGCTGGTTCAATTGCTACAGGATTGCCGCAGTTCGGGCAGAAGCCCCTACGAACGACCCTCCCGCTTCCGCCCACCGTCTCGTAGAAGTGCAGATGTCCGCTCCACCAAACCAAAGGCAATGAAAAGGCAAGGAGTGGTGCATAGGCCGCGCCGGTTGATTTTTGGCAATCGCGGCAGTGACAATTAACCATAAAGAGCGGATTGCCCTTGGCCATGTAGTGCACGGCTCTGCACGCGCAGCCGCCAGAGATCTCAGACATGATGACCTCGTCTTTCCCGGACGCCAAGCTAGAAACTCCTTTTGGAAAATCTATGAGAGCGCGGGTGGTGGATTTCCAATGAGGTCTTGCCTCTTTTGGAGACCGCCATCAAGGATGTGGCTGCTAGGACTCTCAGTGAACCACGTCTCTGCCCGAGTTTCCCCGCGACGCGCTGGCCCGAGAGACGACGAAGGGACGAGATTTGCCCACCGATACAGGCTTGCGTGCAAAGTTAAGGGACCTCTATTTCGGGCACAGCACTTCTGCTCGGCGCTTCCGCTATGGGCTGGTCGTCTTCGATATCGTGACCATCATCGTGTTCCTGATCGCCGCATCCACGCAAAATCAGTGGTGGCTCATTCCTCTTGATTTCATCGTCGGAACCCTGCTTGCCATTGAATTTGCGGCTCGGCTCTACGCAGAGACGAATTGGCGCCGCCACCTGTTCAGCGTCGCGACAGTAACGGATGTTGCTGTTATCGTGTCCCTCTTCCTCCCTGCCTTTATTGACAATCTCGGCTTCCTGCGGATTATTCGCGCCCTTCGTCTGCTTCGGTCATACCATTTGCTGCGGGATCTAAGAAGTGATTCCGTATGGTTCAGACGCTACGAAGACGTTATTCAAAGAACAATTAATTTATGGGTATTTATTTTTATCGTCACTTCATTCGTATACGTAACGCAACACAACATAAATACTCAGGTATCGACCTATATTGATGCTTTATATTTCACAATTACAACCCTCACCACAACCGGCTTTGGCGATATCACCTTGATAGGCCCTGCGGGGCGTCTTCTCGCCGTCATCATCATGGTCGTCGGGGTCGCCTTGTTTCTCAGATTACTGCAAGCCTTGTTTCGCCCGAACAAAGTCAGATTTGAGTGCCCCGATTGCGCCCTTCAGATCCACGACAGAGATGCGGTTCATTGCAAGCATTGCGGGAGAGTTCTGGCCATTCCGAACGACGGCTTCAACTGAGGCATCGAACTTCTAGGTCCAGGCGACATCCTTAGAACGACCTGGGTAGTCCTAGGATATGCTCAGCAACGTAGGACAAGATGAGATTGGTCGATATCGGAGCCACCTGATAGAGGCGGGTCTCACGGAACTTGCGTTCCACGTCATATTCCGCCGCGAAGCCGAAGCCCCCATGAAACTGGATACAAGCGTTGGCGGCCTCCCATGAGGCATCGGCAGCCAACAACTTGGCCATGTTCGCCTGCGCACCACAGTCCTGATGCGCATCGAAACGCCGGCACGCTTCGTACCGCATCAGATTTGCCGCCTCGACGTTCACATAGGCCCGAGCGATGGGAAACTGCACCCCTTGGTTCTGACCAATAGGGCGATCAAAGACAATCCGCTCCTTGGAGTAGTTCGTGACCTTTTCTATGAACCAGTATCCGTCACCGATGCACTCCGCAGCGATCAGCGTGCGCTCGGCATTGAGGCCATCGAGGATGTAACGAAATCCCCTTCCCTCCTCACCGATCAAATTCTCTGCCGGAATCTCAAGATTATCGAAAAAGAGTTCGTTGGTCTCGTGATTGACCATGTTTCGGATTGGCTTAACCGTTAGGCCATGGCCGATGGCATCGTGAAGATTCACCAGAAAAATCGACAGGCCATCCGATTTACGCTTCACTTGATCCAGGGGCGTCGTTCGCGCCAGAAGGATCATCAAATCAGAATGCTGTATCCTGGATATCCAGACCTTCTGGCCATTGACGACATAGCGATCGCCCGTGCGCACTGCTGTCGTCTTCAGCTTCGTGGTATCCGTTCCCGTGCTGGGCTCAGTAACTCCCATGGACTGCAGACGTAACGCACCGGTGGCGATTTCGGGTAAGTAGCGCTTCTTTTGCTCATCGGAACCGTGCCGGAGCAGCGTGCTCATATTATACATCTGCCCGTGACAGTGACCGGCATTGGCGCCTGAACGATTGATCTCCTCCATGACGATCGTCGCTTCGGTGAGCCCCAATCCCGAGCCGCCAAATTCCTCGGGTATCATTGCGGCCAGCCAGCCTGCCGACGTTAGGGCGTCGATGAATTCCTTTGGATAGGTAGCTTTCTCATCATGACGCCGATGATATTCCGCTGGGAATCGACCACACAGCTCACGCAGCGCCTCGCGCATATCGCCGTAGCCTTCGACTGAATTTTGCATTCCTGAGCTTCTCAGATGTTAGGAAGGGCCAGCCGTCAGGGCCTGGATATCAGCTGGCGAGACCCCGATTTCCTGAAGAATTTTTTCACTGTGCTGGCCGAGAGCCGGCACGGCGTCCAGGCGCGGCGTCCAGCTATCGCCGGAAATCGGCTTCAACGCTTGAATAGACCCGCCGGGCGTCTCAACACAGCCCCAGCGGTCCCGGGCTTTCAATTGAGGGTGAGCCCAAAGGGCCGCCATGTCGTTGACCCTTGCCGTTCCTATGCCGGCTTGGTCGAGCCTGGCGATGGCAGTGCTGGTGCTCAGCCCCTCAAACACGCTGCGGATCACCGTATCGATCTCATCGCGATGGGACACGCGCCCCGAATTGCCCCGAAATCGCTCGTCTTCGGCCCAGTCGTGTCGTTCCAGCACAATATGCGCGAAGGACGCCCATTCCCTGTCGTTCTGCAGACCAAAGAGCACGGCGCCATCGGAGGTTTGGTAGGGTCCATAGGGAAATATGGTGGCATGGCCGGCACCCGCCCGCGGAGGGGGTGGTGCTCCATCAAGGGAGTAATTGAGAGGGAAGCCCATCCACTCTGCCATCGCCTCAAGCATGGAAACCTCGATATGGTCTCCCCTACCCGTCCGCTCGCGGTGCAACAGTGCACCGAGAATTCCCTGAAGCGCCATGGTACCCGCGGCTATGTCGGCAATGGAGATGCCCGCTTTGGCCATCTGTTCAGGGGTCCCGGTAACGGACAGGAATCCCCCTTCTGCTTGGACAAGCAGATCATAGGCTTTGCGATTTTCCCATGGACCATCTGGCCCATACCCAGAGATTGAGCAGGTGATCAGGCGCGAGTTCTCGGCACGAAGGTCCCCGCTACCCAAACCCAAACGGTTCGCGGCTCCCGGAGCGAGATTCTGAATGAATATATCGGCGCGGTCGATCAATGTCCTTAGAGCAGCGATTGCTCGAGGTTGCTTTACGTCTATGGCCAAGCTCTCCTTGGAGCGATTGGTCCAGACAAAATGGCTCGATAGGCCGTGGACGCGTGTATCATAGGCGCGTGCAAAATCGCCGCCATCAGGTCGCTCAACTTTAATGACTCGGGCGCCCAAGTCAGCCAGCTGCCGGCTGCAATAAGGTGCAGCAATAGCTTGTTCCAACGAGACCACCAGAATGCCGTCCAAAGGACGGCTCACCTCGTCACCTCATGCCCCTTGAGCATCCAGCCCGCCTTTCCGCTCCTCGCCCAAGCTCATCCCCTGACGTCCTCCAGACACCTGTGTTCATGCCATCTCATCGTCCGAAAACAAAGGTGAATTGCCTAGGTCGGCTCGGACAGGAAACGATGGATCGCCTGAACAACGACCGATCCTTCGCCTACTCCAGAGGCGACCCGCTTCACGGACCCAGAGCGCACATCGCCAACTGCAAACACTCCCGGGGTCGTGGTCGCAAACAGCGGAGAAGCCGAAGAGCCGGTATCGCTCCCAGTCTGAACAAAGCCTTTATCATCCATCTTGAGGCAACCGCGCAGCCATTCCGTATTGGGGACGGCGCCGATCATGACAAAGATGTTGCTAATTGCGTGGACCTCGCTTCTTCCCGTGTCCACATTGGTCCAGGTCACTCTGTCCAGATATTTTTCGCCTCCCAGAGCGCTGATCTCAGTTCTCGGGTGCAACGTTATCTTGGAAGATGAATCAATTCTTTGGATCAAGTAGTCAGACATGGTCTCGGAAAGACCGGCGCCACGAACCAAGATGTGGACATGCTTCACCGTGCGAGACAAAAACACAGCCGCTTGCCCTGCAGAGTTCCCCCCTCCGACAACGATGACTTCCTGCTGCTGACACAGCAACGCCTCCATGGCAGTTGCCGCGTAGTGGATCCCTTGGCCTTCGAACCTCGCATAATTGTCAAGATCGAGTTTCCGATACCGGGCGCCTGTCGCGACAACGACTGCGAGTGCGTTGACTTCCTGTCCGTCATCCAAGCCAATCTGATAGGGGCGTTGATCACATTTTATCGACGTCACTTGGCGCGATATCATCAGTCTCGCACCGAATTTCTGCGCCTGAACCTGGGCGCGCCCAGCCAGGGCCTGACCGGATATCCCCGTGGGAAATCCCAAGTAGTTCTCAATCCGTGAGCTCGTTCCCGCCTGCCCCCCGGGGGCCAGTTCTTCTATGACGAGCGTCTTGAGGCCTTCGGACGCCGCATAGACTGCCGCTGCCAAGCCCGCAGGTCCCGCGCCCGCGACGACGACATCAAAAACTTCCGAGGGTTCAACGATCTCCGTCAGGCCCAGAGCGTCAGCCAAGGCTGACGTGGTCGGGTTCCTTAAAACTGGGGAGCCAGGCGCTAGAACCACAGGAAGTTCGGCCACCGCGACATCTAAGACCGAAAGCATGTGGCGCGTATCCTCATCCAGCTCGGGATCCACAAGCCGATGCGGATAATTGTTCCGCACGAGAAATCGCTGCAGCCGAAGCGTGTCGCCTTCTCTGCTGGAGCCGACCAGAACCACTCCGGCCTGGTTATGCGCTACGAAGCCCATGCGACGAAGGATAAAGGCCCGCATGATGATCTCGCCGATATCGGGCTCTGCGGAAAGAAATCTGTGAAACGCAGTGCGCTCCATGCGGATCAGCGCGCTGTCTTCGCCGGTCGTGGCTGTCACGAGGTTTGCCCGTTCACTGAGCAAGTCCAACTCGCCGGTAAACTCATGTAGCGTATGCGTCGTCAGCAACCTGAGGGTTCCGTCCTCCTCCGCTTCCAAGATCTCAATAGAACCGCCCAATACGATGAAGAAGTCCGCGTGGCGCTGACCACGAATGTAAAGGTGGGTCCCCCTCGCGACCTGTTCGATCGTTCCGTAGCTTGTGGCCCGTTCTGCCATGTCATCGGTCAATCTTGGATAAATTTGTGCACGCCGATCATAAGGATCAGTCGGATAGCCTTGATCACTGAGAAGTTGCAGGGCCATAATGGTCTCTCTTCGCGCTGCTTTCTCAGCTTGAGAACAGTCTCAACGCTATTGCCGGGCCTTGACTATAATCGGGCAACGTTCGGTGGCGCCCTTCCATCTGCGTTGATTTTGCTGATTTGAATGGTTTACTCCCTTCCTCAGTCGATTGAACGCATCCTCCTCTCGCCCCCAGGCCGGAGGGTGGGTCCATGGGACAATTGCAACTGGCGTCGATCTCGGTTATGCGGTGTCGCCTTCAGTCGCCAGACCAAAAGGCCCCCACCCCATGACCGACCGCATTCTCATTGTCGACTTTGGCTCTCAGGTGACTCAGCTGATCGCGCGCCGGGTGCGAGAGGCCGGCGTGTATTCCGAGATCGTGCCCTATGAGAAGGCAGAGGACGCGCTCAACAAACCGAATTTGAAGGCAATTATCCTTTCCGGCGGCCCGGGCTCCGTGTTCGAGGAAAATGCCGCTCTGCCGCCAGCGGCGATTTTCAGCAAGGGGGTCCCTATTCTCGGCATCTGCTATGGCGAGCAGGCGATGGCTCAGATGTTGGGAGGCCAAGTCGAAGGCGGACATCATCGTGAATTTGGTCGCTCCGACGTGGAAGTGTTGAAGTCCTCGCCCCTCTTCGAGGGCGTTTGGGAGGTCGGCGGTCGTTATCCCGTCTGGATGAGCCATGGTGACCGCGTAACAGTACCGCCAGAAGGCTTTGAGACGATCGCCAGAGCGCCCGGTTCGCCCATTTCCGTGATCGCCGACGAAACGCGCAAGATTTATGGGACGCAGTTCCACCTGGAGGTCGCCCATACGCCCGACGGTGCAAAGCTGATCTCGAATTTCGTTCATCGAATCGCAGGTTGCCCTGGTGATTGGAGCATGGCAGCGTTCAAAGAGGCTGCGATCGAGCGAATCCGTGCGAAGGTGGGCAAAGAGCGCGTCATCTGCGGATTATCCGGTGGGGTCGACAGTTCTGTTGCTGCCGTTTTGATCCATGAGGCCATCGGTGACCAACTCACCTGCATCTTCGTCGACCACGGGCTGATGCGGGAGGGCGAGGCCGAGGAGGTCGTCAGCTTGTTTCGAGGGGCCTACAATGTTCCCTTGGTGCATGTGGAGGCCTCCGACATGTTTCTAAGTGGGCTCGCAGGCGTCAGCGATCCTGAACAGAAGCGGAAAACTATCGGCCGACTATTCATCGAGGTTTTTGAGGCCGAGGCCAAGACCCTAGGTGGAGCCGCCTTTCTTGCCCAGGGCACGCTTTACCCTGATGTCATCGAGAGTGTCTCCTATTCCGGCGGTCCATCGGTTACCATCAAATCACACCACAATGTAGGCGGCCTTCCAGAGCGCATGAACATGCAATTGGTGGAGCCGCTGCGGGAGTTGTTCAAGGACGAAGTCCGTGCGCTTGGCCGCGAGCTTGGCCTACCCGAGCATTTCATCCGCCGGCACCCCTTCCCCGGCCCCGGCTTGGCGATCCGCATTCCAGGCGAGATTACCCGCGAAAAGCTCAAGATCCTCCGTCAGGCGGATACGATCTATCTCGACGAAATCCGCAAAGCCGGCCTCTATGACGACATCTGGCAGGCATTCGCAGTTCTTCTCCCGGTGCAGACCGTCGGCGTGATGGGCGACGCCCGCACCTATGACTATGTCTGCGGCCTGCGTGCTGTAACCTCGGTCGATGGCATGACCGCGGAGGCCTTTGCCTTCGATCACCAGTTCCTCGCCGGGGTTGCGACACGAATCATCAATGAAGTCAGGGGAATCAATCGTGTCGTCTATGACGTGACCTCCAAACCCCCCGGAACAATCGAGTGGGAATGATTTTCGCCCATCCGGACGTATCCAGAACTACGCTAGGATACGACACAAGCCGTTGAAAACAAAAATTAATTCTTTCTAAGACAGTCGGCAGCTATCGGTACGCAGAGTTTGGCTCTGGCGGCCTGCCTGACGGACCTCCAGTATATTGCTTGGGCGAGTTTTTCAAAGTACCGTCACGGTCAATGAGGCTCGTGACGGTACTTAATTTTCTTTAAGTCGCTGAAGATAATAGAAATTATCTGCCACGAACCCTCGAAATTGTGCTGACGGTACTTTTCAGGAGGCAGTAAGGATGCTGACGGACGTCGCCATCAAGGCATTGAAGCCAAAAGAGAAAATCTACAAGATTGCGGACCGTGACGGCATGTATGTGCGCGTCATGCCCAGTGGCGCGATCTCGTTTCGCCTAGACTACAGGCTCAACGGCCGTCGGGAGACCGTCTATCTGGGCAGGTACGGACGCGACGGAATCTCGCTCGCCCGGGCCCGAGAGAAGTGCATCGACGCGAGGCGCGCCATTGGCGAAGGACGGTCGCCGGCGATAGAGAAGCAGCGCGATAAGCGGCGCCTGAAAGAAGCGAAGAGTTTTGGCGAGTTCGGGGAGAAGTGGCTCACCGCCGCGCCGATGGCCGACAGCACGCGCGCCATGCGGCGTTCCATCTTCGAGCGAGAGCTTCTGCCGGTCTGGCGCAATCGCCTCCTCACGGAAATCACGCCCGACGATCTCAGAACCCACTGTGGCAAAATCGTTGAACGCGGTGCCCCAGCGACCGCGATCCATGTGCGAGATATCCTGAAGCAGATTTACGGATTTGCGATCCTGCACGGTGAGAAGGTCGCCAACCCGGCCAACGAAGTTGGGCCGGCATCGATCGCCACCTTCGTGCCGAAGGACCGCGCGCTCTCGCCTTCCGAAATTCGGGTGATGCTGAAGCAGCTCGAGCACATCGCCACGCTTCCCACGATCCGTCTGGGAATGCGGCTCTACCTGCTCACGATGGTGCGCAAGAGCGAACTGCAGGACGCAGTGTGGGACGAAGTCGACTTCGAGAATGCGGTCTGGACGATCCCGAAGGAGCGGATGAAGCGCTCGAAGGCGCACAACGTCTACCTGTCGCGTCAGGTGCTCGACATCATGATCGCCCTGAAGACCTGTGCAGGAAATTCAAGATACCTTCTGCCGTCGCGGTACGACGCCGATGCTCCGATGTCGCGCGCAACCTTCAATCGGGTTACCTACGCAGTCGTTGAGCGCGCGAAGGCGGAAGGATTGCCCCTGGAGCCGTTTACGGTTCACGACATGCGGCGGACAGGTTCGACTCTGCTGAACGAACTCGGCTTCAACAGCGACTGGATCGAAAAGTGCCTAGCGCATGAGGACGGGCGCTCGTCGCGTGGCGTCTATAACAAAGCCGAATATGAGGTGCAGCGTCGGCATATGATGCAGGAGTGGTCGGACATCCTGGACGCCTGGGTCAATGGCAAGAAGTACGTGCCAACGCTCATCGCGCCGTCGATTCCGATCTTGGAGCTCGATCCTGCTCTTTGACCGGACGGGCTCGGCGTTGCTTCACGTCGGGGCCGGGCGCACGGAGAATCGGTTTTGAGCGACGGGCTGCGAGCCACGCCTGAACCTCGTCCAGATCCCAAACCACGCATCGAGGGGTCAAAGCGAAACGCCGAGTGTGCAGGGCGGTGACAAATTAGGCCATGGAGCGCCGACGTGATGGCGGTGCGGGCGGAGTAAAAGCCGTCCATTGGCTAGGCTGGT